>DASYCM010000292.1:0-27471 GCA_036500165.1 Pseudolabrys sp.
GATGCCGAGAAACTGCTCGGTGAGCTTGTCTTCCTGAACGGTCGGCGTGACGAGATCGATCCACACCGCCGCGGACGGCGGCGCTTCGCCGGGCTCGACCGTTATGCGTTCAAGCGAAGTGCCCTGCGGAACGTAGACTGAAATCATGCAGCCATGCTTTTTTCGGGCGCATGAGACTTCGCCGAAGACGGCACCGGAGTGTCCGCTTCGGGTCATGCGCCGACCCGACAACTTCAAAGACCCTATCGGGCGGGCGGGCGCAACACATAAATCCAGGGCGACATCCAAGACGACCGGCCCCTCAAACGACAAACACCGCAGCCTTGCGGGCAGCGGTGTGCATCGACACGTCGAACATGAGAGCCGAACAGCTTAAAAGCTGGCGAACCGGCCCGCGCTGACGCGCGGTCCATGCAAGACAATCCGCTTAGTCGCGATCGTAAGGGATGCGATATTCGGCGGCGCTTTCCTGCTTTGGCGTATGCTCGCAGGCAGCAGCGACGGCCGAAATGCCGATCTTGCCGTAGCGGTTATCGAGCTTGGTCTGGGAGCGCTGGGACTCTTGGCGAGAGTCTTTTTGTTCCGGCGCGTTGGTCGCATGCATTGTCACGTCTAATTCTCCGATCCGTTCCTTGGGTTTCCTCAACACTGAATCTGGCCCTCGACTGGGGCAAAATTGCGCGGGTATTCGTGTCCTATCGTGACGATTCGAGAAAGCCGACCGCTTTACCGACAATTTCACTCATATTCCGAGCATTATGGTTGACCGTCTCTTAACGCCTTGGCGGGTAAGGTGAATTTCGGGCGCTTTATCAATGCCCTTGCGGATCCGGAAATCGCCTAAAGTCGGTGCGACAAAATGGCCACAGATACACAGGAAGCGCTGCGAAGTGGGTCGAAATCGTAGCTATTTCTGGGCTGTTTCGGTTAATTGCTTTGGACAGGATGCGAACGGGCGCTGATTCGAGCGACCGGAAAAAACTGAGGAAAAACAATGGCGGTCAAGGGCTTGGGGCTTGTTCTTGTAGGCGTTGCGCTGGCGCTAACGCTGGGTGGCTGCATGCAGTCCACCATGGAGCCATCTTCAGAAGCGAACTTGACGCCCCGCGACAAGAAGCTTTTGGCGGCGGCGCCATATGAAAAGGCGGAGATCGCCGAGCCGTTCAAGCGCCACATCGTCCAGTATCACCGCAAGGAATTGCCCGGCACGATCGTCGTCGATTCCGACGCGCGCTTCCTCTATTACGTGCTGCCCGAAGGCAAGGCGATCCGCTACGGCGTGACCGTCGGCGACGAAGCTCTTTCCTGGTCGGGCGTGGCGAAAGTCGGCCGCGTCACCGAGTGGCCGACCTGGACGCCGACCGCCGAGATCAAGAAGCGCATGGACGTTCCAGACTTCGTCGCTTCTGGCCCGCAGAACCCGATGGGGGCCCGCGCGCTGTACCTCTACGACGGCAACAAGGACACGATGTATCGCATTCACGGCACCAATCAGCCGGAATACATCGGCCAGGCGATTTCCTCGGGCTGCATCCGCTTGACCAACGAGGACGTCATCGACCTCTATAAGCGGGTCAAGACCGGCACCGTCGTCGTTGTGCTGGCGCCAAAGCAAGGCGACTCGCCGTACAGCCCGCGCATGGCGGGTGCGGGCGAGAGCCTGTTCCGCTAAGCGGCAAAATCATCGAATTGAAAACGGCGCCCCAACGGGCGCCGTTTTTGTTTGAAAGTCCTCTCACCCGCTCATTTCCGCGCAAGCGGGAATCCAGAGCAAAGGACTGGCGCTCCGCTTTCGCGGGGACGAACTGAGAGAATTAAACGCCCAGCGTGACGCGGACGATTTCCGGCGTGACGCCGATGCGCAGCGGCACCTGGCTGGTGCCCAAGCCGCCGGACACGATCATGTGGCGGCCCTCTTCGACGATGTGGCCGTAGGCATAACGCGCGCCATAGGCCGATGGCGCCCAGACCGGCGGGATATAAGGCAATTTGATCTGGCCGCCGTGGGTGTGGCCAGCCAAGGTCAAGGCAACGCGCGAGGGCACGTCCGGGAAGATATCGGGCTCGTGCACCATGAGGATGACCGGATCGTCGGTCTTCACTTTGGCCAGCGTGCCGGGCAAGTCATCGGCGCCGCGAAAATTGCCGTGGCCGATATAATGCGCCAGTTGATCGTCGATGCCGGCCAGCCAGAAGCGTGAACCGCGTTCGCCGAGCAGGACGGCGTCGTTCTTCAATTCCGGGATGTTGAACTGGCGCAGCGCCGCGCGCACGCCTTGCGGATCGTGCCACCAGTCGTGGTTGCCGAGGATGGCGTAGACGCCATAGCGCGCCTTGATGCGCGCAAGTTCCGCGGCCCAGGCCGCGTGCGGCACGTGTTCGGTGATGAAACGATGCGTAGCGAAATAGTCGCCGAGAATAACGACCAGATCGGATTTGAGAGATATCGCGGTGTCGACGACTTCGCGCACGCGCGCGATCCCCATGTTGGGACCGCCGGCATGGATATCGGCAATGACGGTAATGGTGAGCTTCTGCCGCGCCGGCCAGTTCGCCGGCACCGGCGCGTAGTCGGTGACCGCGAGACCCATCGCCGCTTCGGCGGCACCGTAAGCAGCGCTGCTCGCACCAACGAGACCAGCAGCGCCTGTAAGCATAAGGCCGCGCGTCAGCAGGCCACGGCGCGTAACCTTGAGCGGCGCGCCGGGCGCCAGTAGCCTGGGATTAACGATGGTCATTGCCGGCTAGTGTCCCGATTCCGAAGTTCGCAAACCTCGCCGCGCCCACTTAGCGAACTTCGGAATCAAAGGGACACTAGCAAGTATAATAATACTAGTGCGGCTTTGGATTTGAAGTTCCTCTCCGAACGCGAGCTACAATAAGAGGAACTTCAAATCCGCCGCACTAGCTAGCCATTAAACAGTGAACGGACTGTGGATAGCATGGCCGGAAAATGCGGCTATCTGAAACCGCGTTTACAGTTTACGCCGGGCAGTGCCCTGCCCGCCCACCTTCGGCGTTAACGGATTGGGCGTCGGTTTGTCCGCCAGTTCGGCGGCAACCAAGGCTTCTTCTTCCTTCGGCGGTGGTGGCGGCGGCGGTTCGCGCACGTCCCACTGGCAGATGCGGTAGTTGTTGTTGCGTTCGGCCAGATCGAGGTGGATGTGCTCCTCGTGGTAGCCGTCCGAACCCGGACCCAGCACCGTCATGAAACGGCTGCAGACGCTTTCGCGCAGGCCTATGCGCAGATCCTTCGGCGCATGCATGTCGGTCAAGAGCATGATCTTGCTGTCGGCGAGCGTGAAAGACCGGATATCGACAGCATTGCCCCGGCCATGCTCACTCATGCGAGCGCCGATGATGCGGTTGCGGCCACGGCAATCGAAGTCGTCATAGGTATCGACAATGCGCAGCGCGGCGCCGCCGGCCTTGGCGACGCGCGGCACCGCTTCGTCGCGAATCCACAGCGACAATGATTCCGCCATCGAGCAGCGGATGACCGGCGCCGGCTTCACCATCACCTGTAACGTGGTCGACAGGCGCACGGCGCTGAGTTCTACCATGTCACCGCCGCCGCAGGAGCCGGGGCCGATGAGCCGCGGCTTCGGCGTGAGGATCGCGATCTTTTCCAGCCGCAGGCGGCAGTCGGAGGGTGCGCTGGTGACGTCCTCGGATTTGAAATCGATGCCGGCGGCCTCGCGGAAGGTATGCGGCTCTAGCCAGGCCGGCTTTCCGATCACCGGCCGCGGGCGGGGCAACGGAACAGGCTGCGGAATGGGTACGGCGGCGGACGCAGCTTCCTGCGCCACAGCCGGCTGGCCTCCCAGGCCACAGCACACCCCGGCCAGCACTAATAATGCGATTCCCAGCTTCATCGAGGCGATATGTGCCACAAAACGGATCGTTCCGCGAGCGGCGCCAGGGTTTTGATGCAAAGGTTGCCGCCCCTCCCCGATGACCGCTAACCTTGACTCCGGTTAGCGAGGGGCTGGCCCAAACGGCGGCAACGCCAAGCAAGAATTAAGTCGCGAATAAATCGTGCATTAAAATTGGGAGAGGGAAACGCCATGCTGGGCCTCATGCAGGACTGGCCGCTGCTGCTTCACCGCATCATCGACCATGCCGCCAAATTTCATGGCGAGCGCAAGGTCATCACCCGCTCGGTCGAGGGGCCTATCCACGAGACGAACTACCGCGAAGTTCGTGCCCGCGCGCTGAAGGTGGCGCAACGGCTGGAGAAGGACGGCATCAAACTCGGCGACCGCGTCGCTACCTTGGCATGGAACACCTGGCGACATCTCGAGACCTGGTACGGCATCCTCGGCATTGGCGCGATCTATCACACTGTGAACCCGCGACTGTTCCCCGACCAGATCGTCTGGATCGTCAATCACGCCGGCGACCGCATGATGTTCGTCGATCTCACGTTCGTGCCTCTGCTGGAAAAGATCGCCGACAAGCTGCCAACCATCGAGCGTTACGTCATTCTCACCGACGGCGCACACATGCCGCAGACGACACTCAAGAAAGCGGTCGCCTACGAAGACTGGATCGCGGAAGTTGACGGCGACTTCGCCTGGCGGCAGTTCGATGAGAACACCGCGGCGGGCATGTGCTACACCTCCGGCACCACCGGCAATCCCAAGGGCGTGCTGTACTCGCATCGCTCCAACACGCTGCACGCCTTCATGGCGGCGTTACCGGATTCCAAGAACCTCGCCTCCGCCGACGTCTGCATGCCCGTCGTTCCAATGTTCCATGCCAACGGCTGGTCGCTCGCCTTCTCGACGCCGATGGTCGGCGCGACCTTCGTGCTGCCGGGCTGTAAGATGGACGGCTCGTCGATCTACGAAATGCTCGACACTTACAAAGTTTCGTTCACCGCGGCGGTGCCGACCGTGTGGCTAACGCTGCTGCAGGATCTGGAAAAGACCGGCGCCAAACTGCCGCACCTCAAGCGCGTCGTCATCGGCGGGTCGGCCTGCCCGCGCGCCATGACGAAAACCTTCCAGGACAAATACGGCGTCGAGGTTGTGCATGCGTGGGGCATGACCGAGATGTCGCCGCTCGGCTCGCTCTGCACCATGAAGCCGGAATATGCGGGCCTTAAAGGCGACGCGCGGCTGGATGTGCAAATGAAGCAAGGCCATCCGCCGTACGGTGTCGACATGAAAATCACCGACGACGCGGGCAAGGAATTGCCGTGGGACGGCAAGACCTTCGGCCGCCTGAAAGTGCGCGGGCCGGCGGTGGCCAAGAGCTATTTCAGGGGCGAAGGCGGCGAAGTATTCGAAGACGACGGCTGGTTCGACACCGGCGACGTCGCGACCATGGATCAATACGGCTACATGCAGGTGACCGACCGCGCCAAGGACGTGATCAAGTCCGGCGGCGAGTGGATTTCGACCATCGACCTGGAGAATTTAGCGGTCGGCCATCCGAAAGTGGCGGAAGCCGCCGCGATCGGCGTCACGCATCCGAAATGGGACGAACGACCTTTGCTCGTGATCGTGCTCAAGAAAGGCGAGAACGCAACGCGCGACGACATCCTCACCTTCATGCAGGGCAAAGTCGCGAAATGGTGGATGCCGGACGACGTCGTGTTCGTCGACGAAATTCCGCACACGGCAACAGGAAAGATTCAGAAGATGGAATTGCGCAAACAGTTCAGGGACTATCGGCTGCCGGGGGTCGAGGCGGCGGAGTGAGAACACTTATCTCGGCAAACGACGGGCTAAGCCGCCCTCACCGTCTTGATAAAATTATCCAGCTCGACTTGCAGGTTGCGACTCTCGCTGGAGAGCATCTGCGCAGCGCGGAGCACCTTGGCGGCCTCGGTGCCGGTCTCAGAGGCGTCCCGATTAACGGCGGTAATGTTCTTGGCGACATCGGCGGCGCGTTGGGCGGCTTGAGCGATATTGTCTGAAATTTCCTGCGTCACCGCGCTTTGACTGCTGACGGCGGCCGTGATCGTCGCCGAAATCTGCGCGATCTCACCGATCGTGCCGCTGATACGGCTGATGCAGGCGACCGATTCCTCTGTCGTTTCCTGGATGCCGGCGATCTGCAATCTGATGGCTTCGGTTGCCTTGGCGGTTTCGGTGGCGAGATTTTTCACTTCACCGGCCACCACGGCAAAGCCGCGGCCGGCATCGCCCGCGCGCGCGGCCTCGATGGTGGCGTTGAGTGCCAGCAAATTGGTCTGGCGCGCGATGGCGCTGATCATCGCCACCACTTCGCCGATCTGGTTGACCGATTTGGATAGCCGGTCGATACGGTCGTCGGTTTCTTCCGCCTGCCGCACGGCTTCCGCCGCGATCTCGGTGGAGCGGTTGGCCTGGCGGCTGATCTCGGCGATGGAAAAGCCGAATTCGGACGTCGCCTGTGCGATCGACTGGACGTTGTTGGAAGCTTCATCCGAGACGACCGTCGCCTCGGCTGACAGGCCCTGCGTAGCGTCGGCGTTGCGTGTCAAAGTCCCGGCCGCGGTCTCAAGTTCGATCGCCGCCGATGAGACCGTGCTGACAATGTTGCCCACGGCCGTCTCGAACTTGTCGGCGATATCGCGGACCAGATATTCACGCTCCTTCGTGAGTTCGTCGGCGGCGCGCCTCTGTTCCGCCTCGACGCTCTCGAGCCGCATCAGATTGTCCTGCAGTGCGTGGGCGGCGCGCGCGGCATCGCCGATTTCGTCGCCCCGTGCCGTGTAGGGGATGTCGAGATCGCGCTTGCCACCGGCGAGTTTCAACAGCATCGCCGTGAGCTGGCGGATCGGCCGGCCAATAGAGAGGATGCCAAACGCCGCCGCGCCCAACAAAATCGTCACGACGAAGAAGCCAGCCCCGAGATTGATTTTGGTGCTGTCGCCTATACGGTCGGTCGCCGACGCCATACGCTGCGCGGTACGATCCTGCGCGGCCGAGATCGCCTTTTCGATCAGGTCGTCGATCTGCTTTCCCGTTTTATCGTTGGCCGCCAGCGGAACGGTGATTTCCGCATAGTCCTTCTTCAGCTTCGTCATCTCGGCCGCCGTCTCTGAGTAGAGGCTGGCAAGATTGTGAAGGGAGATCAGCCGGTCACAGTCGGCCGCCTCCTGGCATTGCAACAGCGCACCGTTGAGCAAGGCATCGGCGCGGCCCATGTTACGTTCGAGTTCGGCCAGTGCGCTTTCGGCTTCGCGCTCGGAAATCGCCAGGCGGATCTCGCGGGTGCCGATCTGCATGCGTTGCAAGGCGATGCCAGCGCGCAGAAGGTCGGCCGTGGCGCCTTGCTCGACGCGCTCCAACTCGGCTTGTTGCGATACCAGCGCATTGTTGTTGTGCTGGTTGGCGACCATGGCCGCGACCAATACGACGCCAGCACCCACCGTGAGCGCGAGCTTGCTACCGATGCGGAATTTCATTCCGCCGAGCATCGGCAGAGACCTGGGCAAAGATATGCGAGACATCGGCCGCGCCTGAAAGGCTGAATCCCTCGATGGCGGCGTTACGACCCAGTCGCCAGAAATTGGCGGTCGCTAGACACCGCAGGCTCCGCCACAGTACAGAGAAGGCCGTTTAGAGATGGTTAACCAAGAAAGTTCCCGGCCCCGCGCCGCAAATTGACCCCGGAGAGCATATGCGAGCCTTTATCCGTGCAGGCGCCCTGACGGCCTTTGCACTCACTGCCGGTCTGGCCGTTACGGTTGCCACCGGCTCCCTCACCCCAGCAGCGGCGCAGGCCAAAAAAACCATGACCACAGCCTCAGGACTTCAGATCACGGACTCAGTCGTCGGCACCGGCGAGACGCCCACCCCCGGCCAGACCTGCGTCATGCACTACACCGGCTGGCTCTACGTGAACGGCATGAAGGGCAAGAAATTCGACTCGTCGGTCGATCGCGGCGAACCTTTCGAATTCCCCATCGCCCGTGGCCGCGTCATCAAGGGCTGGGACGAAGGCGTCGCCACCATGAAGGTCGGCGGCAAGCGCACGCTCATCATTCCGCCAGCGCTCGGTTATGGCGAACGCGGCGCCGGTGGCGTCATTCCACCGAACGCGACGCTGATGTTCGACGTCGAACTGCTGGCGGTGAAGTAGTCGTTCCGCGTAAAAGCCCTACAGGCCTTCTTGAAATCGGAAATGGGCGCCGATCATCAAGAAGGCCGGCGTAACGTCGTAATAGCTACTTGAAATCCATCCGCATCGTGAGCTGTTCGGTCAGCCCGCGGATCATGACGTTGAAAGCGACGACGATGCGGTCCTCGTTTTCGTCCGCAGTGCCGTGCTCGACCGCGTGCGGCAGATAGCTCGGCCACATCAGCATGCGGCCCTTCTCGGCCGGAAAGATGAAGACGTCGGAATTGATCTCATTCTTGGCCGTGTAGGTCGGCTCCAGCATGCGCGCCAATTGCCGCGGCGAGGCGAACATCGTCGGGCCGCAGTTCGGCGGCGTCTTGATGTAGATGAGCCCGCTCAGCAGGCAGTTCGGATGAACGTGCATGTGGTGGCGATGATTGGGGTGGGTGATGTTGCCCCACATATTTGTGATGTAGTGCGAGTCGCGCTTGATCTTAAAGGCGTCGAGCACTTGGTTGGCCTCCGCCATCACCAGGGCCGTCAGCTCTTTCATATCGGGGTGGTTCTGAAGATTGTCCGGCGTCATATAGGCCGCCGCTTTGGCCTGCGAGGCCGCGCCCGCGCCCAGCTTCTGCATGTCACGCAAGGTCTTCTCGGTACGGTCGCAAGCAGACAGATCGAGCAGCTTTCCCGTGAACAAGGGCGTCGGGAACAGCATGAACATCTCTTTGGAGCCCAGTTCCATCCGACTTCCCTCGAAAAACCGGCCGCGAAAGCCCATAGCGGCCGCCGCTCGGGTTAAAAACCCCTGTTAAGACTAGGAAATTCCAGCCCTGAGCGTTTAACAGGCAGGAGGGTTCGACCAATCCCCAAATTTGGGGATATGATGGGGGGACACCCCCGGCTTTCCTCAGATTTTGAGGGAGCATTGGTAAAGGCCGTGACCGGAATATCTATCGTGGGAAACCTGCTCGGCCGCTTCTCTCGTCCGTCGATGTTCCTGGTGTGCGCGGGCTTTTCGGCTTTTGTGCTGGGGCTGTGCATGCTTGCCGGCGAAGAGTTCAAGGAACGCGCCGAACAGGATCTGTATCGGGACACCGGCAACATCGCCCAGATGCTCATGGGCAGTTTCGAGGAAGCCTCGGCCAATCTCGACGCCGTGCTCGGCCAGGTGTCCGATCAGCTTCGCGGCGTGGATATTGCCGCGACTAATGAAACGACATTGCGGCAATTGCTGACCCGTTATGCCTTAAGAGAAACGGTGATCGGCCCGGCCATTATCGACCGCAATGGCACACTTATCGCCAGTGCTCGCGTCGATCCCGTTCCGAAGATTTCGCTCAAAGATCGCAGTATTTTTCGCATCCACGCGGAAAACCCGGGTGAAACCGGAGTCTATATCAGCGTGCCGACGCAAGGCGACTTGACAAATGAATGGTCTATTCAGTTTTCGCGAACGCTCCGCGATGCGAACGGTATTTTCAACGGTGTCGTCGTTGCGTCATACCGGCTGTCTCACTTCAACGACGTCTATGAAAAGCTCAAGCTGAGCGACCAAGGCATTGCTAGTCTCACCGGTAACGACGGTGTCGTCCGGATACGTTCGTTAAGCGGCACGATTGGCTACGGTGCTGCCATCCCGAAGATGGCGCGGGTTTATGAGCGAGTTCTTGCGGGCGAAAAAAGGGGTACGTTCTTCGGCATCAGCAGCGCCGACAGCATCACTCGGTTTGGCACCTTTGTCGCTTCCGAGACAACGCCGTTTTACGTCGTGGTCGCTTACGAGAACGAATATCTTCGCAACCAGTATCTCGGCATTTATTGGATTCTCGCCCTGTGCTGGTTCGTACTCACAGCGGCCATGATCGCATCGGTTTTCGTCATCCAGCGCCTGGAAAACGCCTCGCAACTTACGCGGCTTGAGGTCGTGAAATCCGCGATGGAAGAGCGGCAAAAAATTTCTGCCGACATGCATGACAGCATCGGTGCGAGCTTATCGACGCTGCTGGCGCACTTTTCATCGGAGACGATGAATCTCGCCGACATCAAACGCCGGATCGGCGAAATCCTGATGGAACTGAGGCTTCTCGTTGACAGCGCCGAGCCCGTGGGTGGCGACCTCAACCTCATCCTCGGCAACGTCCGGCATCGTATGGCCTCCGCCATCGAACTTGCCGGCATCGAGTTTCGCTGGCGCGTGCAAGAATTACCCACCGTTACTGCCTTATCGTCACGCGATGCGCTGTCGATGAAGTTGATCCTCATGGAGGCGTTGAGCAACGTACTGCATCATTCGGACGCACGAAGCGTTACGCTATCGGCCATTTACGACGAAGCTGCGTCGGCGATTATTATTACGGTTGCCGATGATGGTCGCGGCTTTGACGTCAATGCCAAAGCCGGCCGCGGCATCTCGAATATGAATATGCGGACGCGCAAGCTCTCCACTGGCGGCGCGCTCGCTGTCGAAGCCAATCCGGGCAAAGGCACGACAGTGCGCATCGAACTGCGCGTGCCACCGGCCAACCGGACCGGTGCCACCCTGCCCGACCGCGCGGCTTAAGAAATAAGGCTTCTTAAGAAATAAGACTTCGGCGCCGCGCCTCGTAGACCGCCTCGGTCTTCGAGTGGACCTCGAGCTTGCGGTAAATACTTTTGAGATGGCTGTGCACGGTCGCGCTTGCAACGCCGCAAATCTGCGACGTTTCGGCGTAGGAAAAGCCCTTCGCTATCATCTGCAGGATATCGTGTTCCCGCTTCGTGAGCTTCGTGCCGTTGCCAACCTGCGGCTTGTTGTCCGCGGGCTTTGCCTGAAGCTTGTTCAAAAGCTGCCGCGCCACCATTGGCGACAGCGGCGAGCCACCGATTCGCAAATGCCGAACGTCGCGGCGCAACTCTTCCAGCGACGCCCCCTTGAGCAAATAGCCATTCGCCCCGGCTTCCAAGGCAGACGTGATTGTCCGCTCGTCGCCAAAGATCGTCACGACCAGAATATCGCAGTCGGGATCCGAGGCCTTAAGCAGCCGGATCACGTCGATGCCCGACATATCGGGCAAGCCAAGATCGATGAGAACCATATCCGGCCCGAGAGCCGGCATGTTGCGTACGGCGCTTTCGCCGTCGGCGAACTGCCCGACCACCACATAGTCCGGGTCCGCCTCAAGGGTCGACACCAGTACTTGCCGCAACGTCACATCGTCTTCCACGATCGCAATACGGATAGGTGTCTCGGATTCGGCGTCGACCACGGTGATACCTCAATGTCAGGAAGACGACGTTAGCATACCTGCCGGCCGTCAGGAACCTCGGCGGCGCCTGGGCGTTTTCCCGGCGCCAGCGCCGGGTGACAACCGGCCCCAACGGGGAACGACGGACGCAGTTGATTTTGCCGGTTTCTGACTGCGGCACCAACGTATCGGTACGCGTAGCGTCTAACCCGTTCCCGGCGCAGGCAACCTACGTCCGGGTTTATTCCGCCGCCTGCTGGCCGGCCTGCACCGCGCCGTTGAGGCGGTCCTGGGCAGCGACCAGCCGTTGCATCACCTTGAGGTCGCGGTCGCTGAGATGAAGGCAGGCGTCGGCCCAGATTTGGACGACGCGGTCCATCTCCGCGAGCGGCACGGGATTGACGGCGCGGCCGGCGAGGAAGACGGCGCGGTTGCCATTGTGCCGCCGCTTGTTACGCTCCATGTAATCCTTCGCCGCCTCGATGCCCTGCCCGCGTTCCACGACCATGTGGATCAGTCCCGCTTCCTTCATCTCGTCAGCGGTGTAGGTCTTGCCACTGAGCATCATCTCTTCGGCAAAGGCCGAACCGCAGCGCCGCGACACCAGGCTGTAGGCGCCCATGCCGGGGAAAAGGCCGAACATGGTCTCCGGAAAGCCAAACTTGGCCTGCTTCTCGGCGATGATAATGTTGAACGACAGCAACGATTCAAAACCGCCGCCGAGCGCATCCCCTTGCGCCAAACCGATGGTGATCATCGGCAGGCCAAGCGTATTCATGTTGCGGTCGAGAATGCGCACGCAGGATTCGCCGTAAGCGACCAGCGCCGCACGATCGCGCTCTCGAATTCGCTCCGCGAACAGATTGAGGTCACCCCCGAGATTGAAGATGCCGGGCGTGCGCGAGCCCAGCAGCAGATACTTGATATCGGACGGACGATCTTCGAACGCCGCGGCGATGCCGCGCTGCCAGGCATGGAAATCTTCGAGCAGGTCCGGATTGTAGCTCGCGCGGCCGCGCGGCTTCATGAACGTCCACACGGCGCCGGATTCTTTTTCGAACGTGACCTCAAGCTGATCGAGCTCGTAGAGCCTGCGGGCGTCGGTAATTTTCTTGAGATCGAGGACCTTTGGTTCTGCCGCTTTGGGATCGAGAACCTTAAGATCGATCATTCGCGGATCGATCTGCGATCTTTGCATGACCATCGGCGCCGGCGGCACCGCCCGCGCTCCACGCATCACCGGGATAGAAACGTCTCGATACGCATGCACGGACATTTCACTACTCACGTTAACTACTTAGAAACCCTAACAGATCGTTACCAATTTTTCAACGAAACGTTGTCCTGCGTGCGCATGCGAGATGCGCGCGCCGTGCACGACGACGATAAAATTCTCCTTATGTTATCGGCATAAAACGACCGTGCCACGTGGATTAACCACGACAACGAGATATTGCAGACGTTTAGACAGCGGCCGGAAGTTCCGCCCATAAGCAACGGTAATAGCGCCTCGCCCTTATGGTTATCGGATGGTTAACGGCGGAGAAAAATTTTATCGAAACCGGCTCGTCATTATTGCCCAAGCATTCACCAAATTTACTAATCGGCCGAGCTGTTACCTCCCTGTTGAGCTTCCAACGATACCTTTTCGCTATCGAAGGGACTGAACAGCTTATGCTGATCAAAAAGCTTTTTCAGACGAGGCAGGCGGACGCGACTCTCCCATCGGAGATTCGCGCGGCGCTGATTGAATCTTTGTTTGCGCCAATTGCGTCGCTTGTCGTCGGCGCGGTCGCCTGTTCGATCATCGGCGCCGCGGTTGCGTTTCGCAACACCGATTTCTCTCTGATGTTGACGTCCGTCGCGATCCTGACGATCGGCATGCTGCGTGTCATGTCCGCGATCCTGTACCGTAAATCCAAAGCGGCAGAGCACGCGGCTGCCACCAAACTTTGGGAACGTGTCTACGAATACGGCGCGTGGACATTCTCAGGCCTGCTCGGCCTGCTGTGCTGGCTGACCATCACGCATACGTCCGATGGCACGTTGCAGATGGCCGTGACGACGATCACAGCCGGCTACGGCGCGGCGATTTCCGGCCGCAACGCAGGACGGCCGTTTATCGCAGTCGGGCAGCTCATGTTCTGCACGCTGCCGATGGCGATCGCGCTGATCATATATCCCGATTGGCTGCACACGGTGCTGGGATTTGTCGTGCTGCTGTTCATGTACGGCATGATGGATATCACGTTGAGCATTCGCAGCATCATTCTTCAGGCGCTGACTATGACGCGCAAGGAGGCCGCGCTCGCCGCTCGCTTCGAGGAGCAGGCCAACCGCTTCGACGTCGCTCTGAACAACATGTCGCATGGCCTGTGCATGCTCGATCCGCAGGATCGCTTGCAAGTCTGGAACGAACGCTTCATCGAGCTGCTGCATCTGGAAAAAGCGCCGATCCATGTCGGCATGCGGATTTCACAACTCATCCGCCAGAGCATCAAGGTCGGCAACCACAGGTCAAAGGGCGTCAGGCAGGTCATCCGCGATCTCGTCGCAGGCCTTAGCCATGAAACGCACGATCAGTTCCAAACTTCGCCGGACGGCGACCGCACCATTGCGGTATCGCGCCGCATGATGCCGGGCGGCGGCTCGGTCGTCATCCTCGAGGATGTGACCGAGCGCAAGCGCGCTCAAGAGCGCATCGCGCATCTCGCCAAATTCGACGAACTGACCGGGCTTGCCAACCGCACCCAGTTCCGCGAGCGCATCACCGCGATGCTCAAGGAAATCGAGCGGCCTGAAAACCGCATCACCATCCATCTTATCGATCTCGATCGTTTCAAGACCATCAACGATACGCTTGGTCATCCGATCGGCGACAAGCTCCTTAAGCAAGTCGCGGCGCGGTTGACGGCCGTGATCGGTCCGGCTGACATGATCACACGCTTCGGTGGCGACGAATTCGTCGTCATGCAGATTGCCACCGAACGTCAGCAGGACGCCAAATCGATGGCGCGGCGGCTCGTTCGCGCGCTCAAGGAGCCGTTCGAGATCGAAGGCCACCGCATCGATATCGGCGCCTCGATCGGCATTGCGATGGCGCCACACGACGGCATTGATCCGGATGAATTGCTCAAGAAGGCCGACATGGCGCTCTATGCCGCCAAGAACGGTGGCGGCAACGAGCACCGGTTCTTCGCCATAGAAATGGAAGATGCCGCGCAAGATCGCCGCAATCTTGAGCTCGACCTGCGTGAGGCGCTGGCGCTCGACCAATTCCATCTGAAATACCAGCCGCTGGTTGACCTGCGCACCGGCAAGACGACGACCTGCGAAGCGCTGATGCGCTGGACCCATCCAATCCGCGGCAACGTGCCGCCGTCGGTCTTCATTCCGGTGGCCGAGGAGACCGGCCTGATTATTGCGCTCGGTGAATGGGCCCTCAACCGTGCCTGCGTCGAAGCCAATACCTGGCCGCTTGGCGTCAAGGTCGCCGTCAATCTGTCGCCGATCCAGTTCCGCGAACGCGGCCTTGCCTTGCAGGTGGTGGCGGCGCTGGCGAAATCGGGGCTGCCGGCGCAGCGGCTCGAACTCGAAGTCACCGAGCGACTGCTGCTCGAGGACAATGACTACACTGTAGCGACGATGCAGCAGCTCAATAACCTGGGCGTCAACCTGTCGCTGGACGACTTCGGCACAGGCTATTCGTCACTCAATTATCTTCGCAAGTTTCCGTTCCACAAGATCAAGATCGACCAGTCCTTCATCGCCGATCTGGGTGACGGTCGCGACGCGCGCGCCATCATCGGCGCCATCGCCACGCTCGGCGCCAACCTTGACAAGGTCGTCGTCGCCGAAGGCATCGAGACCGAAGAGCAGATGCAATTGGTGATGTCGCAGGGTTGTCATGAGGGCCAAGGCTACCTGTTCGGCAAGCCAATGATGAGCGAGGCCATTCTGGAGAGGCTAGCCAAGCAAAAGCCGTCGGAACAAAAGGTCGCCTGACGCGGCGAATCGGCGCAAGGGCCGAATAAAGACCAAGATTGCCTCGACCGCGCCTTCCCTTTATTTCTCGTTTTATGAGCAGCCTCGAGGCAGCACCGACGCCAGTCGGCAACGTACTTTTTTTGGGACAACGCCGGGTCTATTGGCGACTCTTGGCGCGCGGCGCGCTGCTGCTGATGGTAACGCTCGGCATTTATCGCTTCTGGCTCAACACCGACGTGCGCCGCTATCTCTGGGCTAACACCGAAGTTGCCGGCGAGGCACTGGAATATACCGGCACGCCGCTGGAGTTGCTGCTCGGCTTCCTGGTCGCGGTCGCCATTCTTATTCCGGTCTATGTCGGTTTCTTTCTGGCGGCGCTCGACCTCGGCACTGTCGGACAGATGTCGGGCGTGATCGCCTTCGTCGCGCTCGGCGTGCTTGGGCAATACGCCGTGTTCCGCGCACGCCGTTACCGGCTGACGCGCACCATATATCGTGGTTTGAGATTCCATCAGAGCGGTTCGGCATGGCTTTATGCGCTGCGGGCCAGCCTATGGTGGATCCTGACCGTACTCACTCTCGGCCTTGCCTATCCATTCCAAATCGCAAGCCTCGAGCGCTACAAGATGCGCCATACCTTCTATGGCGATCTTGCCGGACGTTTCGAAGGCTCGGGCTTGCGGTTGTTTCTGCGCGGTCTGCCGATGTGGGTCGCGGTGATCGTGCCGATCGCGCTAACCATCGGTGCGTTCGTCGAAGTGGTCGATTGGCAGGCGCTGGCGGAAGCGGCGGCCTCGGGCGGTGACGATGTGATGAGCAAGATCGAAAGCGGCAATCCGGAAATTGCGGATGTCGTTGTATTCGCCATGCTGATGGGCGGCACGTCCGTCACCTTCGCTGCGATCCTTTATCCGGCATATCAGGCGTTGATGCTGCGCTGGTGGTCGTCGGGGTTGCGGTTCGGCACCGTGGAGATGACATCGAAGCTGCGCACCGTGCAGGTCTACGGCGCCTATGTCCGGTTCGTCTGGTACGCGATTCTGTGCGCCATCGTCGCGGCCATCGTCGGCGGGATGGGTCTGGTGGCGGCCAGTTATCTCGTCGGCGGCGAGCAAACCAGCGTCGGGGGTGAGATCGCCGGCACGGCGATTCTGCTCGGCGGCTACGTCGTCATCGCACTCGGCTTTTCGACGGTCTACCGCGCCACGGTAATGCTCTCGCTCTGGCAGTTAGGTATGGAATCGCTGCAATTATCCGGCCTGTCGGCGCTCGATGCTGTGAAGGCAAGCGGGCGGGCGAGTTCACCGGTTGGCGAAGGCCTGGCAGACGCGCTCAATACCGGCGGATATTAGGCGCATGACCCCGAAAGGTAGAAACCTGTTTTCGGATAAGATCATGCGCAAAGAAAAATGAGCATGGAATCCGGCAAGGGAGTTTTCTTCGACGGGCGGACCAGCGCGCGCCACGACGTGGCGGTGACGCTCGGCGCAACGTCATTGGTGATTTCAGACCACGCCGGCAACGTTCTCGCCAACTGGCCCTACGACGAACTCGAACCGCTGACGGCGCCGGACAAAGTGCTGCGTATCGGCCGCCACGGTAATCCTGTACTCGAGCGGCTGGAAATATTTGATCCGGACTTTGCCCGTGCGGTCGACATTCAGGCAGTCCACATCGACCGCACCGGCACGATCCAGCGCCGCCAGCGCGGCAATGTTATCGGCTGGACGTTGGCGGCAACAGTGTCGCTGCTCCTGGTTGCCTATTTCGGCATTCCAGCGCTGGCCGAGCGCATCGCGCCGCTGCTGCCGGTCGCCATCGAGCGCAAACTCGGCGACGCCGTCGACATGCAAATGCGCGCCATGCTGGACACAGGCAAGACCGGCGCCGCCTTCGAGTGTGGCAAAGCGGAGGGCGAGAAGGCCGGTCGTGCGGCGCTGGACAAGATGATCCATCGGCTGGAAGCCGCCGCCGGTCTGCCGGGGCCGCTGCGCAGCACTGTCGTGCGCAAGGAGGACGCCAACGCCTTCGCGCTGCCGGGCGGACAAATCTACGTCTTCCGCGGCCTGATCGACAAAGCCGAGAATGCTGACGAGGTCGCCGGCGTGATCGCGCATGAAATCGGCCACGTCGCCCATCTCGATGGCACCAAGGCAGTCTTGCAGGCCGGCGGCCTGTCATTCCTGTTCGGCATGCTACTGGGCGATTTCGTCGGCGGCGGCGCCGTGGTGATCGCGGCCAGGACCGTGCTGCAGTCGTCATATACCCGCGAGGCGGAAACGGATGCCGACACCTACGCCGCGGTACTGATGAACAAGGCCGGCGGCAATGTGCGGGCTTTAGCGACCATACTGGCGCGGATCGGGGGCGCCACCGAGCCGGGCATGAAAATTCTGCTCGACCACCCGGAAACCAAGGCCCGGGTCGCAGCTATCGAGAAATTCGCCAACGCGAAGTCCACCACGCCCTTCCTCGATGCTAAAGAGTGGGCGGCTCTGAAGCGAATCTGCGCAGGATAGGACAAATGCCGCGGCGACCCTCTTTTGGCGACGAACCAACCTCACGGCTAGCCGCGTGGTCCGGACGGCTTGCCGTGTTCGCCCTCGCGGTCACTATGCTGTCCATCGTGATTGTCCGGTCGGGCCTGCTGGAGATCGTGCCGGCGCTGGCAACCTTCGGCGCGGCACTGGTGTTCGCAGGCCTCGCGATCCTGTTTGCCTTTGCCTCCTTCATCGTGATCTGGCGCGATGGTCTTGCCGGGCTCGGTTATTCGCTGCTCGGCCTATTTCTAGGCATCGCGATTTTGGCTTACCCCGGCTACCTCGGTTATCGCGCTAGCAAACTGCCGCAAATATTCGACATCACCACGGACGCAAACAATCCGCCGCGTTTCGATGTGCTGGCACGCTTGCGGCCGCGCGGCAGCAGCGACTATCCGGGTCAGGGCACTGCGGAAAAGCAGCGTGCCGCCTATCCCGACATCTCTTCATTGCAACTCAGCGTGCCGCCCAAGACGGCCTACGACATCGCGCTCGCGCTCACGACCAAGCGCAAATGGCTGATTGTCGATTCGCGGGCTCCGGCGCCGAACCGGCCCGCCGCAATCGAAGCCGTGGCGCGCACGCCGATCATGGGTTTTCGCGAAGACGTCGCGATCCGCATCAGCCCGCAGGGCGACGGCAGCCGCGTCGATATCCGCTCGGCCTCGCGCTATGCGCTGCACGACTTCGGCGGCAATGCGTCGCGCGTACGCACGCTGCTCGAAGATATCGATGACGCGGCCGGCAACGCGGAAAAGCGCATCGAGGACCGCGCCGAGCGCGACGAGTGGAAAGCTGAGAAAGCTGCCGAGAAAAAACGGCCGGCGGACAAGAAGGGCGAGAAAAAAAAGTAGCTTACGTATCAGCTAGCCGGTATGTGCCCGTAATCGACGGCGGCCCGTCGGTCTCAACCACGCCGCGCGTCACCAGATCTTCCAGATGCGCCAGCACCGACATACCAGCAGCGCTGACGAGGCGCGGGTCGATGCCGATATAGCTCGCGCGCACGATGCTCGGAATGTCGGTCGTCCCTTTGCCGAGGCGGTGCAGGATCGAGTCCTCGCGCGCTCTGCGGTGCAACATGAGATAGTTGACGAACCGCGTCGCCTCTCTGATCCCTGGACCATGGCCCGGGAGATAAAACTGCTCCGGCCGCTTCGCGAGCTTCGCAAGCGACGCCATATAATCGACCATCGCACCGTCCGGCGGCGCGACAATTGTGGTGGCCCAGGCCATGACGTGATCGCCGGCGAACAACGTGTCGGTGCCGCGCAACGCATAGGCCATGTGATTGGCGCAGTGGCCCGGCGTGGTGATGGCTTCAACGCTCCAACCGTCGCCGGCCACGACCTCGCCGTCCTTGAGCATCACGTCGGGACGGAAATCGAGATCACCGCTGGCATCGAGCCGCTTCTGCTCGCCGGTATTAAGCGGACGGGCCGCTCGGTGCGGACCTTCGGCATAAACAGTGGCACCGGTCGCCGCCTTGATCGCCGGCACCGCCGGCGAATGGTCGCGGTGCGTATGCGTGACGAAAATGTGCGTCACGGTCTCGTTGCGCACCGCATCGAGCAGCGCGGCAATATGTGCGTCATCGGCCGGTCCCGGATCGACGATCGCGACCTTGCCGCGGCCGATGATGTAACTCATCGTGCCTTTGAAAGTGAAAGGCCCGGGATTGTTGGCCATTACGCGGCGTACGCCAAGCGTGACCTCGTCCACCGTATCGGGTGCGAGATCGAGTGTTTTATCGAACGGAATATCGTCGGCCATGAAACATCCTTTGCGGCCGTTTCTAGTTCACGGCCGTCGAAGTTTCAACGCCGGTCACTGGTCCATCGTGACGCCGGTTTCCTTGACGATGCGCGCATACTTTTTGCTTTCGCGATCGACGAAGCCGCGGAACTGATCCACCGACATGGGATCGACGTCGGCGCCAGCCTCAATCAGACGCTTGCGCGTTTCCGGGTCATTCAGCACCTTGTTGATCTCGGTATTGAGCTTCGTGATGATCGCCTGCGGCGTCTCGCGCGGGGCGAACACGCCCGCCCACAGCGTGAAGTCGAAATCTGTCATGCCGGTCACTTCGGCGACGGTTGGCACATCCGGCGCAATCGCCGAACGTTTCGCCGACGACACCGCGAGCACTTTCAAGAGCCCGGATTTCACATGCGGCTGTACCGCCGGCATGCCGGGAAAATACAGATCGACATGGCTGCCGAGCAAATCGTTCAGAGCCGGTCCGGCGCCTTTGTAGGGCACGTGTACGAGATTGCCCTTGGTCTTGGCCTTGAGGAACTCGCCGGCGAAATGGCCCGGCGTACCGGTGCCGGCTGAAGCAAAGGTCATCTTCTGGCCCGGCAGCGCCTTGATAAATTCCGTAACGGTCGAATACGGCGCCTTAGCCGGCACAGTCATCGCCAGCGGCACGATGGCGAGCAGCGCGACAGGCTTGAGGTCTTTATCCGGGTTGTAGTTCAGGTTCTTCATTGTGTGCTGATTGATAGCCACTTCGCCCGTCTGGCCGACCAGCAGCGTCAGGCCGTCTGGCGCCGATGTTGCAACGCCATGCGCGGCAATGGCTCCGGTCGCCCCCGGCCGGTTTTCGACGACCACCGATTGTCCCAGCGCCTCCTGAAGCTTCGGCGCGACGATACGGGCCACGACGTCGCCCGTGCCGCCGGCGGCGTAACCGACAATCATGCGGACGGTGCCGGCTGGCGTTTGCGCCCACGCAGGCAGCACCGCCAACACCAATCCGGCGATGAGAGCTACACGCGATATCGTCCGCACCATGGTCATCCTCCAAGTTTATTTTTTATCGTTGGCTAGTGAATTTCCGGCTCCGGAATCGCGCCCAGCGGCCCCAGAAAATCGAAATCGCAGCCGATGTCGGCCTGCCCGATGTGCTCCAGATACAACGCGCCATAGCCGCGCGGATATTTGGGCGCCGGCTTTTTCCACGCGGCTTTGCGCTTTGCCATTTCCGCGTCGCTGACGTGGAGATGGATGGTACGCGCCGGCACGTCGATTTCGATCTCGTCGCCGGTCTGGACGAAAGCCAGCGGCCCGCCGATAAAACTCTCCGGCGCGACATGCAGGATGCAGGCGCCGTAGCTGGTGCCGCTCATGCGCGCGTCAGAAATGCGGATCATATCGCGGACGCCCTGCTTCAACAGTTTGGTCGGGATCGGCAGCATGCCCCATTCCGGCATCCCGGGACCGCCCTGCGGCCCGCCGTTCTTGAGCACCAGAATGTGGTCGGCAGTGACGTCGAGATCGTCACGCACCACCTCGCGCGCCATCTCGTTGTAGTCCTCAAAGGCTATGACCTTGCCGCGATGTTTGTGCAGCCGTTTCTCGGCCGCGGACGGCTTGATGACGCAGCCTTGCGGCGCGAGATTGCCGGTCAGCACTGCGGTAGCGCCATCGCGCGAGACGGGATCTTCGAGCGTATGGATGACTTCGCGCTTGTAGACCTCGGCCCCATCGATGTTCTCGCCGAGCGTCTTCCCGTTGACGGTGATGCAATCGAGATCGAGCACACCGCGCAGCTCCGCCATCAGCGCGCGCGTACCGCCGGCGTAATAGAAATCCTCCATCAGATATTCGCCCGACGGCCGCACATTGGCGATCACGGGAATGTCGCGTGACAATTCGTCGAACCGGTTCATGTCGAGCGCGATGCCGGCGCGGCGTGCCATAGCGACCAGATGAATGATGGCGTTGGTCGAACCGCCCATCGCCATATGGACGCGGATGGCGTTGTCGAACGACTTCTTGGTCAGGATTTTGTCCGGCGTCAGGTCTTCCCAGACCATGTCGACGATGCGGCGCCCGGAGTTGGCCGCCAGCCGCGGATGCGCACTGTCGGCGGCAGGAATGGCGGCGGCGCCCGGTAGCGAGAAGCCCAGCGCCTCGGCCGCCGCCATCATGGTCGCAGCGGTGCCCATCACCATGCAAGTGCCGAAGGTGCGGGCGATGCCGCCTTCGATTTCTTCCCACTGCTCCTGCGTGATGCGCCCAGCCCGCTTCTCATCCCAGTATTTCCAGGCGTCCGAACCGGATCCAAGTGTCTGACCGTGCCAGTTACCGCGCAATTGCGGACCTGCCGGCACGAAGATCGCCGGGATGCCCATGCTGATCGCGCCCATGATCAACGCTGGGGTGGTCTTGTCGCAGCCACCAAGCAGCACCGCGCCGTCGATCGGGTGGCTGCGCAGCAGTTCCTCGGTCTCCATCGCCAGCAGGTTGCGATAGAGCATGGTGGACGGCTTTACGAAGGGCTCGGACAGCGACATCGCCGGCAGCTCAAGCGGAAAGCCGCCGGCCTGAATGACGCCGCGCTTCACGTCCTCAGCGCGCGCGCGCAGATGCGTGTGACAGAAGTTGATGTCGCTCCAAGTATTGATGATGCCTATGACCGGCTTGCCGGTCCAATCCGGACTATCGAATCCGCCCTGCCTAAACCGCGCACGATGACCGAAGGAGCGCAAATCATTGACGCCGAGCCATCGGTGGCTGCGCAGATCTTCTGGACGCTTTGCTTTGGCCATTGGAAATTCCGTCTTAAAGGAAAAACGCAAGCCGGCACGAACCGGCTTGCGTGTCATTCTGCTTGAGAAGAGGTCGCGGCGCTATTCGATGCTGGCGCCGGAGAATTCCACGACCTTCTTCCACTTCTCGGTTTCCGATTTGATTATGTCGCCGAACTGCGCCGGCGTCACGATCATCGGTTCGCCACCAAGTTCAGCAAGCTTCGCCTTCATCTTGTCGGTGGCGAGGACCTTGTTGACCGCTTTGTTGAGAATCTCGATGCGATCCTTCGGTGTGTCTTTCGGTGCGCCAATGCCGAACCAGGCGCTGGCTTCATAGCCCTTCACGGTCGCGCCGACGGTCGGCACACCTTTGAGGAAGGGGCTCGGCGTGTCGGTGGTCACCGCGATCGCGCGCAACTGGCCGCCCTGAATGTGCGAGATCGACGACGGCAGGTTGTCGAACAGCACATCGACGGTACCAGCGATCAGATCGATCAGCGCCGGGCCTGCGCCCTTGTACGGTACGTGCGTCATCTTGATGCCTGTCATGGCCATGAACATTTCGCCCGACATGTGCACCGAGGTGCCGTTGCCGGACGACGCCATGTTGACCTTGCCGGGGTTGGCCTTTGCATAGGCGACGAATTCCTCGACCGTCTTCGCCGGGAATTTCGGATTGACTTCCATCACGTTCGGCACGCGGGTGATGCCGGCCACAGGCGCGACGTCACGGACGAAATTGAAGTTGAGCTTCTTGTAGAGCGTGGCGTTGATGCCCTGCGCGGGGTTGACCAGCAGGATGGTGTATCCATCCGGCTCTGCCTTCAGAGCCTGTTCGGTGCCGAGATTGTTGCCGGCGCCGGGGCGGTTCTCGATGACGAACTGCTGGCCGAGCTCTTCCGAAAGCGCTTGGCCCACGACGCGTGCCAGAATATCGGTGGTGCCGGCCGGCGTGTAGGGCACGATCCACTTGACCGGGTGACTGGGGTAGTTCTCCGCCGCTTGGGCGGGCAGCGTCAAAATCGCAAAACCGAGTAGCGCGAAAAATGCACGCGAAACCGTGCCGGCGAACCGTTGCATAGCGTCATCCTCCCATTTGCCGGTCGTTAGCCGCCGGCTTTTGTTGCTTCAACCCAAAGGTACGCGGCACAACCCGCCTTGCACAAGGGGAGTTAAGGCCGGGGCGGCGCAATGGGTCGGGATGGATAGCCGCTCAAACCCCGCCGAAATAAAGCTTCAGCGGCGTTTCGCCGAAGATTTTGGCGCGGACAGCAGCATCCGGAACGCATTCGGTGAGCCAGTCCATGGTGGCCTTGTAGGGAAACTGGTTTTCATGGCCGACGAAGGGGCAATCGCTGGCCCAGACCAGACGCTCCGGCCCCGCATGGCGCAGCAGCACCCGCCCCGTTTCCATCGACGATGATCCCAGCCGGTAGCCGCCCGACATCTTTACCCAGGTCCGGCCCTTCTCGACCGAGCGCAGCAGCGTCTTGAAGCCCTCGCTCGCGACACCCGTCTTTTCGTTGGGGCGGCCGAGATGATCGATCACGGTCGTCACACCCGAGGCTTCCAGCGTCGGCAGAATTCTCGGCAGATCGTCGCCGTTTACATGCGGATGAACATGCCAGTTCAGATCGGCGAGGCGACGGAACAGCGCGCGATATTCGAACGTAGTGATGTCGGGCAGTTGCGGCAGACCGATGAACGGCAGCCGGATGCCGATGAAGCCAGCCTTGCTCATGGCTTCAAGCGCCATGCGGTCGATCGTCGGCTTGACGATGGCCGTCGCACGCAGGCGCTTGGGATGCGCGCGCACGGCTTCGAGCATGTAATCGTTATAGTCGCCCCACGGGCTCGCGGCGGCAATGACAGCGCGGTCGACGCCATTTTCATCCAGCGTGGCAATAAGCTGCTCGTGGGTGAAGCTGTATGTCGGTGCGTGGCGCGGATTGTCGATCAGCGGCATGTCAGTGGTGAAGACATGCACGTGCGCGTCAATTTTAAGAGATTCGATCTTGAGAGTGTCGGTCATGCTTCAGTGCGGCTCCAGTCCGGCTTTCTTGACGACAGCAGCCCACATCGCAATGTCGGCCTGCAACCGCTTGTCGAGTTCTTCCGGCGAACTAGCTCCCGCAACGCCGCCAAGGTCGAGCATGCGCTTCTTGAAATCGTCGGCGTCGACGACGGCGCGGACATGACCGTTCAGAAACGCGATGACATCTTTTGGCGTACCAGCGGGCGCCACCAGCGCGTTCCAACCAACCACCTCGGCATCGATGCCGGTTTCTTTCAGTGTCGGCACGTCCGGCTGCTGCGGTGAGCGCTTGTCGCCACTCGCCGCGACGGCGCGGATCGTCTTGGCGTCGATCGCCGATTTCAGCGCCGCGTACGATTCGATGCCGATCTGCGTATCGCCGCGCAGCAGCGAGGTGAGCACGTCGCCCGAAGTACGATAGGGAATGATCGTCATCGGAATGCCAGTCGCCGACTTGTAGAGTTCGCCCGTGACGTTCTGCGTGCTGCCTGGACTGATGGTGCCGATATTGAACTTGCCTGGATCCCTTTTCGCCATAGCGAGTGCGTCGTTGATCGTCTTCATCGGCGAATCTGCCTTAACCAGCAGCAGCAGATCAAAGAACGCCAAAGTCGAAACCGGCGTGAAAGCGGTGCCGGGATCGAACGGCATGGTCTTGAGCAACGCTTTGCTGAGCGCGATTCCGCTTGAAAGCACGAACAGCGTATAGCCATCGGGCTGCGCTGCGGTCACCGCGTTACCGGCGATGATGCCGCCGGCGCTCGGCCGGTTCTCGATCACCACCTGCTGGCCGATGCGCTCGGACAGCTTCTGGCCGACGAGTCGCATGGTGATGTCGGCAAAGCCGCCGGGCCCGAACGGGACGATCACCCGGACGGGCCGGGTTGGGTAGGCGGTCTGCGCGGCGGCGGCCCCTGTCAGGGCTGCGCTCATGAATAGCGCGGCCAGCAGCTTAGCGAATTGGCGCAAAGGCGTTCTCCTGACGGTCGACACTACCCTCCGGCGGACCGGGAGTGGCTGTTATGACCGATCAATCATGGAGGCGCCGGGAGCGCCGAGGCAACCAGAAATCGCGCCTATCCGGCCCAAACAGGTCAGGTTTGCGGGAAAAGGGGTCTAAATTGTCTGGAAAACTGGTCGGAGTGGCAGGATTTGAACCTGCGACCCCCTCGTCCCGAACGAGGTGCGCTACCAGACTGCGCTACACTCCGACTGTCGGCGGCCTTATAACCCCCTCACTCTGAAAACCGCAAGCCAACTGGTCTGAAAATGAACGCGGAACCTGGAACGCGGGTGCTGACAGCCGAAAGAGCCTCGATCGAGGCCGCGGCTGCCTGCCTGCGCGCCGGCGGGCTGGTCGCCTTCCCGACCGAGACCGTCTACGGGCTCGGCGCCGACGCCGGTAATGGCGAGGCCGTAGCACGGCTCTATGCCGCCAAGGGGCGGCCCGCCTTCAATCCGCTGATCGCCCACGTTGCCGACCTTGCGGCGGCGCGCCGCATCGCCGTGTTCGACGCCGACGCTGAAAAGCTCGCGCAAGCCTTCTGGCCAGGCCCGCTGACCCTAGTACTGCCGAAGCGGCCGGAGGCAGCCGTCGCCGATCTGGCGCTGGCCGGGCTCGATACTGTCGCTGTGCGCGTACCGGACCATCCGGTGGCGCAGGCGCTTCTGAAAGCGTTCGACGGCCCTGTGGTGGCGCCTTCCGCCAACAGATCGGGTCATGTCTCGCCGACCGATGCGGCGCATGTGATGGCCGATCTGCGCGGCCGTATCGATCTGGTGCTCGATGCCGGTCCGAGCGCCGTCGGCGTCGAGTCGACCATCGTGTCCTGTCTGGTTGCACCGACGCTGCTGCGCCCCGGCGGGCTGGCGCGCGAACAGATCGAACGCGTGCTCGGCCACCAACTCGATGCCGCAGCCGTTCCCGCCGATGACGACGCTCCTCTCGCACCCGGCATGCTCGCCTCGCATTACGCACCGAAGGCCGGCGTTCGGCTCGACGCGGCTGCGCCGCGCGACGGCGAAGCGCTGCTTGCCTTCGGACCGGCGCCGGAATTTTCCGGCACCACGTTCAATTTGTCGCCGCGCGGCGATCTCATCGAAGCTGCCGCCAATCTATTTTCGCATTTGCGTGCACTCGATGCCGCGGGTGCAAAGACCATTGCCGTCATGAGCGTGCCCCGTCACGGACTTGGCGAAGCCATCAACGACCGGCTGGCGCGCGCAGCAGCGCCAAAGAAATAAGTTGAAGAAATAAAAAGAGGAAACGACATGAACCTGCAAACCAAGCCGCCGCTCATTCCGCCACCATCGCCGGAGCTGCTCAAGCGCTTCATCGACATCGTCGGCCAGAAATACGCAGTGACCGAGCGCGATGCGCAAGAGCCGTATCTCGTCGAAATGCGTGATCTGTTCCACGGCGTCACGCCGGTGGTGCTGCGCCCGGGCTCGGTGGCCGAAGTTGCGGCGATCCTCAAACTGGCCAACGAGAACAAAATCGCCGTGGTGCCGCAGGGCGGCAATACCGGCCTCGTCGGCGGACAGATTCCACACCGCGGCGAGGTCATCATCTCGCTGACGCGGCTCAACAAGATTCGCGAGATCGATCCTATCTCGAACACTATGACCGTCGAGGCCGGCGTCACGCTGCAGAACGCGCGCGCTGCTGCGTCCGAGGCGGACCGGCTCTATCCGCAATTGCTGCCGTCGGAAGGCACCTGCACCATCGGCGGCAACCTTTCGACGAATGCCGGCGGCATCGCCGCGCTGGTGCACGGCATTTCCCGCCAGCATGCGGTCGGCCTCGAAGTCGTGTTGGCCGACGGCCGCGTGCTGAACAACCTCAATAAGCTCAAGAAAGACAACACCGGCTACGATCTCAAGAACCTGTTCATCGGCGCCGAAGGCACGCTCGGCATCATCACTGCCGCGGTGTTGAAGCTGGTGCCGAAGCCACGCTCGATCGAAACGGCCTATGCCGCCGTGCTCTCGCCGCAGGCCGCGGTCGAACTGCTCGGCGTCGCCCAGTCGCATTTGTCTGATGGCGTCACCTCATTCGAGATGATGGCGCGCAACGGCATCGAAGC
>DASYCM010000293.1:0-2944 GCA_036500165.1 Pseudolabrys sp.
CCTGCGCCGAGCGCGGCTGATGACGCGGCGGCGTCTCGATGGCCGCGACCGCCTTAATGCTTTCCAGCATGCGGGCGACCAGCGGCGAGGCGATGCGGTAATAGCGGTTGCGCCGCTTGCTGGTGACGGTCAGCAGTCGCGCGCCGGCGAGCTTGCCGAGATGTCCGCTCGCGGTCGGCCGCGAAATGCGCGCGATGTGCGCGAGCTCGCTGCTGGTCAGCGCCTGCCCGCCCATGAGCGCGGCCAGCATGGTGGCGCGTGCGGTGTCACCGACCAATGCCGCGATTTCAACCATATTTGCCGCCGCGACCATGGCCGATGCTAGCGCGCCGCGCGCCGGCGCGGAAGCGAGCATAGTTCGGCCGCCGCCGAACCATGGCGTCATGGCTGGGTGCTAGGGTGATGGCTGCACAGCGAGGTACCGCCATGATCAAGCGCCTGCGCGTCGACCCGATTTCCGGTTATCTGGAGCGCTACCGAAAAGGCGCTGCGGTTCATCCGGTGACAATCGCCAACGGCTTTGTCTTTCTGTCCGGCATGCCGCCGTTCGATCCGGAAACCGGCGAGGTCAAGCCAGTCGCCTTCGAGCGGCAATGCGAGCTGGTCATGGAGCAGCTCAAATTGTGCGTTGAGGCCGGCGGCTCGTCGCTGGCCAAGGTGCTTAAGTGCAATGTCTATTGCGTGCCGGGCGAAGATCGTTTCGCCACATTCAATGCGATCTACGAACGCTATTTCCCGAAGGACGCGCCATCGCGCATCTTCATGTACATCCACTCGTGGCCGGGGCCGTTCGACGTCGAGATCGATTGCGTCGCGGCGCGCAGTGTCTGAGTTGCGAGACCGCGTCAGACGGCGATGATTTCGTCGTCCACCATCAACGGCGAGTCGTCGGTGAACTCGATGTGATGGCCGACATATTGTTCGGCGGCGTCGAGGCTATCGTTCATGACGCGAAGGCTGACCACCTTGCCGTCGCGATAGCGTGCAATATGCGCGACGCGATGGCAGATGTGACGGCCTGTCGGCAGGTGGACGCAGGAGATGCGCCCAAACAGAGCGCTGCTGTCGCCATCGACCAGCAGGTTTTCGATGTCGAGCGCTTTGAATTCAATGAGCTTGGGCATCTGGGTGGCGAAGCGGTCGATCACGGCCGCTTTGCCGTGCCAGGCGCCGCAGACATGCATGACCTCGACGGGGCCGTTCACGAGCCACTCGACATTGTCGTCGACCATCGCGCCGATCTTCTTGGGATCGCGCGAAATATAGGCTTCGTAAAAGGCGTCGACGACGTCTCGGGACACTGCATTTGCCATGGCGAAATACCTCTCGTCGGTAGCTAACTGCAGTTCCGTTGAGCTTGTCTTAGCGTACAGGCCATTCGAGATGACGAAGGTGAACTGATAAAATTGATTATAATTTTATGCGCTCGCCGCGACCCAGGCGGTCTCATGTTACCGCCGCTGTGGTCGATTTTGCCGACAAAAGCCAACAAAGCTCCGCGCTGCTCGCTTCTGGACGGCCGCGCCGGTAATAGCGGCAAAGAGAGTGTCGCGGCAATCAACCCGGCGGACTACTTCTTGCCCGCCCCGTCCCGCTGCTTGATCAGGGCTTGCAGTTCTTCGGTCTGCTGCGCGATACGCTCGGCATTGAGATCTTCCGTCGCCGCGCCGGACGCTGCGGCGGCCTGCTCGGTCAACTGGCGGATATTGTCGCGCAGAATTGCGATGCGGTCGTCGAGGTCGGGGCCCGAAAGCGTGCTGCCGTTGCTCATGTGTTTTCTCCCTCAGCTCGTGAACTGAACGCCTGAGGAGAGATGGCGTTCCGGCGACGGTGGAACAAGTGCGTTCAGTCTTATCGCGTAACCCCCCAGTGTCATGCCCGGCAATGACGGCGGAGAGAGTTGCGAACGCCGTAGGGCGGATGAGCGCAGCGTAGGCCGTCGTTCATCGCGTTGCGGGGTCAGCCGAACGTGAAGCAAAAGGCCTCCACGCCCGGATCGAGAAACTCGATTTCGAACTGGTGATCGGCGATGGGCCCCGGTTGCCGGATCAACTGGTAGAGGCGCTGTTCGGTCACCGTGCCTGTGCCTGCATCGTCAACGTCAAGCCCATGCGCCGCTTGCGGCGGCTGTCCGTCGATCAGCACGCGGAATTTCACGGCTGTTCCCGGCGTCGCTGGGCCCATGACGAGATGAACATCGCGGGCGTGAAATCGATAGGCGATGCGGCCATTGGGCTTGTTCGGCGCGACGGCATCGCGCTTGATCGTCCAGTCGCCAGCGAGCGCCCAGTTGTTTAGGCTCAGTTGCGCGGGCAGTTCGTACATGCGCGGTTTGTCGCGGGCTGCACCGCCCGGCGACGCGAAGCCCTCGGTGCGCTCGTAGCCGACATAATTTTCCGGTGACTTAAGGCTCGCGAAGTTTGCGGCCACTTCGAAGCCGCGCGGATTGACCGACACCAACTCGTCGCCGATGCCGCTCGCTCCTGCCTCGGCAAGCAGACGCTGAATGACCATTTCGGATTGTTCGTACGAGCCCTCGCCGAAATGGTGATGGCGAACCTGCCCCCGCGCATCGATGAAATATTGCGCCGGCCAATAATTGTTGTTGAAGGCGCGCCAGATGGCATATTCGCTGTCGACCGCAACGGGATAGTCGACCCGCAGCGCTTTGACCTGCCGGCGCACATTGTCGATATTTTTTTCAAAGCGGAATTCCGGCGTATGGACGCCGATCACAACCAGACCCTTGTCTTTGTACTTCTCCGCCCAGGCGCGAAGGTAGGACTGTGTGCGCAGCCAGTTGATGCAGGTGTAGGTCCAGAAATGGACAAGGACGACTTTGCCGCGCAAGGAGGCCGCCGTCAGCGGCGGTGAATTGATCCACGCGTCCGCGCGTTCAAGCGAAGCCAGCTCGGATTGAGTGCCTGTTTGGATGGGGATGCCG
>DASYCM010000294.1:0-14588 GCA_036500165.1 Pseudolabrys sp.
GTAGACGAGGCCGATGCCGTTTTGGGCCATGATCGTGCCGAAGTCGGTGGCGGATTTGACGAAGGCTGGGTTGGTGCCGGGGCCGGAGCCGCAATAGACGCAGATTTTCTCGATTTTGCTCATTTGCTCTGTTCTGTTGTCCGTCCTGCATGTGCAACGCGATACCGGGATCGTCAAGGCGGTGCAGAACAGCGCAAACAGCGGTATTTCCAGGCTCCGCAAGGATGAATATGCCGGTAATTGCCCCTATATGTGGCGCGTCGGGGCCGCTTGCGGCCCGTAAGCCAAGGTCCGTAATGAGCGACCACCACCACCGAAATGCCGATTCCAAGCCGCCTGCCGTGGTTGCCGAGGCCTCGCTGCTGCGCACGGTGGTTCACCTGTGGCCCTATATCTGGCCCTCTGACCGCCGCGACTTAAAGCTCCGCATTCTCGGCGCCATGGTCCTGCTGCTGGCGGCGAAGCTCGCCACGATTGCGGTGCCGTTCACCTACAAATGGGCGACTGACGCGCTGGCCGGCACCGGTAGCGCGCCTATAGCGACATCCGACTGGCTGGTCTGGGCGATGGCCGCGCCTATCGCGATGACCATTGCCTATGGCGGCATGCGCATTCTGATGGCGGCGCTGACTCAACTGCGTGACGGCATGTTCGCCCAGGTCGCGATGAACGCCGTGCGGCGGCTCGCCTACCGCACCTTCGTACACATGCATGAGCTGTCACTGCGCTTCCATCTCGAACGCAAGACCGGCGGTCTGACGCGCGTCCTCGAGCGCGGCCGCAACGCGATCGAGACAATCGTGCGTATGGTTATCCTCCAGCTGGCGCCGACCATCATAGAGTTGCTGCTGATCATCGGCGTGCTGATGTGGCAGTTCGACTGGCGCTATGTCGCGGTCGTGCTCGCCACCGTCACCGTCTATATGATCTATACTTATCTGGCGACGGAGTGGCGTATCGGCATCCGCCGCAAGATGAACGAGAGCGACACCGAGGCCAACGTCAAGGCGATCGACTCGCTATTGAACTACGAGACGGTGAAATATTTCAGTGCCGAAGAGCGCGAGGCCTCACGCTACGACAAGTCGATGGAGCGTTACGAGGCCAACAGCGTCAAGGCCTACACATCGCTCGCCGTGCTCAATGCAGGGCAGGCGGTGATCTTCACGATCGGGCTCGCGGCGGCGATGGTGATGTGCGCCTTCGAGATCAAGGCCGGCACCAAGACTGTCGGCGACTTCGTCATGGTCAACGCCATGATGATCCAGCTTTATCAGCCGCTCAATTTCATGGGCATGGTCTACCGCGAGATCAAGCAGGCGGTGATCGACATCGAGACCATGTTCGGCATTTTGAACCGCGATCCGGAAATCAAGGACAGTCCGGTGGCGCCGGAGTTGAAGGTGACAAGCGGCCATGTCCGTTTCGAGAACGTGGCATTTTCGTACGAGCCCGACCGGAAAATTCTCAAAGGCATCAGTTTTGAGGTCGCCGCCGGAAAAACGGTCGCGGTGGTCGGGCCTTCGGGCGCAGGGAAGTCGACGCTGTCGCGGCTGCTGTTTCGGTTCTACGATCTGGCGGGTGGCCGCATCATGATCGACGGTCAGGATATCGCGCGGGTGACGCAGAAATCGCTACGCAAGGTCATCGGCATGGTGCCGCAGGACACTGTGCTGTTCAACGACACCATTCGCTACAACATCCGCTACGGCCGCTGGGAAGCGAGCGATGTCGAAGTTGAGCACGCGGCGTCGCTGGCGCAAATCGACAGTCTCATTCGTATGGCGCCGAAAGGCTACGAAACGGAAGTCGGCGAGCGCGGTCTGAAACTGTCCGGTGGCGAGAAGCAGCGTGTTGCCATCGCGCGCACGATCCTCAAGGCACCGCCGATTTTGGTGCTCGACGAGGCGACCTCGGCGCTCGACAGCCACACCGAGCGCGAAATTCAGGACGCGCTGGAACGGGTGTCAAAGGGCCGCACCACGCTGGTGATCGCGCACCGGCTGTCGACCATTGTCGGGGCCGACGAGATCATCGTTCTGGAGTCGGGCGAGATCGTCGAACGCGGCACGCATTCGGCGCTTCTGGCCAAAAAGGGCCTGTATGAAAGCATGTGGAACCGACAGCGTGAGGCGGAGGAGGCTCGCGAGAAGCTCGCCCGCACCGGCGAGGACGAGGCCGCGCCCAACCGCAATCCGCCGCCGGTGCAGGATGCCCTGACGGAGGCGGCCGCCATAGCCCCACCTATCGAAGCGCCGGCCGACGCGGCGGAGTAGGATGCGCCATGTCCATTTATGATTCGATTCGCCAGCAGATGGTGCCGATCACCCCGGAGGGCTATCCGTTTATCGGCGCCTTCGCGCTCACAAGCCTCATCCTGTTCTGGATCTGGAGCCCGCTCGGCTGGATCGGCACCGTACTGACGGTCTGGTGCGTCTATTTTTTCCGTGATCCGCCACGGGTCACGCCCGTGCGCGATGGCCTGGTGATTGCGCCCGCTGACGGCCGTATCAGCATGGTCACCACCGCCGCGCCGCCACACGAACTGGGCCTGGGCGACAAGCCGCTGCCACGCATCTCCATTTTCATGAGCGTTTTCGACTGCCACGTGAACCGCAGTCCGGTCGCGGGCCGTGTCGAGAAGATCGTTTATCAGCCCGGCAAGTTCATCAACGCCGACCTCGACAAGGCGAGCGTCGACAACGAGCGCAATTCGCTGGTGATATCGACGGCGGGCACGCGCATCGCGGTGGTGCAGATCGCGGGCCTCGTGGCCCGACGGATCGTCTGTTTCGTGCGCGAGCAGCAGCCGGTAGGCGCCGGCGAGCGCTTCGGCATGATCCGGTTCGGCTCACGGCTCGATGTCTACCTGCCGGACGGGGTCGCGCCGCTGGTGGCGGTCGGGCAAACCTCGCTATCCGGGGAGACGATCCTCGCCGATTTGAAGGGCGCCGACGCCCGTTTGGCCTTCCGCGCAGGCTAGTCGCTCCACGAGAACCGTTAACGAGCCGGCGCGTTGAGTTCCAGGCGCCGTGGCGCGAAGCCCGGCGAGGGACTATACTAGGTCCATGGTATTTCCTCCGTTCGATCCCGCCCCGACGCCGCGCCGCCGCTTCAAGGCGATCCCGATACGCACGCTGTTGCCTAACCTGATCACGTTGCTGGCCCTCTGCGCGGGCCTGACAGCGATCCGACTGTCGACTGAAGGCAAGCTCGAATGGGCGCTGGCTGCGATCGTCTTCGCCGGCGTGCTGGACGGTATCGATGGCCGCGTCGCGCGCATGCTCAAGGGCACATCGCGCTTCGGCGCCGAGCTCGACAGCCTTGCCGACTTCGTCAATTTCGGCGTTGCGCCGGCATTGATCCTGTATTTCTGGGGCCTGCACGAGTTGAAGTCGGCGGGCTGGATCGCTGCGCTCGTGTTCGCGATTTGCGCCGGCCTGCGTCTCGCGCGCTTCAACGTCATGATCGACGATCCGAACAGGCCCGCGTGGTCGGGCAATTTCTTTACTGGCATCCCGGCGCCGGCCGGTGCGATAACGGTGTTGCTGCCGATCTATCTCTATTTCCTCGGCGTCGCGAACGGCCTCGTCACGCTCGGCATGGTCTGGCCCACCTTCGTGTACACGCTGGTGATTGCGCTCTTGATGGTGTCGCGGCTACCGGTGTTCTCGGGCAAGCAGGTCGGCAAGCGCGTGCCGCCGGAAATGGTGCTGCCGATTTTCGTCGTGTTCGTCTTGGTGTTCGCGCTATTGATCAGCTACCCGTGGGAAATGCTGACGATGGGTACGGTTGTCTATCTCGCCTGCTTGCCGCTTAGCTGGTTGTCGTATCGCGATTACGTCCGCAAGGACCAGGAAGCGCTTGCTGCTGCCGCCGACCCAGCGGCAACGCCGCCGGAAGACACGCCGTTGTCGCCCGATCAAAGCGGAGCGGGCCGCGACGGCGACCGCCCCCCGCGGCTGAACTGATCGGTTCATATCGATGCCCCGCGCAACTAGCGTCATCAACGTCGCCCTCCGTCATGACCGGCCTGTGACCGACACCGTCATTCTCGATTCCGCTCAGCGCAGTGCGCAGAAGGTGATGGTGACCGGCGCTAGGGGCACGGTAGTCGACATTGATTTGCACATGCCGGTACGGCTGCGGACCGACGATTTGCTTTTGCTCGAAGACGGTACGCTGGTGGAAGTGGTCGCGGCGCCGGAACCGTTAATCGAAGCGCGGGCCACAGATTTGCCAGGGCTATCCCGTTTGGCTTGGCATCTCGGCGACCGGCATATTCCAGTTCAGGTGCTGTCTAACCGGGTGCGTGCGCTTCGCGACGCCGCGACCGAGACACTGCTCAAATCGCTCGGCGCTAAAATTACGATGATTGATGCGCCGTTCGAGCCCGAAGGCGGCGCCTATGCGCTGTCGCAGGCGCACGATCATGGCCATCATGGCCACGCGCATCACGATCACGACGACTGCTGCGGTGGCCACGCGCATGGCCACCATCATCACCACGATCACTAGCTACGGCTTATTGCGGAAACCCTGCGTGCCGAACGGATAGCCCGGCATCAGGTCGTAAGGATGGCCCCAGCCGGGCAGGGCTTTCATGCGCTCGAGCCACGCGCCGATCGCCGGATAATCCTTGGCGATGTCGAAGCCGAACTCTTCTGCCGGGTAGTACAGGTAGCCGGTCATTGAAACGTCGGCGATAGTCGGCTTGTCGCTGACAAGGTAAGGCGATTTTTCCAGCCGTTTGTTGACGATGCCGAGATTGGCCAGGGAGCGGCCTTTGAGAAATCCAATCACTGCCGGATCGCCCGCGGGCTTGGCGAAGTTGATGAAGAAGCGCATCGGCCCGAGGAAGCCGTTGACCTTCTGATTGTCGAAGATGATCCAGCGCAGCGACTCCAGTTCCTGCTCTTCGCCCTGCGGCAAGAACTTGCCGGTCTTGCGGGCCAGATATGTGAGGATCACGCCTGACTGTGTCAGCTTTTTTGAGCCGTCGATAAGCACGGGTACTTCGCCCATCTCGTTGACGTCGTCGCGGTACTCCGCGCCGCGCTGCACCCCCGCGCCGAAGAAGTCGATCCACTTCGGCTCCCACTTGGCGCCGATGAGATTGAGCATCAGCGCGGCGCGATAGGCATTGCCGGATTGGGCGAAGCAATAAAGCAGATACTCGGTCATGAAGCCTTCCTCGTGTTCTTATTGTTGTGGCGGGGCAGGCGGCCGCGCCAGCGTGACCGGAAATCCGGCGACGGCCTGACCGGAATATTGCCCGTCGGCGGGGGCGAGCCGCACCAGCGCGTTGCCTTCGTCATCATTGATCACAAGCGCATCCTGATCGAAGGCCCAGCGGCGGCTGAGAAAAAATTTGCCGGGACAGCCGCCTTCCGGCGCGACGCTGCCTTCACGCGCGCCCGCCGCGCCCCTGAAGTTCATGCCGCACATCGGCGCATTGGGCGCCGCCAGCATCCAGCGACCAGCCATGCCCGTTTCAGGAGCCTGCGCGTTGGCGGTGCCACCGGTCGTCAGGTTTTGCCCGCCGGCGCAGCCGCCGAGCAGGAGCGCAATTAAAACACCGCCTACAATTCGCGCAGCAGTTTTTTGCGGGGGCTTCAACGGTGTCAGCCTCACTTCCAAAGCTTCACTTGCAAGCCTTACTTCATTGTCGGGATCGAGAACTCGGCGCCTTCCTTGGTGCCGCTCGGCCAACGCTGTGTGATCGTCTTGGTCTTGGTATAAAAGCGCACCGAGTCCGGGCCGTGCTGGTTGAGGTCGCCGAAACCAGACCGCTTCCAGCCGCCGAAGGTGTGATACGAGAGCGGCACCGGGATCGGGAAATTGACACCGACCATGCCGACCTGCACGCGATTGACGAAATCGCGCGCGGTATCGCCATCGCGCGTATAGATCGCGACGCCATTGCCGTATTCGTGCTCGGTCGGTAGGAGCAGTGCCTCCTCGTAATTCTTGGCACGCACCACCGATAGCACCGGCCCGAAGATTTCTTCCTTGTAGATCTTCATGTCCGGCTTGACGTTGTCGAACAGGCAGCCGCCCATGAAGTAGCCGTTCTCATAGCCCTGCATCTTAAAGCCGCGACCGTCGACGGCGAGCGTCGCGCCTTCCTTCACGCCGGTGTCGACGTAATCGCGCACCCGGTTCAGCGCGGCCTTGGTAACCAGCGGGCCGTAATCGGCCTGCGCGTCAGTCGAAAGGCCGATCTTGAGGGCCTCGACGCGCGGGATCAGCTTCTTCATCAAAATGTCTGCGGTTTTTTCGCCGACAGGAACGGCAACCGAGATTGCCATGCAGCGTTCACCTGCTGAGCCGTAGCCAGCGCCGATCAAGGCATCGACCGCCTGGTCGATGTCGGCATCCGGCATCACGATCATGTGGTTCTTGGCACCGCCGAAGCATTGCACGCGTTTGCCGTGCGCCGCGCCCGCCGCATAGATGTATTGCGCGATGTCCGACGAGCCGACAAAGCCGATGGCCTTGACGCGGTCATCGGTCAGCAGGCTGTCGACAGCTTCCTTGTCGCCGTTGACGACGTTGAGGATGCCCGGGGGCAGGCCGGCTTCGAGAAACAATTCGGCGATGCGCATCGGAACGGATGGGTCGCGTTCGGAAGGCTTGAGAATGAAAGCGTTGCCGCAAGCGATGGCGGGGGCGCACTTCCACAGCGGGATCATGGCCGGGAAGTTGAACGGCGTAATGCCGGCAACGACGCCGAGCGGCTGTCGCACCGAATAGAGATCGATGCCGGGGCCGGCGCCTTCGGTATATTCGCCTTTCAACAGGTGCGGAATGCCGCAGGCAAATTCGGCCACTTCAACGCCGCGCTGAATGTCGCCTTTGGCGTCAGGAACGGTCTTGCCGTGTTCCGACGACAGCAGCTTGGCCAGGCTTTCGTTTTCCTTGGCGATCAACTCGAGGAATTTGAACATCACGCGGGCGCGGCGCTGCGGGTTGGTTGCGGCCCAGGCCGGCTGGGCGGCCTCGGCGTTAGCGATCGCCTTTTCAACCTCTGACTTGCTGGCGAGCGCGACCTTGGCCTGAACCTCGCCGGTATTGGGGTTGAAAACGTCGCCCTGACGGCCGGAGGCCCCTTTGACGGTCTTGCCGCCGATGAAATGGCCGATCTCACGCATGGGTCGCCTTCCTTCCAGTTATTTAACGGCCCTCGCCGGGGCCTTGAGGCAAACTGTGCCAATGGCAGGGATTCTTGCAAGTTTTGGCCGTCCCGTCACGACTTTGGGTCGGCTTATTTGGCGGTATTTATTTCACCAAGTCTTAGCCTTTACCGCCCCTTAACAGCGTCCGTCTAGGGTTTGGGGTGAGTTCCGGAGCAGGACGCGCCGGGCGTACGCGTTGAGTGGGGTCAGTAATGGATATCGCAACCAGTCTCGGTCTGGCCGCGGGTGTTGGCGTTCTTACGCTCGTCATTCTGATGGGCGGCGATCTGCACATGTTTGTCAGCGAGCACGCTGCCATCTTGATTTTCGGCGGTTGCTTTGCCGCGACGCTGATCCGCTTTCCCTTGGCCGCGATTTTCCACGGCATGCCGATGGGCGCGAAATTCGCTTTCACTATGCGCCGTATGTCGCAGCGTGAACTGGTCGACGAACTTGCCGGCATCGCCGAGATTGCCCGCAAATCCGGGCCGATCGGATTGGAAAAGGTCGAGTGCGACGATCCCTTCATGGCCAAGGGCGTCCGCTTCGTCGCAGACGGATACGACACCAGCTTCATCCGCGACAATCTCGAACGCGATCGCGATAACTTTCTGACCCATCTCGACGAGGGCCAGAAGATTTACCGCGCGATTGGCGACTGTGCGCCGGCCTTCGGCATGATCGGCACGCTGATCGGCATGGTGCAGATGTTCTCGAACATGCAGGATCCGTCGAAGCTCGGCCCTTTCATGGCAGGCGCGTTGTTGGCGACGTTCTACGGCGCCACGATTGCTAACCTGTTCTGTCTGCCGCTTGCCGATAAACTGCACGTCAAGCTGGTCGATGAGGAAATCAACCGCACGCTTATCATTGACGGTATCTTGATGATCCGCGAAGCCAAGAGCCCGGCACTGGTGCGCGAAATGCTGCTGGCTTATCTGCCGGAGAAACATCGCCACTCCGCCGATGAGGCCGAGGCCGAGCCGGCTGCGGCCTGACGGGTAGCCGACAATGGCCAAAAAAAATCGCGGTGGACACGGAGGCGGCCACGGCTGGTTCGTGACCTTCGCCGACCTGATGGCGCTGCTGGTCGCGTTCTTCGTGATGCTCGTGGCGTTTTCGACGCAGGACCAGGCCAAGCTTCAGGTCGTCGCCGGTTCGATGCGCGACGCCTTCGGCGTCCAGGACAAGATCCGTTACTCCGGCATCATCGAAGTCATGGGCCTGCCGACGCGGCCCAAGCTCAAGAATGCCGCACATATCGATCCGAGTGAAGCCTCCGCCACGCCAGCGCCGGACGAGAACGATCGGCAGCGTACCTATGGTGCGCGTTTCAAGGAGGACCGCAAATTCGCGCTGGCGTCGGCTTCACTGCGCCAAGCTTTGCAGAACATGCCCGAGATCAGCGACATCTCGAAGCATATCATGGTCGAAGAGAGCAAGGACGGTCTCAACATCGAGATCGTTGATCAGGATGGGCGATCTATGTTCCCCGACGGCGGCAAGGAGCCGTACGAGCGCACCCGCCAGTTGATCAAGAAAATCGCGCCGCAGCTCAAGGCGATGCCGTACAGGGTATCGATCACCGGACATACGGCGTCATCGACGATACCGCCGAAGCCGGGTTATGGGCCGTGGGAGTTATCCGCCGACCGCGCCAACGCGGTGCGCGAAATCCTGACCGGCGAAGGGCTGAAATTCGGCAATATCTACATGGTGGCTGGCAAGGCCGACACCGATCCGCTATTTCCTGACAATCCGACCCTGTCGCCGAACCGGCGGGTGACCATCACCCTGATGCGGGAAGAACCGCCGATTCCGGTCAATTTCAGCCCCTAAAACGGAACTAAGAGTTCCCGTTTCCACTTGGTTCGGGTCAACGGGACGCGGACCAACCCTGGTATTGTTGGCGTTGGGACGATGCTATAAGCCCCACGCTTTCAAGCGCATGGGCGAAACGAACACACCCAAATGACAGATCGCGTCACCGAAACGGCCGCTGCCGAGGCCGCTCACGCTGGCAATCGCCAGGATGTGCCGCCGAGTTTTATCGCTCTGGCTTTGGGCAGTGTCGGCGTCGTCTATGGGGACATCGGTACCAGTCCTCTTTACGCTTTCCGCGAGGCGGTCATGGCCGCCAGCCACCACGGCGTGACCCGCGAGGTGGTGCTGGGCGTGCTCTCGCTCATCGTCTGGGCGCTGATTATCACCGTGACGCTGAAATACGTTTTGCTGCTATTGCGCGCCGACAATAACGGCGAGGGCGGAACGCTGTCGCTGACCGCGCTGGCGATGCGCGCCATCGGCCGCCGTTCCGCATTCATCTACATCCTCGGTGTCATCGGCGCGTCGATGTTCCTCGGCGACTCCGTGATCACGCCGGCAATTTCGGTGCTCTCTGCGGTCGAAGGCCTGAAGCTCGCCAGTCCGGCGTTCGGCGATTTCGTTGCGCCGCTTGCGGTGATCGTGCTGCTGGCCTTGTTCGCGGCACAGAGCCGCGGCACCGCCAAGGTTGCTGCCCTGTTCGGGCCGGTGATGGTGGTCTGGTTCCTGGCGATCGCCGTCGCTGGCGCGATGCATATCCACGACGATCCACACGTCCTTTATGCGCTCAATCCGTACTACGCCGTCGCCTTCGTCGCCGAACACGGCAAGATCGGGTTGGTGACGATGGGTGCGGTTTTCCTAGTGGTGACGGGCGGCGAGGCGCTCTACGCCGACCTCGGCCATTTTGGCCGCAAACCGATCCAGATCGCTTGGCTTTGCCTGGTGCTTCCGTCGTTGCTGATCAACTATTTCGGACAGGGCGCGAAGGTGCTGGCCGATCCCGGCGCCATCGAGAATCCTTTCTATCGGCTGGTGCCGGAAGGCGTCCTGCTGCCGATGGTCGTGCTGGCGACGGCGGCGACAGTCATCGCCAGCCAGGCGGTGATCACCGGCGCTTATTCGCTGGTGCATCAGGCGATCCGGCTCGGCCTGTTGCCACGTCTCGCCATCCTGCACACCTCGGCCTCGCATGTCGGGCAGATTTACATTCCGCGCGTAACCGTCTCGCTATTGATAGGCGTGTTGCTGCTGGTTGGTCTGTTTCGCACATCAAGCGCGCTCGCGTCTGCCTATGGCATCGCGGTTGCGACGACGATGGTGGTCGATGGCCTGCTAGCGTTCTTCGTGTTCTGGAAGTTGTGGCGGTGGCCGCTGTGGAAAGCAGTGGCGGTGATGCTGCCGTTTGTCATCGTCGACGTGACCTTCTTCTCGGCCAATTTCATGAAGCTGTTCGAAGGCGCCTGGGCGCCGCTGCTGTTCGGCACTTTCATGGTGCTGATCATCCTGACCTGGCGGCGTGGCACCGGCATCCTCGCCAGCAAAACCAGAAAAACCGAAGTGCCGATCGACACCTTGTTCCGCATCCTGGAGAAGAAGCCGCCCCATATTGTACAGGGTACCGCGGTGTTCCTGACCAGCGATCCGGAATTTACGCCGACAGCGCTGTTGCACAATCTCAAGCACAACAAAGTTCTGCATGAGAAGAACGTGATCCTCACCATCAACACCGCCGACACGCCGCGTGTGCCGGAAGAGGAGCGGGTGCGGATTACGCCGATGTCCGAACATTTCTCACGGGTGACGTTGAAGTTCGGATACATGGAGCAACCCAACGTGCCCAAGGCGCTTGCGATCGCGCGCAAGCACGGCTGGCAGTTCGACATCATGTCGACGTCGTTCTTTTTGTCGCGCCGCGCGCTCAAGCCATCGGCGACATCGGGCATGCCGTCCTGGCAGGATCATTTGTTTATCTGGCTGGCGCGGTCGGCCAGCGATGCCACGGACTTTTTCCAGATTCCGACCGGGCGCGTTGTGGAAGTCGGTACCCAGGTGACGGTCTAAGCCAAGGCCAGCCATGCGTCCGCGCTGACTCTCGTAACATATTGAATTAATTACATTAAATTTATTCGACGCGTTCGGCGCCTTGCCCGATATCGAGTGCCGATGTCAGCGGAGCAGGGTATAAGCCGCCACTCTTTCCCTTTGCATTGCAAAAATACAGGCCCTTGGCGCCATGTCTCACGCACCTGCAACTACGAACGGCGCCGCGCCGGACGGCATCGACGCGCCGGCCAAGACCAGCTTCTGGGCGCTCACTCTGGGCAGCATCGGTGTGGTTTACGGCGACATCGGCACCAGCCCGCTCTACGCGCTGCGGGAGTCGGTACTGGCGGCGGTCGGGCCCGGTAATCCAGCGAGCGAAGTGGCGGTGCTCGGCATTCTGTCGCTGATCATCTGGGCGCTATTCATCGTCGTCACCGCGAAATACGTCGTCATTCTGTTACGGGCCGACAATAACGGCGAGGGGGGTACGCTGGCGCTGATGGCGCTGGCCTCGCGCGCGCTGGGCCGTTCAAGCGGCGTCCTCATCCTGCTCGGCATCGTCAGCGGCGCGCTTTTTTACGGCGATGCCATTATCACCCCGGCCTTGTCGGTGCTGTCCGCGGTCGAAGGCCTTAAGATCGTGACGCCGGCTTTCGAAACATATGTCGTCCCGATAACGGTCGTCATCCTGATCGCACTGTTCGCGGTGCAATCGCGCGGCACGGCCAGCGTCGCCAAATTGTTCGGGCCGTTGACGCTGGTCTGGTTCGCCGCCATCGCCGTCGCCGGCTTTTGGCATATCGGTCAAAATCTCAACGTTCTCTACGCATTCAATCCCTATTACGGCGTCAATTTCCTGCTGCATCACGGCGTCATCGGTTTTTATACGCTCGGTGCCGTGTTTCTGGTCGTCACCGGTTCGGAAGCGCTTTATGCGGATCTCGGCCATTTCGGCCGCGGGCCGATCCGTTTTGCGTGGCTCGTCGTCGTACTACCGGCGCTGGTGATCAACTATCTCGGGCAGGGCGCGCTGGTGCTCGCCAATCCCAAGGCGATCGAGAATCCTTTCTTTCTGTTGTTTCCACAGTGGGCTTTGCTGCCGATGGTGCTGCTCGCGACCGCCGCGACCGTCATCGCGAGCCAGGCGGTAATCACCGGTGCCTATTCGCTGACGCGGCAGGCGATCCAACTCGGCCTTTTGCCGCGTATGGAAATCCGGCACACCTCGGAATCTTTGTTCGGACAAATTTATATGCCGCGCGTGAACATGCTGTTGCTGATCGGCGTGTTGTTGCTGGTCGCACTGTTCCGCTCGTCGAGCGCGCTGGCGTCCGCCTACGGCATAGCGGTCACCGGGACGATGGTGGTCACGGCGTCAATGGCGATCATCGTGATCAAGCGCGTGTGGGGTTGGAACTGGATTGCGACGTTCGCGCTGATGCTGCCGTTCCTGTTTATCGATCTTACGTTTCTGACCGCGAATATGCTGAAGGTGGTCGAAGGCGGCTGGATGCCGCTGGCGCTCGGCATCATCGTGATGACGGTGATGTATACGTGGCGGCGCGGCAGCCGGCTATTGTTCGAGAAGACCCGCAAGCAGGAAATCCCGCTCACGTTTCTCGTCGGTAATCTCGAGAAGAAGCCGCCAATGCGCGTGCCCGGCACCGCGGTATTCCTGACCAGCGATCCGGAATTCGCGCCGACTGCACTGATGCATAGCCTCAAGCATTACAAGGTGCTGCACGAGAACAACGTCGTGCTTACCATCGAGACCGCCGATACGCCGCGGGTAGCCCGAGCCGAACGCGTGCGGATCGAACCGGTAGGGCACACGTTCTCACGTGTTGTGCTGCGCTTTGGCTTCATGGAATCGCCAAATGTGCCAAAGGCGCTGGCGATCGCGCGCAAGCACGGCTGGCAGTTCGACATCATGTCGACATCGTTCTTCTTGTCGCGGCGGTTGCTTAAGCCTGCGGCACAATCCGGCATGCCGCGCTGGCAGGACCGGTTGTTCATTGCGCTGACACGCCAGGCCAATGACGCCACCGATTATTTCCAAATTCCGACCGGCCGGGTCGTGGAAGTCGGCACGCAGGTGACCGTCTAGTCTCCTTCTTCTATTCGGGCTAAATACACGATGATTGAAACGGGAGTTGCGTAATGGCCGACGAAATGCCGCGCGCGGACGAAGTGACGAACTTGACGCCGGAACAGGTGGCGCAAGGGATTAAGGAAGGCCGCATGCTGTTGGTCGACGTGCGCGAGCCGAACGAGACGGCAGTTGAACGCTATCCAGACGCGGTGATTGTGCCGTTGTCGTCCTTCGATCCGTCCAGCATTCCGGATCCGCAGGGCAAGCAGGTCGTATTTGCGTGCCGCTCCGGCCGGCGTTCGATCACGGCTTCGGTCGCGGCGCAGGATGCGGGCCTTCCGTACAGCGCGCACCTTGCCGGCGGCATCATTGGTTGGAAGGCGGCTGGGCTCCCGACGAAAACCTGAATTCAGCAGTTATAAAAAAAAGCCCGGCGGTTAGCCGGGCTTTTTGTTTGAGTAGCGCTACTTCGCTAGAAGGCGTTGAATCTGTAGTTCACACCGGCCTTCAATATCTGCGTGTTCGCCTTGACGCTCGATGTTCCGGTCACCGTTAGGCCGCCAGCTGTGGCGAAGGTCGGGGTGACCGACGAGAACATCAGGTAATCGTATTCGAGCTTGGCCGACCAGTTGCCGAGAAAGGCATACTCGACGCCCGCTCCAAGCATCCAGCCGCTACGATTGCTGGTGGCGCTGACCGTGCCGCCGAGGCCGTCATTGCCATTCCACTTGTCGCGCGTCCAGGCGCCACCAACCTTGCCGTAGACTAGGAAGCGGTCGAAGGCATAGCCGAGACGAGCTGCGGCCGTCGCATAGTAATCGTTCTTGAGAGTGAGCGTGCCGGCAAAGAGCGGCGTATCGTATTTGACATTCGCCCAAGAGTATTCGCCTTCGACGCCGATGACGAATTGGCCCATCTGGTAATTGTAGCCAAGCTGTCCGCCGCCCAGAAATCCTTTGGCCGTGATGCTATCCGAGCCAAAGGTGCCGGTGCCGGAAAGTCTGTCCCAGCCGTAGCCGGCATGGGCGCCGATGTAAAAACCGGTCCATGAGAAGACTGGAACAGGGCTGAGATATGGGGCTGCTTTGTAAACCGGCCGAGGCAAATCGGCCGCAGATGCTGAAACAATCGACGAGAACGCTACAAACGCACCAACAACCCACATCGCTGCGGTTCGGCGCATATGTCCCCCTAAGGATTCTAAGCGTGATGACCTTTGTTTCTTAAGTAATGGATGAATATCTGATTCGTGTGGAAATGACGAAATATAGATTGCCGATTTAAACGGTCTGATGCAATTCGCTAAGACGATTCGGTTCTGTATTTACCGGGCTTTCGCCGCATCCTCAGGCCGCCATCGGCGATGCAGCCACAGCCATTGCTCGGGGTTTTCTCGGATCCAGCCCTCGATCACCGATGTGATGGCTTGCATGGTGCCGGCGATATCG
>DASYCM010000295.1:0-3369 GCA_036500165.1 Pseudolabrys sp.
GAAGTGGCGCGGCGTTTGAAAATCGGACGCTCGACGCTCTATCGCAAGCTCGAAGGTCTCGGATTGAACGAAGAAGCCGGGAGCAACACGGTAAACGAGCCGGCGCCCACGCATTAATTTGATTAAAATTTTAACGATCCACCCGCGTTCACTTTGATCGCAAGTAACGTCGTTAACACGCTTATTTCATTCGAAGTCGCATGTTTGCAGTCGCATAATAGCGATGCAGGCATAGCTGTGGCGTGCGTGATGCACAGTCCGTAAATGCGCTGCATAAAATTTTATCCGTCGCGTTGAGTGTGTGGAGTTTCAAGTCCGATGCGCAAACAAAGCTTCGAGCGATTGCTGGCGAGCACCATTCTTGCCGTGGTCGTGACAACGCCGGCGATCGCCGCGCCCGACCGGATCATCCAGGTCTCGCCACCGCCGCCATCGATCAACGGCCAGCCTCAGCGCCACCGTGAAGCAGCGCCGGTGCCGCCGCAGCCGATCAACAACGCGCCCGTTCAACGCCCGGCGCCGACGCCCGAACCCCGCGCACAAGCGCCTGAGCCGCGCGCGCAAGTGATTGCCCCCGCTCCAGCCGCCGCGCCCGAGCCGGTCGCACAGATGCCCGCGCCGGTGACGCACGAGACCGACAGCGCCGTTGCCGAAATCAAGAGCACCCTCGACAAGCCGCTCGCCGCCGGCGACTCGCAAATCACGGACAGACTGCGCGCCATGGGCAAGCAGATGTCGCGCTTTATCGACCGCGAGCCTGAGCGCAAGGCAGCGGAAGCCTTCTACGCCGCGCGTGGCTATGCGCCGGTCTGGATTCGCGATGGCCAGCTGACCACGCAAGCCAAGGCCGCGATCGTCCACCTGAAGAACGCTACCGCCGACGCGCTTGATGCGTCGGATTATTTCGTGCCGAATTTCGGCGGTCTGTCGAGCGCCGAGGCGCTGGCCGAAGGCGACGTCAAGCTCACTCACTCGGTTCTCACCTATGCGCGCCATCTCGCGGTCGGCCGCGTCGCGCCGGCCCGGGTTCTGGCGGAAGTCGATTACGGCACCCACACGCCGGAGCCGTCTGAGATTCTCAAGAAAGTCACCGATGCGCGCGATTTCGACGCCGCGCTCGACAGCTTCAACCCGCCGCATGACGGTTTCCGTGCGCTCAAGGCCAAGCTCGCCGAACTGCGCAGTAGCGCACCGCGCGCCGAAGCACCGGACGATCGCATTGCGGACGGCGCCCGCATCGAGCCGGGCAAAAAGGATGCCCGCGTCCCCGCGTTGCGTCACAGACTAGGCGTCAAGTCGAAGCCCGACGATCTCGTCTATGACAAGGCGCTCTGGAACGCGATCCGCAACGTGCAGGCCCGCGCCGACATCAAGCCCACCGGCGTCATCGACAACAAGACGATCCTCGCCATCAACGGTCCGAAGCCGCCGTCGCAGACGCTGCAGATCGACCGTGTCATGACCAACATGGAGCGCTGGCGCTGGCTGCCGCGCGACCTGGGCAAGACCTACGTAATGGTCAACATCCCGGACTACACGCTCAAGGTCGTGCAGGATAACCGCGTCCAGTGGCGCACCAAGATCGTCGCCGGCAAGCCGCAGACGCCTTCGCCGCTGCTCACCGCGCCGATGCAGGAAGTCATCGTCAATCCGTCGTGGTACGTGCCGCAGTCGATCATTCAGAACGAACTGCTGCCGCAGTATGCCAGCGATCCGCAGATCTTCGACCGCATGGGTCTCGAAGTGAAGCGTGGTCCCGACGGACACATCAACGTTGTGCAGCCGCCGGGCGCCGCCAATGCGCTCGGCCGCATCAAGTTCGCCTTCCCGAACAAGTTCCAGGTCTACCTGCACGACACGCCGGAGAAGCGGCTGTTCGCGCCGGAGAAGCGCGCCTTCAGTCACGGCTGCATGCGCGTGGAAAATCCAACCAAGTTCGGCGAAGTGATGTTGTCGCTGGCGATGTCCGGCCCGACGCCGTCGTCGCATCAGATCGACCAGATGTTCGGTCACGAAGAGAAGAGTTACAAACTGCAACAGCGGCCGATGGTGCACCTCACCTATCAGAGCGCCTATGTCGACGACAGCGGCAAGCTGATCGTGCGCGACGATATCTACGGCTACGACGCCCGCATCAACAGCATCATGAAGAGCGACGAGCGCCGGGTCGCCGACGTGGCGCCGCCGAAGGACACAAAGCGTGACGCCCCGAACGAGAAGACCAATCAGGAAATCCTGAGCCGCGTCGAACGCCGGGAAGTGCAGAACCCGTTCGCGTTCTTCGACCGGATCTTCCGCTAGACAATTTGGAACTTTCCAACGAAAGGCCGGGCCATAAGCCCGGCCTTTTTTGTTTTATGCGCGAGTTCCATCGCGAAAACGGCACCTCGGCCCTTTTCTGCCATCTTCACTCTTTACCACTGCGACATGAGAACACGGCCGACCGTCCGCTAAGGGCGCGTTAACCGTTCCCGACAACACTGCGGCCGTCGTCGACGGCCTCCGGGGCGCAGCGACATAGTGGGACGGCTCATTACACGGACGTGTTCAGTGGCGTTTGGCGTGCGCAAGCCATCTCTTCGCTTTGCGTTGCGCGCCAGCGCAACACTTGGCCTTACCGGTCTCTTCCTTCTCGGCTCCCACAAATCGCTGCAGACCGCCGTCGCCGAAGGCGACACCCGCACGCTGTCGTTTCATCATCTCCACACCGGCGAAGACATCACCATCACCTTCAAGCGTGACGGGCGTTACGACGACGCCGCGCTGAAGAAGCTCGACTGGTTCATGCGCGACTGGCGCAAGGAAAAGTCGATCAGCATGGACCCGCATCTGTTCGATCTGCTGTGGGAGGCCTACCGCGAGGTCGACGCCAAAGCGCCGATCCAGGTGGTCTGCGGCTATCGCTCGCCCGAAACCAATTCGATGCTGCGCGCGCGCTCATCGGGCGTTGCCGAACTCAGCCAGCACACCGCCGGCCACGCCATGGACTTCTTCATTCCCGGCGTGCCGCTCGATAAGCTCCGCACCGTCGGCCTGCGCATGCAGCGCGGCGGCATCGGCTTCTATCCGTCGTCTGGCTCGCCTTTCGTCCATATGGACACCGGCACCGTGCGCCACTGGCCGCGCATGACGCACGATCAGCTTGTGAAGGTGTTCCCCGACGGCCGCACCGTGCACGTGCCGTCCGACGGCGTACCGCTGAAGAATTACGCCCTGGCGCTGGCCGACGTCGAAGCCCGCGGCAACGAGCCGTCGGCGACCTCACTGGCCGCGGCGCGCAACAACGGCGTAACCGGCGCCGGGAAGCCGCAACGCAGCCTGCTCGCCTCCTTGTTCGGCTCGAAGTCCAAGGATGCCGACGAGGCCGGT
>DASYCM010000296.1:0-5529 GCA_036500165.1 Pseudolabrys sp.
ATGTTCGGCGTCGTCTCGGGCGGAGAGTTTTTTGCGATGGCCGACGCCAGCGCCGTGCGGGAGTTTGCCTGATGGATACGATCTCGCCGCTGTCGGCGGCTGAATTCTTCACACGCGCCAAAGCGCGGCTCGATCTGGTGACGCCGCCGGGACTCAATGACGCCAGCATCACGCCGAAGCGCGGCGACCACGATGTCGACCCGGTCATGCAGAAGATCGCCGAGATCAGACCGATCCGTCCGGCCGCCGTGCTGGTGCCGGTGATCGATCACGGTGATCCGACCGTGCTGCTGACGCAGCGCGCGCAGCACCTGCCTAATCATCCCGGACAGATCTCGTTTCCCGGCGGCAAGATCGAAAAGAGCGACGTCGATCCGCTCGACGCGGCTTTGCGTGAGACGCAAGAAGAGGTCGGTCTCGATCGGTCGTTTATCGAGCCGCTCGGCTTTCTCGATCTCTACATGACGACGCAGGGCTATCGCATCGTGCCGGTGATCGCGCGCGTGAAGCCCGGCTTTACGCTGACGCTCAACGCTGGCGAAGTCGATGCCACGTTCGAAGTGCCGCTCTCATTCCTGATGGATCAGGCCAACGTGAAGCGCCATTCTCGCGACTGGAACGGGCTGACGCGGCATTTCTACGCATTCACCTTCGGCGAGCATTACATCTGGGGCGTGACGGCCGGTATCCTACGTAATCTGCACGAACGGATTTACACATGATCCGCCCGATCCTGACCGAGCTGCTTTTGTTCATCATGCCGTTCGCGCTTTACGTCGCCTTTCTATGGGCGATCAAGGCCGACGTTCTGCATCCGGATTCCTGGCCGGCCTCACGCATCGCCGGCCTCACCATCGTTGCGCTGGTCCTGATGGCGGCGAGCTTCTTCTACTTCGCCGAATACACTGGCGCGCCGCCGGGCTCGACCTATATCCCGGCGCACATGGAAGACGGCAAGTTCGTGCCGGGAACCACCAGATGACGGCGACGGAGCGCAGCCTCGCGGGTGCAGTCTGGCTCAATACGGGCCAGTTGCCGCGGCTGCTTGAAGTTCTCGATCGCGACGGTGAGGAAGCGCGTATCGTCGGCGGCGCGGTGCGTAACGCGCTGCTGGATATACCGTTTCACGAAGTCGATGTTGCGACGACGGCGGTGCCTGACGAAGTGGTGAGGCGCGTCATTGCCGCAGGCTTCAAGCCGGTGCCGACCGGCATCGAGCACGGCACAGTCACGGTTGTGATCGACAAGCAGCCCTTTGAAGTGACGACGCTGCGCCGGGACGTCGAAACATACGGCCGCCACGCCAAGGTCGCCTTCGGCCGCGACTGGAAGACGGATGCCGAGCGGCGCGACTTCACCATGAATGCGTTGTCGGTGACACGTGACGGCACCGTCTACGATTACACCGGCGGGTTTGCGGATCTCGCGACGCGCAGCGTGCGCTTCATCGGCGATGCGAAAAAGCGTATCGAAGAAGACTATCTGCGCATCCTGCGTTTCTTCCGCTTTCACGCTGCCTACAGCAATGGCGGACATCCTTACGCCGAGGGCCTTGCGGCCTGCATTGCAGGCGGCGACGGCCTCGATCAGTTGTCGCGCGAACGCGTGCGCATGGAAGTTATGAAGCTGATGGTGGCGCCGCATGCGGTGCCGACGCTTATTGCCATGGCGGATTGCGGCCTGTTGCTGCGCGTGCTCGGCGGCGTCAGCTATCTCGGCAGCTTTGAGAATATGGCCAAGGTCGAGGCTGCGATCGGTCTTGCGCCCGATCCGGTGCAACGGCTGGGCGCACTCGCAGTCTGGGTTGCCGAAGATACGGAACGGCTGACGCAGAAGCTGCGCCTGCATAACGTCGAGCAGGAACGGCTCATTTCCATGGCCGAGGGCTGGCGGCGGATTTCGCCGCAACGGGGAGAGCCTGCCGCACGCACGCTGATCTACAGGCTAGGGCCGGAAGCCTTCACCGATCATGCCTTGCTCGGCTGGGCACGCTCGCAAGCTTCGGCCGGCGATCCGAAGTGGCATGTGATGACGACAACGCCGCAGCGCTGGATCGCGCCGGCCTTTCCACTCAGGGCCGCTGACTTTATCAAGCGCGGCATTGAGAAAGGCCCGGCGCTGGGCATGACGTTGCGCGCGGCGGAAACAAGGTGGATCGCCGCAGGTTTTCCGGACGATCGAGCGACGCTGGACAAGATTGCGGATACCGCGGCACAGCCATAAACGAAAAAAGCCCCGGACATTGTCCGGGGCTTTCGAAAGCGGTTGAAGGCCCTAAGCCTTCAAAAGAAGTCTTTAGAACTTGTAGTTCAGTCCGAGGCGTACGACGTGGTCGCGCGCCCGGATCGATACGGCATTCGAGTAAAAATTCACTGTGCCGAGATCGATGTAGAGGTATTCGAGCTTGGTCGACCAATTGCTGCCGCCGATTTTCGTTTCGACGCCGCCGCCGATGGTCCAACCCGTTTTGGTCGTCGAATCGTTTACCGAGGCGCTCAAGGCGCCAAGCGACAACGACGCGTTGCCGGTGACTTTGCCAACTGCGACGCCACCAGTCGCGTAGACCAGCCAGTTCGGATCCGGCAGGTAGCCCAAGCGCGCACGCGCGGTAGCAAACCACGGCAGTTTGTACTCGTTGGCGATCGTGAAGCCTGACCGTGCGTCACCGAGCGTGATCGGGAACAGCCACGAGTTGCTGTCTTTCTCGCCGCTCCACTGATAATCGCCTTCGATACCGACGAGCCAGTTGCGGTTAAATTGCCAGTTGAACCCGGCCTGAACGCCGCCGATAACGCCATCGACATTGTAAGTCTGTGAGCCGGTCGGCGATACCACCGCGCCGGTGGCGCCAAAATTGCCCCAGCTATAGCCAACGTTACCGCCGACGTAGACGCCGGTCCAATTGGATACCGGCTCGACGATCCGGGGCACTGCCTTGAGCGGCATATCTGCGGCGAGGGCGGTGTGGGCAAAACCAGCGCTGAGAATACCAATCGTTAAAAGCAATCGACGCATTTCAGCCTCCGTGACATTCGAATTCTTCGCAACCAAAGCATGCCGCCCACCCAAAAGGTGGAAAGTTCCGATTAATCACAGGTGTATTTTGACATATGTGGTAGTTTTGCAACGGTTTTAGGCCGTTTTCGGCCATTTATGCCTCCCAGACCCATACGCTGTGCCTAATAGGACAATGGCAGCTTTTAGGTCCCCGGCCGCGCCGGGTACGAAGTCAGGGGATGAGTCGCGCCCGCCCTGGGATTTTTTGCGCTTTTGGGTCTAAGAGGCCGCCGGATGGGCGCGGCCGGCCCGACCGTGCGTAAGGCGGCCGAACACTCCCTATAGGGGACGAACCGGGAGAGCTTTTCGGATGTTTTCCGGATTTGCCGACATTTCGATGTGGCAGCTTCTGCTGGTTGCAGGCGTCGCCCTGTTTGCGTCCATCGTCGGCGGCGTGTCGGGTTACGGCACTGGCGCCCTGATTCCGCTGGTGCTGGTGCCGATGGTCGGGCCTGCGCCGATCGTGCCGATCATCGCCATCTCAGCAATGTTTTCGAATTCGAGCCGGATGGCGGCGTTTCTGAAATATGTGTCGTGGCGCCGCGTCGCGATCGTGCTCGTTGCGTCGGTGCCGACTTGCGTGCTCGGCGCCTGGGGTTACACCAAACTCACCAGCGCTGGCGCCGCGCTCGTCATCGGCGGCATGTTGATCCTGAGCGTGCCGCTGCGGCGGCTGCTGAAGCATCACAACGTGCAGGTGGGTGACGTTGGACTGACGATAGGGGCGGTGGGCTATGGCGTCGTTGTCGGCGGCACCGCCGGCTCCGGCGTCATTCTGCTGTCGCTGCTGATGGCGTCGGGGCTGGAAGGCGCGGCCGTAATCGCGACCGATGCGGCGATCTCGATCGTCATTGGCATCGTCAAGATTTCAGTCTTCGGCATGAACGGCGTGCTGACGCCGCAGGTCATCGCCTTCGCGCTGTTGATCGGGATCGTTGCGATGCCGGGTGCATTTCTGGCGCGCGCCTTCGTCGAGCGAATGCCGGTGCACGTGCATGCGGCAGTGCTCGACGCAGTGGTGCTGGTGGGCGGCGTGGCGCTTATCTACCGCGCGTTCTTCTGAAGACGGAAGTTACGCAATTTCTTTTTTCTTTTTCGACTTGGCGTTTTCTTCTTCGTCGTTTTCTTCGTCTTCTTCCGACTCGTCTTCTTCTTCCGAATCTTCTTCCTCGCCGTCTTCGTCCTCTTCAGCCGATTGCGCGGTCTGCAAGGCGACGACCGGAATCGTTTCGCGGAACAAATCGCCTTCGTCGCCGATCCACAGGCACATCGCCTCGTTGTCTTCAATGGCGACCACAGTCATCGCCTCGCCGCCGGATTTCAAAAATACTACGTCGCCTGCCGCAAACGTCATGTTGATCCCCATTTTTAGATGATGGACGAACAGGCTAACGGTGCGGGATGACAGTTCGAACACGCGGGGACGTCACCGGAAAATTTTACGGCCACTTCACCACGGGTGGCATCGACGACAGGATCGAATCGACATTGCCGCCGGTGCGCAGGCCGAAAATCGTGCCGCGATCGTAGAGCAGGTTGAATTCGACATAGCGGCCGCGGCGGATGAGTTGCTCGTCGCGTTCGGCTTCGCTCCACGGCGCAATGAAGTTCTTCGCCACCAACTCGGGATAAATTTTTCGGAAGGTACGGCCGACATCCTGCGTAAAGGCGAACGTCGCGTCCCAGTCGCTCTCAAGGTAGTCGTAGAAAATGCCGCCGATGCCACGCGGTTCGTTGCGATGCTTGAGATGGAAGTAGTCATCGCACCACTTCTTGAACTTATCGTATGGCGCGATGGCCGGATGCGCGTCGCAGGCCGATTTCATCGCGGCGTGGAACGCGAGCGTATCCTCATCGGTCTGTGTGCGGCGGCGGTCCAGCACCGGCGTGAGATCGGCGCCGCCGCCGAACCAGGCTTTGCTGGTGACGACATGACGGGTGTTCATGTGTACAGCCGGCACGTGCGGATTGTGCGGGTGCGCAATTAAAGAAATCCCCGACGCCCAGAAGCGCGGGTCGGCGGCGGCGCCGGGAATTTCCTTGCGGAATTCCGGTGCGAACTGGCCGTGCACTGTCGAGCAATGCACGCCGACTTTCTCGAACACCCGGCCATGCATGATCGACATCACGCCGCCGCCGCCGCCCGAGCCGGCTTTAGCCGACTCAGCATTTAAATTGCCGATCTCGGGTAAACCCGAGATCGGTTGTGCGCCGTTGTGATCGGTGCGCTGCCAGGGGGTGCGAACGAAACGGCCGGCCGGTCGCTCCGCGAACGGTGCGCCGGCGGGCAGGGCGTCCTCAACTCCCTCGAGTGCCGCACAAATATCGTCCCGCAGCGCCTCGAACCAGGTTCGCGCGCAGGCCTTGCGGGATTCGATCTGGGTTTCGTTCATGGTTGTCATATTGGCCGTCACGTTATGTCACGCCGCCTTAGCCTGCGGCAAAGCCCCGAGTCTGCCGCAGCGCTTCGCC
>DASYCM010000297.1:0-1597 GCA_036500165.1 Pseudolabrys sp.
TGGGCTCTTTAGGGCTTTTCGGGGCTTGTCGGTCCGGGGTGGCCGGTGGTGTAACAGGTCCGGCGTAAAGGAAAAGGGGCTGCGGTTGGGCGTCGTTAAGGCCATCGGATTGATGAGCGGTACCTCGCTCGACGGCGTCGATGTGGCGCTGATCGAGACCGATGGCGAGCGCGTTGCCGCGCTGGGCCCGACGGGTTACCGGCCTTATTCCGAGGATGAACGGGCGTTGCTGCGCGCCGCGCTGGAGCAGGGCGCGGGCCTCACCTCCCGCGATGCACGCCCCGGCGTACTGGCCGAGGCCGAGGCTTTCGTCACCCGCGCGCATGCCGAGGCGGTTGAGGAATTTCTGGCGGCCGAGCACATCGATAAATCCGGCGTCGCGGTTGTCGGCTTTCATGGTCAGACCGTGCTGCACAAGCCGGACGAACGGCTCACCGTGCAGATCGGCGATGGCCGTGCGCTGGCGCAACGTCTTGGCATGACGGTGGCGTACGACTTCCGTGCCGCCGACGTCGCGGCCGGCGGGCAGGGCGCGCCGCTGGTCCCCGTGTTTCATCAGGCGCTGGCGCGCGATCTCGCGCATCCGCATCCAATCGCGGTGTTGAATGTCGGCGGTGTTGCCAATGTAACGTGGGTGGACGGTGGCGATCCGGTCGCCTGCGATACCGGACCGGGCAACGCGCTGATTGACGACTTTATGCGCGCGCGCACCGGCGCGCCGCTCGACCGCGACGGCGATCAGGCCTCGCGCGGCAAGGCCGACGAAAAATTCGTGGAGAATGTTTTGGCGCACCGGTTCTTCGACCAGCCGTGCCCGAAGTCGCTTGACCGCAATGCGTTCGCTTTCGCCAATATCGGTCTGCCGGATTTCACGGTCGAGAACGGCGCGGCGACTTTGTCGGCGCTGACCGCGGCGTCGGTTGCGCGTGTGACGAAGCATCTGCCGCAGCCGCCGAAGGCCTGGATCGTCGCCGGCGGTGGCGCGCGCAATCCGACATTGATGCGCATGCTGGCGGAGCGATTGACCCCCGCGACCGTCGAAACCGCCGACGCTGTCGGCTGGCAATCGCAATCGATCGAGGCGCAGGCTTTCGCTTATCTGGCAGTGCGCACGATGAACAATATGCCGATCACGTTCCCGCTCACCACCGGCGTGAAACGGCCGATGACGGGTGGCGTGGTGGTGAGACCGTAACGCTTACGCCGCCGGCTTGCGCTCGGTTTTCAGACGCTTGTCGAGATAGCCCGCGACCGAAGAGAGCAGGGTGTCGACCTTGCCGTCGAAGAAGTGGTTGGCGCCGGGCACGACCTTCTGTTCGATGACGATGCCCTTCTGCGTCTTGAGCTTCTCGACCAGCGTGTTGACGTCCTTGGCCGGCACCACCGCATCCTTGTCGCCATGAATGATCAGGCCGGACGACGGGCAGGGCGCGAGGAACGAGAAGTCGTAGAGATTGGCGGGCGGGCAGATCGAAATGAAGCCTTCGATCTCCGGGCGGCGCATCAGCAACTGCATGCCGATCCAGGCGCCGAACGAGAAGCCGGCGATCCAGCAGCTCTTCGCCTCGGGGTTGATGGTCTGCGCCCAGTCGAGCGC
>DASYCM010000298.1:0-4168 GCA_036500165.1 Pseudolabrys sp.
ATGGGCTGCTCCTTATGCGTTTTCTTGTGCGTCATGCAGATTGGCACTGCCGTTCCCGCCGACACGCTTGCGCATGAAAATCGGCGAGAAGGACTCCTTCTGGTGCACCTCGGCAAGGCCTTCCTTGACCATCTCGAGGGCAGACGCGAACGACGAGGCAAACACGGTCGCGACCAAGGCCGGCTCGACCACGTAAGAGATCAGATAGGAGTCGATGCGCGACCAGTCTTCCGACTGGCCGATCAGACGCTCCAGACAGGCGCGTGCTTCGGCGAGCGACCAGACAGTACGTTTCTTGAAGCGCACCCGCGACAAAACGGTGCGCTGGCGCTGGCTCGAATAGGCGCTGAGCAGATCGTAGAGCGTCGCCGAAAACTCCGCCTGCTTGATCTCGGCGATCGGCTCCGGCGCGCCGCGCGCGAACACATCGCGGTTGAGCTGCGGACGGCCCATCAGGCGCGTCGCCACTTCGCGGAAGGCTTCGAGACGGCGCAGACGATAGGCAAGCGCCAGCGCCATATCCTCGGCGGAAGGCCCCTCGCCCGGCGCCGTTTCCGGCAGCAGCAGACGCGATTTGAGATAAGCGAGCCACGCCGCCATCACGAGATAATCGGCGGCGAGTTCGAGCCGCTTCTTGCGCGCTTCCTCGACGAAGATCAGGTACTGGTCGGCAAGCGCGAGAATGGAAATCTTGGCGAGATCGACCTTCTGCTGCCGCGCCAGCGCCAGCAACAGATCGAGCGGGCCTTCGAAGCCCTCGACGTCGACCATCATCGCCGGTTCTGCGTCGCCGCGGTCGGCGGCGAGCTGGCCTGCCAATGCGGTGTCGAATGTGTCGCTCATGTCGTCATCCGTGGCATTGATCCGCCAGAAGTATTGGGTTCGCCGATCATTTTGTTGAACATCGCCCGCGCGGCGTCGACGTCGAAATCCTGCCGGGCCGAGCGCGCCGCGAGCGCAGCTTCGGCGCGTCGCGCTGCATCGCCCGAAAGTTCCGGCGACACGCTGACGACCGCGGCCATCTCATCAAGTTTGCCATTGCAATGAAGCACGATATCGCAGCCCGCGGCGAGCGAAGCAGCGCTGCGTTCGGCAATTGTCCCCGACAAAGCGTTCATCGAAACGTCATCGCTCATCAGTAACCCTTGGAATCCAATCGAACCGCGAATCACTTCGCGTACCATTGTGACGGAAGTGGTGGCGGGCGCACGCGGATCGATGGCGCTAAACACAACATGCGCAGTCATGCCGAGCGGTAGCCGGTTGAGCGGCTTGAACGCGGCGAAATCGGTGGCTTCCAGCGTGGCGCGGTCGGTGTCGACCGTCGGCAGATGCAGATGACTGTCGGCAGTAGCGCGGCCATGCCCCGGCAGGTGCTTGAGTACCGGTAGAACACCGCTAGCCATCAGTCCGTCGGCAATGGCGCCGGCAATCGCCGCGACTTTGCCCGGCTCGGTCCCGTAGGCGCGGTCGCCGATCACCGGATCGCCGCCCGTGACCGGAACGTCGGCAATCGGCAGGCAATCGACGTCGATGCCCACCGCCCTCAGGTCGGCGGCGATCAGGTGGCCAGCGAGCTTCGCCGCAGCCATCCCGACGGCTTTATCCCGGTCGTACAGTTCGCTGTAACGGGCGCCGGGCGGATAGACCGGCCAATGCGGCGGCCCCAGCCGCTGCACACGGCCGCCTTCCTGATCCACCAGAACCGGAGCGTCCCAGCCCAACGCATCGCGGAAGGACTGAACAAGTTCAGAGACTTGTTCAGGCGTACTGATGTTCCGCTTGAAGATAATGCCGCCCCACGGCTTCGCGTCGCGCAAGAACGCGCGCTCGTTGTCGGCCAGCGTAAGGCCGGCCAATCCGGTAATGAAGGCGCGTGGGGCCATTGGCGCGGATTAGCCCGCGCTTGCCATCAGGGCAAGGTAACCAGCGAGTTTAGCTGTTAATTCCGCTGGTTTTTAGTTCTTCTGGACCAGGCAGCTGCCGCCGGCGGCCTTGATGCCGCTACAGATCTGGTTGGCTTGCGCCGCGTCAGCCGCCGGCACCATGGCGCGGTAGTAGGTGCCCTTCTCGCCCAGCTCGACTTTGCGGATCACGGCGTGCTTGCCGCCGAGCTGGCCGGGGTATTTGCCCTGAAGGCTGGCAAAGGCGGACTGTGCTTCGGCTTCGCTACGCTGGGACGAGACCTGAACCAGATAGCCGCCACCCGAAGCCGCGGGCGGCAGCGAGGCGGTCCGCGCGGCTGGCGCGGGAGCCGCTGCACGAGGCGGCGCAGCGTTGGGGTTCAGCGACAGCGGTGCATTGGCGGCGGCACGCGGCGGTGCGGCCGGACGCGCCGCGGGTTCAGGCTCCTCAGCAGGAGGCGGATTGTTCGCGGTGCGCTGCGGCGGCGCGGCGGCAGCAGGCCTCGACGTCGGAATGACGCGCACTGGCGTCGGCTGGCTCGTCGGAGCCGGCACTGGCGGTACGGCAGATGCCGACGCGCTCTGCGCGGCATCGGACATGCCCTGGTCGGGACGGATGGCGATGGTGCGAACCTTCTTCGGCTCGGCGCCACCAACGACACCGTTCGCCGACGAAGGCGCGGGAGACTGCGGCATCGCCGCCTGCGGCGCGGGATCGGCCTGCGGCGTGATCGCGACCGGCTGCTCTTCACGCGACACCAGACGCTCGCCGGTGCCCTTATCGTTGACACGGTCGGTGATCTGCTTGTTCGGCTGCTGACTAGCAGAAGCCGGCACGATCTTGCTCGGCGTCGTGTCGGCCTTGATGACCGGCGGCGGCCCCGACGCGGACGACGAACCGAAGATCGCGCGATAGCCGAAAGCGCCAGCCGTGCCGACGATGGCGAGTGCGAACACAGCGGCGATGGCGAGGATGCCCACGCGCTTCCGCGACGTCGGCTCTTCCTCGTAATAGTCGTCCTGCCCGGCACTGAATTGCGAATGGCCCTGCTGATAGGGATCGTTCTCATAACCCTGCACGGGCGCGGCCGCATATCCCGGCGCGCCGCTCTCGACCTGATACATGTCGTCGCTCGGCGGCGGGCTGCTGAACGCCTGCTTGCTAAAAGCTTGCTTGCCGAAAGAGTGACTGTCGAAATTCGGCGGCATCGCCGATGGCGTGGGTCTCGCGGTCAGGAATTGAGGCACGGCATGCTGCTGCGCACGCTGCGGTGCATGCTGCGTTTCTTGCGCGGCCGGTTCGGGCGCCGCGTGCGGTACGTCGGTCCAGGCCTGCGGCGGCTCATGCGCGGGCGGCGCGCTGGCGCGGTGGGCATTGTTGCTGCCGAATTCGCCGAAGGGATCGCTCTGACCAATCAGCCGGGCAAGCTCGGCAAGCGGATCGCTGCCGGAGGGGCCCGCTTTTGGCGCGCTGCGCGCTGGCTCATTCGCGCCGAAAGGTCGTTGGGTTCGGTCGTCCACCATCTAATCCCCGGTTTTCAGGCCCCACCGTCCCGGCCTGTCCGTACTCGGTACATTCTGGCACCCCGTTATAAACGGTATTGGCGCAGAAATTAACGCATTTCATCAGGCGCTTCGACCCCGAGAAGCGCCAGGCCCGAGGCCAGGATCGTGACGATCCCCTGGACCAAGGCGAGCCGTGCCACGGTCGTTTCTGGATCATTCTGGATAATGAAACGTAAATGAGGCGAATCTTTTCCGCGGGTCCATTGGGCGTGGAATTCGCTCGCTAATTCATAGAGGTAGAATGCTACCCGGTGCGGCTCATGGGCCGCCGCCGCCGCTTCGATCATTCGCGGGTACAGCGCCAGCTTGCGCATCAGGGACAATTCGCCCTCGTCGTTGAGCTTGGTGAAGTTCGCCTCGCGGAACTTTGCCACCCTCGCCGCCGCCGTTTCGGCCAGGTCCGGCATCTCAGTGCGGGCATTGCGGAACACCGATTGCGCCCGGGCATGGCCGTACTGAACGTAGAAGACCGGGTTGTCGCGCGACGCCTCGATGACCTTGGCGAGGTCGAAATCCAGCACCGCGTCGTTCTTGCGGTAGAGCATATCGAAACGCACCGCCGAGCGGCCGACTTCATCGACCACTTCGCGTAGCGTGATGAAATCGCCCGAGCGCTTCGACATCTTTACCGGCTCACCGGCGCGCAACAGACGAACAAGCTGCACCAGCTTGACGTCGAGCGTGGCCTTGCCGCCGCT
>DASYCM010000299.1:0-5369 GCA_036500165.1 Pseudolabrys sp.
AGGCCTCGGGAAGACCGGACAGAAGCAACGACCCGCGAGCCAGGAGACCTGCCCTGACAGAACGAATCGTCCTCGGGCGGGGTGTCCCGGCAGGTCGTGGCTGAACTGCGCGCGGCCCTGTCCGTCCGTTTTTCAAACACAGCCTATCGGCCCCAGCCCCCAACATTTCGGGGTCCTGCCGATGTCACTCGCTGCCGATTTTCCCTCCACCACACCGATCGTACCGCGTTCCACGCAAAGCTCTTCTTCCCACGCCGCCTCGGAACCCGGCTATCAGGTTATCCGGCGCAACGGCGCGGTGACGCTGTTCGACGGCAGCAAGATTTCCATCGCACTGACCAAGGCGTTTCTCGCCGTCGAGGGCGCCACCGCCGCTGCGTCGCGCCGTATTCATGAGGCGGTCGAAGCTCTCACCGGCCAGGTTGTTGCCGCGTTGACGCGGCGCGCCGGAGAAGGCCGCACGTTCCACATCGAGGACATCCAGGACCAAGTCGAACTCGCGCTGATGCGCAGCGAGCACCACAAGGTCGCCCGCGCTTACGTGCTTTATCGCGAGAAGCGCGCAAAAGCGCGCGAGGCGGAAAAGCCCTCGGCAGCGGTGCCGGCAATTCCGGCGATGCGGCTGAAAACCACGAGCGGCCGCGACATCGCGCTCGATTTCAGCCGGGTCGCTGCCAGCGTGACGGCAGCCTGCGACGGCCTTGAAGGCGTCGATGCAGCCGCCGTGATCGCCGAGATCAAGCGCAATATTTATGACGGCATCAGCACGGATGAACTGGCGCTCGCCAAGATCATGGCTGCGCGCGTGCTGATCGAATCCGAACCGAATTATGCCTATGTCAGCGCCCGGCTGTTGCTCGACAAGCTGTCCGATGAGGCCGCCGACTTCATTCTCGGTGAGACCGCGACGAGCAAGGCAGTCGACTACACCGAGTATTTCCCCGCTTACGTGAAGCGCGCGATCGAACTGAAGCTGCTCGATCCCGAACTGGCGCGCTTCGACCTAACCAAAATCGCCGCGGCTATCGATCCGCAGCGCGACCGCGCCTTCCAATTTCTCGGATTTCAGACGTTGTACGACCGCTACCTGATCCACAGTGGCGGCACGCGTATCGAGATGCCGCAAGCCTTCTTCATGCGCGTCGCCATGGGACTGGCCATCCGTGAAATCGACCGCGAAGACCGCGCTATCGAATTCTACCGCCTGCTGTCGTCGTTCGACTTCATGTCGTCGACGCCGACCCTGTTCAATTCGGGCACGCTGCGGCCGCAACTCTCGTCCTGCTTCCTCACCAGTGTGCCGGACGACCTCGACGGCATCTTCAAGTCGGTGAAGGACAACGCGCTGCTGTCGAAATATGCCGGTGGTCTCGGTAATGACTGGACCCGCGTGCGCGGCCTCGGCGCGCATATCAAGGGCACTAACGGCGCCTCGCAAGGCGTGGTGCCGTTCCTGAAAGTCGCCAACGACACGGCCATCGCCGTCAACCAGGGCGGCAAGCGCAAGGGCGCGGTCTGCGCCTATCTCGAGACCTGGCACATCGACATCGAGGAATTCCTCGACCTGCGCAAGAACACTGGCGACGATCGCCGCCGCACCCACGACATGAACACCGCGAACTGGGTGCCCGACCTGTTCATGCAGCGCGTGAAGGAAGATGGGCCGTGGACGTTGTTCTCGCCCGACGAAGCGCCGGAACTGCACGATCTCTACGGACCCTCCTTCGCCCTGACTTACGAGGCCTACGAAGCCAAAGCCGCGCGTGGCGAGATCACGGTGTTCAAGCAGGTTCGCGCGGTCGACCTGTGGCGACGCATGCTGACCATGCTGTTCGAAACGGGCCATCCGTGGATCACGTTCAAGGACCCCTGCAACATCCGCTCGCCGCAGCAGCATTGCGGTGTGGTGCATTCCTCCAATCTCTGTACTGAAATCACGCTCAATACGTCGGACGACGAAGTCGCGGTCTGCAATCTCGGCTCGGTCAATCTCGTCAATCACGTCACGCCAAAGGGCCTCGACCGCGACAAGCTGGCGCGTACGGTGGCGACCGCCATGCGCATGCTCGACAACGTGCTGGACGTGAATTTCTACACCATCCCGGAAGCGCGCCGCTCCAACATGCGGCATCGTCCGGTCGGTCTCGGCATCATGGGCTTCCAGGATGCGTTGCAGATCCTGCGTATCCCGACGGCCTCGGACGGCGCCGTGACGTTCGCCGACGAGAGCATGGAGGCGATCAGCTATCATGCCATCGCCGCCTCCTCCGACCTCGCCGTCGAACGCGGTCGCTATCCCTCCTACGAGGGCTCGCTGTGGAGCCGGGGCATCCTGCCGATCGACTCGGTCAAACTGTTGTCGCACGCCCGCGGCGGCCAGGACCTCGATACATCCTCGACGCTCGACTGGGATGCCTTGCGCACGCGCGTGAAGAAGAACGGCATGCGCAACTCCAACACCATGGCGATCGCGCCGACGGCGACGATCTCCAATATCTGCGGCGTGTCGCAGTCGATCGAGCCCGCCTACCAGAACCTCTACGTCAAATCGAACATGTCCGGCGATTTCACGGTGGTGAACGAGTATCTCGTGCGCGATCTGAAGGCCCGCGGCCTATGGGACGAGGTCATGGTGTCGGACCTGAAGTATTTCGACGGCAGCGTGGGAGCCATCGGCCGCGTCCCGGACGACCTCAAGGCGCTCTATGCCACCGCCTTCGAAATCGACTCGTCTTGGCTGATCGAAAGCGCATCGCGGCGGCAGAAATGGATCGACCAGGCGCAGTCGCTCAACCTCTACATCGCAGCGCCGAACGGCCGGAAGCTCGACCAGCTCTATCAACTGGCGTGGGATCGCGGCCTCAAGACGACCTATTACCTACGCTCGCGCAGCGCCACGCATGTCGAGAAATCGACGCTCAAAGGCACCGACGGCAAGCTCAATGCGGTTTCTTCCGCTGTGTCGTCATCGGCCGTAGCCGCTTCAGAGCCCATTATCGTCGAAGGCAAAGCCTGCCTCATCAACGATCCCGACTGCGAAGCCTGCCAGTAACGTTTCACCGTTCGTCCCCGCGAAAGCGGGGACCCAGTTTCTAAGAAGACTGGATTCCCGCTTGCGCGGGAATGAACGGAGGTTGTCGCTCCACCTCAGAATTCAGGAACACACTTCAATGCTTGATTGGTCCGAACCAAACTCACAGAAGCCCATCGTCGTGCCGACGGCGGCATTGCCCGCCGGCGACCACGCCGCCGGTCTTAGTCATGGCCTTGGCGTCATCTCACGCGGCGCCGGCCGCGTCAGCGTCGACGAAAAGGCGATGATCAACTGTCGCGCCGACGTCAACCAACTGCTGCCGCTAAAATACCGCTGGGCATGGGAGAAGTATCTCGCCGGCTGCAACAATCACTGGATGCCGACCGAAGTCTCGATGCAGGCCGACATCGCACTATGGAAGTCACGCGACGGCCTCACCGAAGACGAGCGCCGCTCGATCAAGCGCAATCTCGGCTTCTTCGCCGCGTCGGAGTCGCTGGTCGCCAACAACATCGTACTGGCGATCTACCGCCACCTCACCAACCCCGAATGCCGGCAATACCTGCTGCGCCAGGCTTTCGAGGAAGCGGTGCACACGCACACGTTCCAGTACATCGTCGAAAGCCTTGGCCTCGACGAAGGCGAGCTGTTCAACATGTACCGGGAAGTGCCGTCCATTACCGATAAGGCGGCCTGGGCGCTCAAACACACCCAACATCTCGACGACCCGGATTTTAAGACCGGCACCCTGGAAGCCGATCAGGCTTTCCTGCGCGACCTCATCGCCTTCTATGTCTGCTTCGAAGGCATGTGGTTCTACACCGGCTTTGCGCAGATTCTGTCGCTCGGCCGCCGCAACAAAATGGTCGGCATCGCCGAGCAGTATCAGTACATCCTGCGCGATGAATCGATCCACCTGAACTTCGGCATCGACGTCATCAATCAGATCAAGGCGGAGAATCCGCACCTGTGGACCAAGGCGTTCCAGGACGAAGTCCGCCAGATGCTGACCGACGCCGCGCAACTCGAAGCCGCTTATGGCCGCGATACCATGCCGCGGGGATTCCTCGGTCTCAATGCTGCGCTGTGCGAGCAATATATGCACTTCATCGCCAATCGGCGCTGCGCGCAGCTCGGCCTTGGCCCGGTATTCGCGGAAACGGAAAATCCGTTCCCCTGGATGTCGGAAGCGATGGATCTCAAGAAGGAAAAGAACTTCTTCGAAACCCGCGTCATCGAATACCAGAACGGCGGCGCGCTGGCCTGGGACTGATGCGGGACTAATTTCTCCCCGGCAGCATCCGTTGCAAGACGCCGTCGCGGCGAACGAAGGTGTGATAGAGCACCGCCGCGACATGCAACGCCACGAGCGCCAGCATGGCGTAGTTAGCCAACAGGCCGTGCACGTCGCCGGTCCAGCCCCAGCCAGGCGCGCGGGTTGCTAGCAGCTTCGGCAGTTCAAGGCCGAACATCACCACCGACATGCCGCGGCGTGAGGCGTCCATCCAGCCAAGGATCGGCACCACGAAAAGCAGCAGATACAGCAGCCAGTGCACAGCGTGCGACAGCCCTATCTGCCAGCGCGGCAAATCCTCCTGCGGCGGCGGCGCGTGCGCCACGCGCCAGATGAGGCGCACGACCGCAACGGCCAAAATGATGATGCCAAAGGTGAAGTGCAGGCTGATGAGCGTCGTCACCGGCGTGTTGCGGCCGATATGCGGCATGGTCCAGGCGAAGATGAACTGCGCGATCAGCAGGACAAGAATGGTCCAGTGCAGGGTCTTTGCCGTGCCGGAATAGCTTGAAGTCGCCATTTTCGTCCTTTGTCAGCCCTTGCGGTGGACCAAATCACACCCATATAATCCGCAGTGATGACGTTGAGCCGTGACGCTTTCAAGCGGTAAGGCTCCGTTATCAGCCGCGACGGCGAAAGCCGGCGCGGAGACGGCCACGAATAGCAGGCGACGGCGGATGTACCCGCGCCTCCCATTTCGTGGTCGTTATCATTTTGGGCGTCTGGTTATTCCCCGGATCAAGCGCCGACCTTCAGCTTTTCCTTGTCGTAGCCCGCAACCCGCTTGTAGCTCTCCGAGAGCGCGACCAGCTCTTCCTTGCTGATGACGTCGTCGATGTGCCGGAACGGCTTGTCGCCGGTGCGGCGGAAGACCTCGTGCAGAATAGCATCCGGCGGCGCGCTCCGGTTCGCCAGCACGACCTTGCTGGTCTCCGGCAGGCGCTTGGCCTCATAGGCCTTGAGCGCCGCGATCGGATCGGCGTCGGCCTTCAAGGCGTCCGATAGCGCGCGGCAATCGAGAATCGCCTGTGCGGAACCGTT
>DASYCM010000300.1:0-5882 GCA_036500165.1 Pseudolabrys sp.
GTTTTCCTTCCAGGCGTCGAAGCCTTCGACGTAGGTCTGGATGTATTGCTGGTCGTAGAGCTTTTCCTCGACGATGACGTTGAGCATGGCGTTGAGCATCGCCACGTCGGTGCCGTTCTTGAACTGCATCATCTTCCAGGCGTGGCGCTTCATCGCCGTGCCGCGCGGGTCCATGATGACCAGCTTGGCGCCGCGCTTGGCGGCCTGCTTGAAGAAGGTCGCGGCAACCGGATGGTTCTCGGTCGGGTTGGCGCCGATGACGACGATCACTTCCGAATTCTTGCACTCGTTGAAGGTAGCGGTCACCGCGGCGGAGCCAACGCCTTCGAGCAGCGCCGACACCGACGAAGCGTGACACAGACGCGTACAGTGATCGACATTGTTGGTGCCGAAACCCGTCCGCACCAGCTTCTGGAAGAGATAGGCCTCTTCGTTAGAACCCTTGGCCGAGCCGAAGCCGGCCAGTGCATCGGAGCCGTCGCGGTCGCGAATCTTGGCGAGACCGGATGCGGCGCGATCCAGCGCTTCCTCCCACGTAGCTTCGCGGAAATGCGTCCATGGATTCGAGGGGTCGATGAACTCGTGCGGGACTTTCGGCACGCCTTCCTTGCGGATCATCGGCTTCAGCAGGCGTTGCGGATTGTGAACGTAGTCGAAGCCGAAGCGGCCCTTGACGCAGAGCCGGTTCTGGTTGGCCGGGCCGTTCTTGCCCTCGACGGCAACGATCTTGTCGTCCTTGATCTGGTAGGTGAGCTGGCAGCCGACGCCGCAATAGGGGCAAACGCTATCGACCGTGCGGTCGGGCTTGCCGAGATAGACATTGTTGGCGTCGACCATGGTCGCTGGCATCAGCGCGCCGGTTGGACAGGCCTGCACGCACTCGCCGCAGGCGACGCAGCTCGACTGGCCCATCGGATCGTCGAAATCGAACACGATCTTTTCCAGATGACCGCGGCCGGCCATGCCGATGACGTCGTTGACCTGCACTTCACGGCAGGCGCGGACACAAAGATTGCACTGGATGCAAGCATCGAGATTGACCGCCATCGCCGGATGGCTGCGGTCAGGCGCGGGCACGGCCTCACGCTCACGCTTCGGGAAACGGCCGTCGACAACCCCTTGCCGCTTGGCAGTTTTCCAGAACTCGGAATCGTTGTCGTGCGCGACTTCCATCGCCGGCTGGTCGGTCAGCAGCAGTTCGGCGACCATCTTGCGAGCAGTCTTGGCGCGGTCGGTCGACGTCTTCACCTTCATGCCGGGTGCCGGCTGGCGGATGCAGCTTGCGGCGAGTACGCGCTCGCCTTCGATCTCGACCATGCAGACGCGGCAGTTGCCGTCGGCGCGGTAGCCGGGCTTCGGCGAGTAGCACAGGTGCGGCAGCTTGATGTCGAGGCGGCGCGCGGCGCGGAAGATCGACTCGCCTTCGCGGATGTCGATCTCGTTGCCGTCGATGAAGAACGTATTGGGCTTGCTGCTATCGGTCATGTTTCACCAAGTGCCCATCGGTTTCGTAAGTTCCTCGGGAAAATATTTCAGCACGCAGAGCAACGGATTTGGCGCTGCCTGGCCGAGACCGCAGATCGAAGAGTCGCGCATCAGCGTCGACAATTCGTTCAGCAGTGCGACGTCCCATGGGCCCTGCGCCATCAGCTTGACGGCCTTCTCGCTACCGACGCGGCACGGCGTGCACTGACCACAGCTTTCGTCCTCGAAGAACTTGAGCAGGTTCAACGCCACCGCCTTCATATCGTCCTTGTCGGATAGGATCACAACAGCGTGGGAACCGACGAAACAGCCATATTTTTCAAGGGTTCCGAAATCGAGCGGCTCATCGCCCATCGATGCCGGCAGAATGCCGCCGGAGGCGCCGCCCGGCAGATAGGCCTTGAAGGTTTCGCCATCGATCATGCCGCCGCAATATTCATTGATCAGTTCGCGGACGGTAACACCGGCCGGAGCCAACACGACGCCGGGCTTCTTGACGCGGCCCGACACGGAGAAACTACGGAAGCCTTTGCGCTCGCGGCGGCCCTGCGACGTCATCCACTCGGCGCCCTTCTCGACGATGTCACGCAGCCAGAACAAGGTCTCGACGTTCTGCTCCAGGGTCGGACGGCCGAACAGGCCGACCTGCGCGAGATAAGGCGGGCGATGGCGCGGCAGGCCGCGCTTGCCTTCGATCGACTCGATCATCGCCGACTCTTCGCCGCAGATATAGGCACCGGCGCCGCGGCGCAGATGCAGCTTGGTGTGCGGTGAAAGGCCTGCCTCTTCGATCTTCTCGATTTCCTCAAGCAGCATCAGGCGGAGTTCGGGATATTCGTCGCGAACATAGATGTAGGTGTCGGTCGCCTCGACCACCCACGCTGCGAGCAGCATGCCTTCGAGAAAGCGGTGCGGGTCGCGCTCGAGATAATAGCGGTCCTTGAAGGTGCCGGGTTCGCCCTCGTCGCAGTTGACGGCGAACATGCGCGGGCCAGGTTCGGCGCGTACCAGCGACCATTTACGGCCGGTCGGAAATCCCGCGCCGCCGAGGCCGCGCAGGCCGGCGTCGCTGACGATCTTGATTAGTTCATCGTGCGTACGCTTGCCGGCAAGGCAATCCTTGATCAGCGAATAGCCGCCGGACTCTTGATAAGCATCGAAACCGGTTTCGGCGTGCCAGGCATGCGGGTGCTTGTGCGCTTTGACATCGGCCGCGATCTTGTCGGGCGTCGCGCCGAACGTTTGCAGATGGCCAACGGCGACAACCGGCGCGCGGTCGCACGCACCCATGCACGGTGCGCGCACGACGCGGACGTCCTTGCCAAGAATGCCGGGAAGCTTCTCGATCAACTTCTCCGCACCGGACATAGCGCAGGACAGTGAATCGCAAACGCGCACGGTGACCGCGGGCGGCGCAGTCTCGTTTTCCTTCACCACATCGAAATGCGCGTAGAAGGTCGCGACCTCGTAAACTTCGGCGAGCGCCATCTTCATCTCGAGGGCAAGCGCGGTGAGATGCGCGGCCGACAAGTGGCCGTAATGATCTTGAATAAGATGAAGGTGTTCGATCAACAGATCGCGGCGGCGCGGCCGATCGGTCAACAGCGCCCGCACGTCGGCCAAAGCCGAAAGATCGACCTGACGGCCCTTGGGCGTACGGTTCGGCTTGCGCCGGCCATCGCCTTTACCTCCACCCTTGCCGTTCGTGCGCGGTGGCGTTTGGATATTCATTATTTACTCCCAGAACAGTGATTTGAAGCCATTCTAATGACCGCACAATCCCGGGATTCCGTTGTGCGATAGAACATTTCTATCGTCGCTCAATAGGAATGCTCTATCGCAGCATGATAGAAATTATCTATTATAAGATGAATAATCACATATAATATCTATCCAAGGTAACGCCGTGCGGTGTGCCGGAGGCACCCATGATCGATAAACTCGAATTCTTGCTGGCTTTGGCGCGCGAAAGGCATTTCGGCCGGGCCGCCGAGGCCTGTGGCGTGACCCAACCAACTTTGTCGGCGGGGGTAAAGCAGCTCGAAGAGTCTTTTGGCGTGCTGCTGGTCAACCGCGGCTCCCGTTTCCAGGGATTTACTCCGGAAGGCGACCGCGTGCTCGATTGGGCACGCCGCATCGTTGGCGATACCCGCGCCATGCGTCAGGAAGTGTACGCGCTCCAGCACGGCCTTGCCGGCCGTTTGCGGCTTGCGGTCATCCCCGCTGCCCTGGCGATGGTCGAAAGACTGACTACCCCGTTCCGGGCGCGGCACCCGGAGGTGCAGTTCACGATCTACTCCCGCACATCGATCGAGATTCTGGCTCTTCTGGAAAATCTCGAAATCGACGCCGGCCTCACCTATCTCGACAATGAACCGCTTGGGCGGGTAATGACCGTTCCGCTTTACACCGAGCACTACCGGCTCCTCGTCGCCGCCGACGCGCCGTTGGCGGATCAGCAGTCTGTAACCTGGAGCGAAGTTGCCAAGGTGCCGCTCTGTCTTTTGACGCCGGACATGCAGAACCGCCGCATTATCGAGCGATTGTTGCGCGAAACCGGCCAAACGCCGAACATCGCGCTGGAATCGGACTCGATGATCCTGCTGTATTCGCATGTGCGTACGGGCCGTTGGGCCAGCGTGATGCCGGCGCTGCTGGCAACCTCGCTCGGGCTTACCGATACTAAAGTGCTGCGCGCCATCCCGATCGTCGAGCCCGAAGCCACCCACAGTATCGGCCTGGTGGCGCCGGCGCGCGAACCCATGACGCCGCTGACGGCTGCGCTGGTCGCCGAGGCTCGCCGCGTTGCACCATTGCTGGAGTCGATCGATGTGACGGCAACGGCGCAGACGGGGCGGCTCGCCTAGACTTTTCATCGCCTTAAAGGTGATATTGTCGCTGTAGGCGCGGCATGATTGAGAAACTCGAATATCTTCTTGCCCTGGCGCAAGAGAAACATTTCGGCCGCGCCGCCGATGCCTGCGGCGTTTCCCAACCGTCTCTTTCGTTGGGTCTCAAACAACTAGAAGAAGCATTGGGTGTGATGCTGGTGCATCGCGGATCCCGCTTCATCGGGCTGACGCCGGAAGGCGAGCGGATGCTGGAGTGGGCACGCCGCATCGTCGCAGATTCACGAGCGATGCGGCAGGACGTCAAAACGCTGCGTACCGATCTGACGGGGCGGCTGCGTATCGCTGTCATTCCCGCGGCGCTGCCAATGATCGCGGCCGTGACTCAAGGATTATTCGCGTTGCATCCGGAAATCGACTTCACCATTTTGTCGCGCCCTTCGAACGAGATCATCTCGCTGCTGGAAAATCTCGATATCGATGCTGCGCTTACTTATCTCGATATCGAACCGCTCACGAAGGTGACGACGATTCCGATTTATCGGGAACGCTACCAAATGCTGATCGCAAAAAATTCGGCGTTTAAGCGCCGAAATTCCGTGACATGGGAGGAAGTAGCCAAACTGCCGCTCTGCATGTTGACTCGCGACACGCAAAACCGCCGCATCATCGAGTCATTACTTCAAGACGGCGGCAGCAAGCCACGCATCAGCGTGGAATCGAATTCAATAACGGTGCTGTTTGCCCATGTTCATACCGGAACATGGGCAAGCGTGATGCCGGAGAAAGTCGTGCAAGCTTTGGGCATGACAAAAGAATTTCATATCATCCCGATTGTCGACCCAGAGATCGTTCACACCATCGGCATGGTGATGCCACTGCGCGAACCGACGACGGCATTGTCCGCCGCTTTGGCGACCGAAGCCCGCCGCGTTGGAGCGAAGTTGATGCGGGCAAACTAACCGCCCGCATCGTCAATAGGCGATGCCTATCGGCATATAGGAATACCATCTTGATTCCATAGTGCCTGCTCAGCACGCTTCCCTAAAAAATAAATCAAAGGGGAGCGAAAATGACTTCAGTTACCGATCAAGGACTCATGGGCGGCGAAAAACTCGGCGGTATTCTCGACCGCGAGCGCATCGTCGCAACTGCCGGCTTTAACCGCTGGCTGGTGCCGCCGGCAGCGCTTTGCATCCATCTCTGCATCGGCATGGCGTATGGCTTCAGCGTGTTCTGGCTACCGTTGTCGCGCGCCGTTCCGAATGCGCCGGCCTGTACCGACATCGCGACAGAGCTTTTCTCCGCGAGTTGCAATTGGCGCGTCGCCAGCTTGGGATGGATGTTCATCCTATTCTTCCTTGTACTCGGCATCGCAGCAGCGATCTGGGGTGGCTGGTTGGAACGCGCAGGGCCACGCAAAGCGGGCGTCGTCGCGGCGATCTGCTGGTGCGGCGGTCTCGTCCTTGGCGCGATCGGTATCTACGTCCATCAGCTTTGGATTCTGTGGCTTGGGTCTGGCGTCATCGGCGGCATCGGCCTCGGCCT
>DASYCM010000301.1:0-6064 GCA_036500165.1 Pseudolabrys sp.
TCCGACAAGCGCCGCGTCCGCAACGCCAAGCGCCGCGACGGCGCGCTCATTACTGCCGACGATTATGTACTCACGCACCCGCCGGTCTATTCCGGCCCGCCGCGCCCGGTCGATCCCAATGCGCCGCCGGGCCCGCGCCCCGGCGAGCGCGCACCGGTGCCGCTGATCGCCGATTTCCTGCGTAACGCCGCCGAGCAGTTCGGCTTCGTGCCGGATCGCGTCAGCGAGCCGGAGTTCAAACGTGCCTATGCACAAGCCGCGCTCGCCGCCGGACTGACTCGCGACCAGATCGTCGGCGTCTACGCTTTTGAGACCGGCGGCAACGGCACATACGACACGCAGGCCGGCGTCACGCCGACGCGGCCGAACGCGATCTCGCCCGCCATCGGCTACAATCAGTTGCTCTCGACCAATTCGGTATCGATCCTCTCCGAACACGGCGGCAGTCTCCTTGCCGTCGTGCGCGCACGATCGAAGACGCTCACCGGCCCGGCCAGACTCGCGATGGAACGCAAGATCGAGGCGTTCAAGCGCATGATTACCTATAGCCGCACCGTGCCGCACAAGTGGAGCGAGTTCGACCGGCTCGCCAAGACCACGCCGGGCGGCATCGGCATTCACGCCGCCATTCTCGACCGCGACATCGGCCCACTATTGCAGGTGCACAAGCTCGCCAATTCGCTGCACTTCGCGCGGGCCAAGCACTACTTGCAGCCGCTCACCGCCGCCGAACTCGAACTGATGAACCTCACTGGCGACGGCAACGGCTTCGACATGCTGACCATGCCGCAGGATCTGCGCACGCAGGTGCCGACGGCGAACTTCTTCCAGCAGAACGGTTACGAGCGCAATCCGGTGGCACGCCGCACCGGCGTCGTCGCCAATCTGGTTGCCGACATCGAGAAGCAAATGACGCGCGGCGCCCAGTCGCCGGGTGCGCGCGACCTAGCGGCGGCATTCTAGGCGTTCATTTCACCGGGTCGAAAGTGGAACTCGGTCTCCGCAGCGATCCGAGCGTGGATATTCTCTCGTCTTGCGACATTTGGCCTGTTCATTGCCCCGCCGATCCTTGCATGCGTAGGTGGCGTTTGGTTGAATGCCGTATCGGGGGCGTAGATTAGTGTCATGCAAGCCGTAAGAGTGCTGCTGCGGCTGGTTCTGGCCACCGGCGTTGGCTGCTGGTCTTTGCCCGGATGGGCCGCCGAGGGCAGCACGGTCGCAGGCCCCATTGGTGGCACCGACATACGCTCGGCGTTCCACGGGCCTCCCGGTCTCTACGGCGCCATCATTACCGGAGGCTCATCGGCCTATCAGCTCAGGGACGGCTCGGGTCATCCCCGGGCCGGTCTGGACGCCGTCGATATCGATGCGGTCGTCGCCGGCGCAGCCTTCATCTATGTGCCGGACTTCAAACTGTTCGACGGCTCGGTCGCCTTCCTCGGCGTGACCGGGGGCGGGACCGTCTGCGGGCAGATCACGTCAGCCAATCCGCGACGCTGCCGCACGGGTCTGGGCGATATCTACACCGAGGTATCCTGGTCGCGTTTCTTCGGCTTCACCCGGCCATCGCGTGAGAAAGGTGCGCTTCCCATCAGGGAAGGCCTCGCCATTGGCGCCGGAATAGGCGCGATGCTTCCGGTTGGTCTTTATGACTCGCGCATTCAGGCCAGCAACGGCGTCACCGTCGGCAGCAACACCCTCGACATCGCGCCGTCTATCGCCTTCACCTACACCACGCCGCCGCTCCTCGCCGAAGGCACCGAGTTCAGCACCAAAATTTATCTGAACAATTACGCCCGCAATCCCGATACCGATTACACAAGCGGCAAGAACGTGAATTTCGACTTCGCGGTTTCGGAACATATCGGCCGCTGGCAGGTCGGCGTTGCCGGCTATTATCTCAACCAATTTACCGACGATATGCGCGGCGGGGTCCGCGTTGCCCCGGATGGCCGCCGCTCGCAAGTGCTGAGCCTCGGCCCCGTCATCAACTACGACCTTCCTGAATACAAAGCGGCGATCAAGTTCAAGGTCAGAAGCTCGGTGTTCGCTTACAACACGGCCATGGTGTCGGCGTTTTATCTCACCTTCGCAAAGAGATTAAACTAGTGCGGCGCTTCAGCTTCACCATCGTGCTGATGCTGTCGGTGTGCTCCGCTCTTTGTCCTGCGGTGGCGCAGGACATTCGCGGCATGGAGAACTGTAGCGCCGAAAAGCAGATGGAGCGCCGCACCGGCTGCCTGCAGGCGAACGTCGAATTCCTTCAGCAGGAAATGGCCAAGCTGAAACGTGAGATGCAAAATCAGCTTAACGCTGCCAATCGCGATCTCGCCGCTGTCAAAACGGAAAACGCCGCCACGAAGGCGGCGCTGACGAAGCTTGAAGCGGACCTGGCGCAGCTGAAAGCAAGAGCCACGGAAAGCCCGGCCAAAAAATAACAAATACCAGTAGCGGCTACTGCTTGCCGTGCTTCAGCATCGCCTCGAAGCGGCGCTCGGCGTTCGTTACGCTCTCGCTGCGGCCACGGGCCAGAAACAGCACCGTGCCGATCAGCAGAAAAAGCACGAGCAGCTTCGGCTCCAGCCACGCAGGTATCGTCAACCAACCGGGCAAAATCATCCAATCAGGCATGGGTCACTCCCCCTTACCAGCGATAGTTCAAACCAGCGCGCACGATGTCGTCGGTAATCGGCACATTGAGCGCCGGCGTGCCGGAGGCGGCGCCCATGAAGGTCGCAGTGCCGAGATCGATATGCAGATATTCGAGCTTGGCGCTCCAGTTACGGTTGATGCCGTATTCGACGCCGCCGCCTGCGGTCCAACCGGTTTTCGTCGTGGAGCTTGAGCCGTTCGCCTGATCGGCGCGAATGTCGCCATAGGCGACGCCGCCCGTGAGGTAGGGCAACCAGCGATCGAATGAATAGCCGATCCGCGCACGCGTCGTGCCGATCCAGCTTTGCTTCGCCTGACATTGCCCCGCGCCGTCGGTGAGACACACGCCACCGGCGCTGCTCGACCCCTTGGCATTGATCCAGTTGAGATCGGTCTCGATGCCGATCACGGCCGGTCCCGTCTGCCAGTTGTAACCGGCCTGACCACCGAACGTACCACCGTTTGTATTGAAGCGCCCGGAGTCGGTACCGGCGGCCGGATCGCTCCAGCTCGAACGGCCCCACGCATAGCCGCCGTTGATGCCGAGATAGAATCCAGTCCAGTCATACGTCTGCGCTGCCGGCTCCGCTTTGTAGACCGGCGCGGCGCGCGGCATGTCGGCCGCATGTGCCGCATTTTGCGCGGATATTGCGCCCGCGACAGCGAAGGCAGCAACAAAAGCAAGACGCAGGGAGCGCATGGAGGTTCTCATCACTCAACAACGTTCGTCCCCGCGAAAAGGTAAGCACCGGTGTGTTGATTTTGTGAAGTTAAAGTTCCGCAATGAATACGCGCCGTTTATGCCGCGCGGCGCAGTGTCGCGCCTCGTCACGCCTTTGCCGTAATTGAAAATCGAAAGCGCTGAAAACTGATGCAAAATAGAACTGATGCAAATTAGAAGCGAGGTCACCCGAACATCGCGTGACGAGCGAAGGCGGCTTTGCGGCACGACGACCGGACGAACCTGCCAAAGGCAAATTTCACCGACGGAAAGGCCACTGTCCTTTTTACATCGCTAGATCGTCTTTGCCATTGCGGAATGTGCTTGGACGTAGCGCCGGTGTTGCGGTAGCCTTCGTCCCAACAAAAAAAGTCAGTCCATGGGAGGAAGCCTGCGATGCGCCGATTACTTTCGATTGTTTCCGTTTGCGCCGTTCTTGGCGTGCCGGCCGTTTCCACGGTCCAGGCCGCCTCGGACTTTCCGACCCGCGCGGTAAGGCTGGTCGTCGGCTTTGGCCCCGGCGGTGCGACCGACACCTTTACCCGCATCCTTTCCGGCCCGCTGTCGCAAGCGCTCGGCCAAACGGTCTTCGTCGAAAACATCGCCGGCGCCAGCGGCTATATCGGATGGCGCACCGTCGCCTCCGCCAATCCGGACGGCTACACGCTGATGATGGCGGAGAACGCCCTCGTCATTCGCCCCGGCTTCAAGGAAATCAAGCCGGCTTTCGACCCCAGCACGGAATTCGAGCCTGTGGCATTCGTCGCCAGTTCACCGCTGGCGGTTTGCGTAAGTAATTCCGTTGCGGCCAACAATATGAAGGAACTGGTCGAGCAGTCGCATTCGGCAACGGCCAAAAAACTGACCAACGCCTCGGCCGGCGTGACGTCGGTGTCGCAATTGGTTTTTGAAGTTGTTCGCGCTGCGACCAAGCTCGACGTGCTGGACGTGCCTTATCGCGGCGGTGGTCCGGCCATGGCCGATCTGATTGCGGGCCATGTCGATATCAATCTCGCATCGACCCAGGTTGCCAAGCCGTTGATGGACAACAAGCAGATCAAATGTCTGGCCGTCACCAGCAAACAACGTTCGCCGGCCTTGCCCACGGTGCCGACCCTTGCGGAACAGGGCATTAAAACCGCGGACGTCGATCTCCGCTTCTGGTTCTCCATTTTCGGGCCGAAAAATCTCCCCGCGGATGTGAAGGAAAAGCTGCAGAAGGCGATCCAGACCGCTTTGGCGGATCCGGCATTGGCTGAGCGGCTCAAGGGCCTGGATATCACCCCGGAATTTGGCGATAGCGCCGTGCTGAAGACGCGCGTCGTCAACGATGTCAAGAACTGGACCGCCTTCATCGAAGCCGAAGGGCTCAAGGGCCAATAACACTTGAACGAATTCATCAAACGCGCCGGCCGAAAGGCCGGCGCGCTCTTGTCTGAAAATAGGAGACAGTCTTGAACGACGATCGCAGCCGGCGTGCACATAAATGGGTCAACGAGGAGTTCTACAAGGTCCTCGACGTATTCGGTTTCCGCTCCGTCATGTTCGTGGAGTGGGGTTTCCGGCCCGCCGACGTGCGACGCACCACCGAACGGATCAAGTTGCCGGCCGCGGTCGTCAAGCAGTGGGTAAAGACCGCCGAGCAGGAACAGAAACTTGCCGAAGAAGCCGAGGCCAAGGGCCATCGCGAGAGTGCGGCCGAGTTCTATTACCGCGCTGCACTTTACTACGGACCGCCCTGCGGCGTGCTGCACGCCAATACGCCGCGCAAGCTCGAACTCTATAAGCGCCTTGTGCATTGCTACACGCGCTTCACCGAACTGTTCGACGAAACGCCGGTCAAGCGGGTCGAGATCCCGTTCGAGAACGGCAAGACCATTCCCGGCGTCCTGCAGCTGGTTCCAGGCGTCGAGAAGGCGCCCGTCGTGCTCGTGATCCCCGGCATGGACACGATCAAGGAGTACATGCCGAGCCCGTATCACAATCACTTCCGCCGCCGCGGCATGGCCACGCTCACCATCGACGGTCCGGGCCAGGGCGAGAGCAACACCCGCGAGACGTGGGTGACGCTCGACAATTTCGAGCGCGCCGGCAAAGCGGCCATCGACTTCATGGAGAAAATTCCGCAGCTCGATACCAGCAAGGTCGGCGTTTACGGCTGGAGCATGGGCAGCTACTGGGGCCCGCGCGTCGCCGCATTCGATCCGCGCGTGAAGGCGTGCGTCGGCGCCATGGGCGTGTTCCTGCAGAAGGACACGATCTTCAAGCAGTCGAAGCCGGCCTACCGCGCCAACTACATGTACATGTCGAACATCCATGACGAGGATGAATTCGACAAAATGGCCGAGCAAATGACGCTCGCGCCGATCGCCGGCAAGATCAAATGCCCGACGCTGCTGGCGATGGGAGAGTTCGACGAACTCTGCCCACTCGAAGACGGCGAGCGCTTTTTCGACATGCTCGGCGGGGCGAAAGAACTATGGGTCTATGAGGACGAGACCCACACCTTCGGCAGCCGCCTGCCCGACTTTTATCCGCAGGTCGCCGACTGGATGCGCGATGCGCTCAACGGAAAATTTCCGGCAAGCCACAAAAAGCGGGTCGACCACGCAGCGCGCTAGATCGACGGATAGGCGCCGCCGTCAACGGTGAAGGCCGCGCCGGTAATGAAGCTGGCGCGGTCGGACGCTA
>DASYCM010000302.1:0-3485 GCA_036500165.1 Pseudolabrys sp.
GCCAGTTTTACCAATTTGTGTTTCCAACATCGTGTTCTCTCGTAGCCGCCGCATCAAGACGCTAGTGCGACGGTCCACGAAGCGTTCGGCCAGACGTTCGTGCAGCGCATCGGACAGTTTATCTTCGGTCGCGCGAGCGACACCTTGCCAGTGTTCGGGGTCGGCGAGCCAATCCTGGCGATTGGCGACATAAGTCCAGGTCCTGACATGCGCTATCCGGTTCGAGAGGGTATCGATGTCACCATCGGTTCGATCAGCCTGAGCCAGTTGCTGACCAAACCAATCGGTCGGGATGTTACCCTCTCGCATCAGGAATCCATAGAGGGTCACGACCATTTCAGCGTGGGTGGCCGGCGCGATCTTGCGATAGTCCGGAACTTGGCACGCGTCCCACAGCCGCTCGATAGCGGCCGGGTTGCGCGCCACGGAACGTACATCCTCATCGCGCGCAGCGTGCTCCAAAACGAGAATATCCTCGGCGACCGGCGCGCGAGTCAGGCCCGGTTCGGTCGGTGTCATCGCCAGCGACGCCTGCAGCGCGCCGATTGAGCCGAAATCGAGGTTGCTGTTGCGCCATTGCAGCATGCGCACGGGCTCGAAGGTGTGGCTTTCCAGTGCCTGCACCAATTCCGGATCGAACGGATCGCAGCGGCCGGTGGTGCCGAATGTACCGTCGCGCGTGGCGCGGCCAGCACGGCCGGCGATCTGCGCCAATTCGACCGGATTGAGCTTGCGGTATTGGTAACCGTCGAATTTACGATCCGACGCGAATGCAACGTGATTGACGTCGAGATTGAGACCCATGCCGATAGCATCGGTCGCAACCAGATAATCCACGTCGCCATTCTGGTAGAGCGCGACCTGGGCATTTCTTGTGCGCGGACTGAGCGCGCCTAAAACGACGGCAGCGCCGCCGCGCTGGCGGCGGATCAATTCGGCAATGGCGTAAACTTCATCGGCCGAGAATGCGACGATAGCAGAGCGCGACGGCAGCCGCGTCAGTTTCTTCTCGCCGGCAAAAGTCAGCATCGACAGCCGCGGCCGGCTGATGATGTTCGCGCCGGGCAACAACCGCTCGACCATCGGCCGCATGGTGGCAGCGCCGAGGATCATCGTTTCGTCGCGCGCCCGGAAATTGAGCATGCGGTCGGTGAAAACATGGCCGCGCTCGAAATCGGCGCCAAGCTGCACCTCGTCGATCGCCATAAACGCGACGTCGAGATCGCGCGGCATGGCTTCGACCGTCGAAACCCAGTAGCGCGCGTGCGGCGGCTTGATCTTCTCTTCGCCGGTGACCAGCGCGACCTTGTCGGCGCCGACGCGGTCGCAGACCTTGTTGTAAACCTCGCGCGCCAACAACCGTAGCGGCAATCCAATCACGCCGGACGAATGCGCCAGCATGCGCTCGATGGCGAGATAGGTTTTGCCGGTATTGGTAGGACCGAGCACCGCGGTAACGCCGGCGCCACGCGCCTGGTTATTGCGGTTCGATTGAGGCGAGAACGAAATCGGCATTACGGATCTTACTTTTGTCGGTGAGGGGCTTTTGGTGCTGAAGCTCCGCCCCGCCGCGTTCGCTTCTGTATCACAATGCAACGGAATTGATGGTTCTTGTGGCGCACGCAAGGCCTCGGGTTAAGTAATGGAACGAGTCTGGAACGAAACGCGCCCGAATCGCTGACTCCGGGGCTGTAAGCGTTCGTTCACGGCGACATCTGGACCGACTCTCCGGGATTCACACTAGATCGAGTAGAACAGGCGGATTCTGCCAAGCTTTTTCGTCGCTCAATCGTTAATGCGGCGTGGACTCGATGCACCAAAAAGAGTCAAGCGACTCTCCGCATTCGCATGCGCCTATTGCGTTTTCGGCGCATTGGCCGAGGCGCGCGTCGGTACCGCCACGGAGACGAATTCATCCGCTTCCAGCACGGCGCGACCCACCGGGGTCGGCGCCTGCGCGCGAAATGGCACCAGCACGCGCGTGCCGGCGATTGGCGCCAGCCAGACTTCGATGTCGCGCTCTTTGGTCAGATATTTGATGGCCGTGCGCGACGGGATGTAACCGGCCACCGGCGAGAAATAGACCGCGCACACCACCACGGGACCGGAATAGCCTTTCTCGGCCTTCACCGTTTCCATGCGCTTGTAGGCCATCTTGAGGTCGTAACGCAGGCGTCCGTCGAACACCGCCGCGGTCTGCTGGCAGGCTTCCGGCGTCAGCAGACTGCCGTTACCGGGCATCCGCACCATGCTGGAGGTCATGGGGTCGACCACGCCGCGCTGATGCGCTTCGGTCAGCGGCACGCGCTCTGGGTCCTTGTCCTGCGGCGGATCGACCGAGAAGTCCTTGACGGTGCCGTTCGCGACCGTGAGGCGGATCTCGTCGCTCTTGCGGCTGGTAGCGATCGAGGCGGCATAGGCCGACATTGCCGGCTTGCCGCCCTGCAATGTACCGCGCGCTGTGGTGCTGCCATGGCCGCCGGTGAAGGCGCGCAACAGGCCCGTGGTCTGGCCGTCGGCGGTGGCGGAGTACTGGGTGTCGCTGATGTCGATGGTCCAACTGCCCTCGCCGATAGGAATGCCGGCGAGCGTGGCAATATAGCGAGCCTCGAGCTTGCCTTGCGCCAAAGCGGGGCCGGCAAAAAGGGCTGCAACAATCGCACCCCCGAGAACCTGCCTGATTGCCAGTACCAAGATTTCACCCTTTTCGCGGACCGTCGGAACGGTCCAAACGGACATAACACCAGCAGCACGATCCGGGACGCAAGCGCCGCAGGCTCAACCGGGTCACTCACGCACAGGAATGCGTCACAGTTTCGTCGGAGCCTAATAAGTCGAATCTGTGATACTGGCCTTGGCTTCCGGCAAGCAGGGCGGCCGAGATGCCTGACAAGCAGCGGAAATCGGCCCAAAAGCGCCCGAAATCATAGGCAAATCTCGCAGAATCCTTAGCTTGACGCCTCTGCCCCCTCTCTTTATACGTGCCGCCATCCAATCCAAGTTGAATGGACCATAGCGGTGCGGTTTCGCGCCGCCGCGATTTGAGGAATTTAGCCATGTCATGGCGTTGCGATCTGACCGGCAAGAAGCCGCTGGTCGGCCACAAGGTGAGCCACTCGAATACCAAGACCAAGCGCCGGTTCATGCCGAACCTGCGTAACGTTACGCTGGTGTCGGATACGCTCGGCCGTACGTTCAAGGTCCGCATCTCGGCCAATGCGCTGCGCACTGTCGACCACCGCGGCGGGCTCGATGCCTTCCTGACCAAGGCCAAGGAAGCCGATCTCGCGCCGAAGATGGTCACCGTCAAGCGTCAGCTGGCGAAGAAGCTGGCGAAGACCGAAGTCGCAGCCTAACGGCTGCACCACACTTCGAATTCAAGCGCCGCCGCAAGGCGGCGTTTTTATTTTTGTGCCGAGCTAGCAAACCTATCAATCAACCAATGTGAACTGGAGCAGCAGGTTGCGCTGGATGACGGAGAAATT
>DASYCM010000303.1:0-3002 GCA_036500165.1 Pseudolabrys sp.
GTTAGCGCGAGCAAAAGCAACAGCGCGTGCAGCGCTGCCCGCATCGCCGTTCTGGTGAGGGGCAAAACGTTCATAGATCCATCCGCCGGCCACAATGCCGACGGTGAAAGCCTAGAGTTTCGCGTTTAACGGGGGCTTAACCGTGCGTAATAAAGCGCCGGTATAGCCGTATTTTCGGCCATTCGGGCTTCCTTGCCCGCCGGATTTGGCTCAGTTACCGGACTGCTTGCCTTCGATCTTGGGCAGTTGGTCGGGCCGCGCACTGGCATTAGCGCGGCTGGCAAGTTCGACCGTGAGACGTTCAGCACTTTCTGACGTCATCGCCGCCAGGATTTCCGACATCTTGGCCGGCTTCATCTGGGTCGCGACCTCGACCAGGATCTTGATGTCGAGCCGGTCGAAGATGCGGGCGGCGTCCTTTGGCTTCATGCCCTCGTACATCACGACGATGCCCCTGAAGCGATCAGCCTCGGCCTTATCGCGTACCGCCGTCGCGTTGGTAATGCGGCCTTCGACATCCTTGAGTTCGCCGACCTTGGAATCCAGACGCTTTTCGGTGGCCTTGAGCAGGCTTTCCCGCATTTCCAGATCGCGCGTGCGGCTGTCCAGCTCCTCTCGACGGCCCTGCAAGCGTTCCAGCACGGCGCGTTCGCCGGGCGAATTGATCTTGCCCGGCTCAAGCGGATAGGTGGTGCCGCCGACGTCGAGCTTCGGCGCATCCGGCGGTTTGTCGCTGGTCTTGAGCGCGGGGCCTGCGGCGGGTGGCGCCTCTCCGTGACCGCCGGCTGCGGGCTCTTCCTTCTTGGTCGAACCGGTAACGTCGCCCTTGTTCGAGTCGCTGTAGTTGAACATGTCCTGCGCCCAGGAGCGCGGCGCGACCGAACGCGCCATGGCATCGGGGACCGCGGCGCCGTCGGCGATGACGATCTTGGGATAGGCTGGGACGTTCTCGGCCGTCGTCACTTCCGGTGCAGGCTTGGCGACGCGGTTTTGCAGCCGCTCGGCTAGCGTATAGCCGCCGTCAAACACCAGTCCCGACACCTTGAGCACGAACAGGCAGACCGAGGCCAGCAGCACAAGAGGGATCAGCCTGAAATCGCGCGCAAAACGGATCATGCCGCGAGACCGCCCGATTGACCGGACAGCCGCGCCCGCGTGCGTTCGGCAAAGGCCTGCGCCGCAACCGCGACTGCCTTCGCGTTAGGCACAACCGGTTCCTCGGGAGCCGCTGCACGGGCGGCGGCGCCGGTGATGCGCGTAATCTTCGCCAGCAATTCCTCACCGGCTTTGAGCTGGTGATCGAAATCGGCCGAGATCTTTTCGCTGCGGGCGAGCCGTTCGCCCAGAGTCTGCTCGCCTTCGCGCATCGTGATCTTAAGCCCGCCAATGGCGCGCTCGGCAATCTCGGTCGCGGTGATCAATTCGGAAATGGTGGCGCGCAACGACTGCTCATCCGCCTTCAACAGACGGAGCTGATTGTTCAGCCGCACGCAATAGAGAATGGTCAGCAATAGAAGTATCGAGACCATGCTCTCGATCAGGAATCCGTAGCTCACGGGACCTCCATCCGATTGTTAGGCTCGTCCGCCTTCTCGAACATGGCGAACGTGGTGCGCGGCCGGCGCAATTGCTTGACCACACGCACGGCTACGCGATCACCGACTTTACCCATACGGCCTTCGGTCAACGACACATCCCCGCAGCGAACGGTCACCATCGCATCGGGCTTGAGTTCGAGCATCAAAGTATCGCCGACGTTCAAGGCCATCATCTTGCGTAACGGCAGGCGCTCCTCGTACAGCACCGCATCGACGTCGATCTGCGCCTGGCCGATTTCAGTGGCGAGATGGCCTTCCCAGATCGGGTCGCGGCCGAACTTTTCGCCCATGAACATCTGCAGCAGCGTGGCGCGGATCGGTTCGATGGTCGCATAAGGCAGCAGCAATTCGATATTGCCGCCGCGGTCTTCCATATCGATGCGCAGGCGCACCAGGATCGCGGCGTTGGCGGGCCGCGAGATCGCGGCAAAACGCGGATTGGTCTCGAGCCGGTCGATGTTGAACTTCACCGGCGACAGCGGCTTGAAGGCAAGCTCAGCGTCGGCCAGCACCACCTCGATCATGCGCTTGACGAGGTTGGTCTCGATCGTCGTGTAGGGCCGGCCTTCGACGCGCACCGTGCTCTGGCCGCGGCGGCCACCAAGCAGCACGTCGATGATCGAATAGATCAGGCTGGAATTGACGGTGGCGAGCCCGAAGTTCTCCCACTCCTCCGCCTTGAACACGGCAAGAATGGCAGGCAGCGGAATTGAATTGAGATAGTCACCGAAGCGCACCGAGGTGATGCGGTCGAGCGAAACTTCGACGTTATCCGAGGTGAAATTGCGCAGGCTTGTCGTCATCAGCCGCACCAGGCGGTCGAAGACGATTTCCAGCATCGGCAGGCGTTCGTAAGACACCATCGCCGAGTCGATGATGGCGCGAATGCCTGAATTGTCGCTCAGCGTGACATCGCTCAGGCTGAAGCCAAGCAGACTGTCGATTTCTTCCTGGTTGAGGATACGTTCGGCGCCGCCTTTGCCCGATTGGAAGCCCGAGCCGTCATCGACCATCGCCGCCCACTGCGCGGCGGCATCCTCGGTAGCCGACGCGGCCGCGGCATCGGCAGAGGCCGGCGCGCCAGTTTCCGATTCCAGCGCAACGCCCCACTCGGCGGCTAATGCGTCTTGATCGATCTGGGTATTTTGCGCCATCGGATAGGGCCGTACTTTCTGGAATTAGTCAGAACGCCGAACACTTAACCAACGCACTTAACCGACACATTTGACCAACGTACTTGGCCAATAAGCTGAAACTCGATCTCCGCCTTACTGGACGATGATTTCCTTGAACAGAACCGCGGAGATGTGATTGGGCGCAACCGAAGCATTGACCCGCCGCGTCAGCTCTTCTTTCAGCCGATAGAGACCAGCGGAGCCGTCGAGATCGGTCGGCCGCAATTCG
>DASYCM010000304.1:0-6347 GCA_036500165.1 Pseudolabrys sp.
AAGCGGGAGGTCGGCATGACCAAGGCCGTCGAACGCGTGCGCGTGGCCGTCGAGGCATTCGAGGCTGCGGAAGGCCGCCGTCCGCGCCTGCTGGTCGCCAAGATCGGCCAAGACGGCCATGACCGCGGCCAGAAAGTCATCGCCTCCGCTTTCGCCGATCTCGGCTTCGACGTCGATATCGGGCCGCTGTTCGCCACGCCGCAGGAAGCCGTGCGTCAGGCGGTCGAGAACGACGTGCACATTCTCGGCGTGTCGTCGCTCGCCGCAGCGCATCTGACGCTGGTGCCGGAGCTGAAATCCGAACTCGCCGCACAGGGCCGCGACGATATCATGATCGTGGTCGGCGGCGTCGTACCACCGCAGGACTATGACGCATTGACGAAGTCCGGCGCCGAGGCCATCTTCCCGCCCGGCACGGTGATTTCGGAAGCAGCCGAGAAGCTGCTTAAAACACTGCGCCACCGTCTTGGTCACGATCAGCAGGCAGCAGAGTGAAGACACATTTTTTTAACACAGCCGTCGCCATCGCTTTGATTGCCGCCGTAGCAGGCTCGACCGGTGTGAATGCCGCCGACGAAAAGCCGGCTTTCACCATCAATACCCGCTGGGTCGATGCGAGTGTCATTATCGCCGACGACCTTCGGACGTTCCCCGGTCTGTTTGAAAACCTTCTTCCCGAAGGCCGACGCGATGCATCGCAATTTCGCGTCGTGGCCGACAAAGACCGCAAGGACCTGCCGAAGGATGCGTTCGAAGGGGGCCGCAAGTTCACCTACGAGCGTGGCTACACGCAGCGCTCCGAGATCGGCCATTATGTCAGCGTCTTGCGTTCGGACTACACTGACGGGCTCGGCGCCCACCCCAATCATAACTACGATACGATCGTGTGGGACGTGACCGCCAAGAAGCGGATCAGCATCCGGCCGTTCTTTACGGAAACCGCCGACGACGGCCCCACCATGCGAGCGCTCGCGATGGCTATCCGCGCCGCACTTGTGACCGAGAAAAAAGCGCGCGACAGCTACATCGAAGAGGATAACGGCCTCGACGCGATAAAGCCAAAGATTCTGTCACTCGGTGCTCTGGCGCTGGCCCCCTCGAACGAAGCGAATAAAAGCAGCGGACTGATCACATACTTCTCGCCTTACTCGGTCGGCAGCTATGCCGAAGGCAGCTATACCCTGTTCGTGCCCTGGACCGCGTTCAAGGACCGCTTGTCGCCCGAAGGCGCCGCGCTGTTCGGCGGCGAACGGCCGAAAGCGGACGCCGAAAAAGATAACGATAACAACTGAGAGCGGCCGTGATGCCGTTGCGCGACCAGCCCGTGTCCGACCTCGCGGCTGCCATTTGCGCTGGCGACCGTGCGACGCTGGCGCGCGCCATCACACTGATCGAAAGCAAGCGCGCCGATCATCGGCAGACCGCCCATCTACTGGTGCAGGAACTGCTGCCGCAGACCGGCAAGGCAGTGCGGCTCGGTATTACCGGCGCGCCGGGCGCCGGCAAGTCGACCACCATCGATGCGCTCGGCACCGCTCGCACAGAGCAAGGCCACAAGGTCGCGGTGCTGGCGGTCGATCCGTCGTCAAACCGCACCGGCGGTTCGATCCTCGGCGACAAGACGCGCATGGCGCGGCTGGCCGTCGATCCGAACGCCTTCATTCGCCCCTCACCTTCTTCCGGCACCCTCGGCGGCGTCGCCGCGAAAACGCGCGAGACGATGCTGTTGTGCGAAGCGGCGGGTTACGACGTCATCATCATCGAGACGGTCGGTGTCGGACAATCCGAGACGGCGGTCGCCGACATGACAGATTTCTTCCTGGTGCTGATGGTCGCCGGCGCAGGCGACGAATTGCAGGGCATCAAGAAGGGCATCGTCGAACTCGCCGACATGATCGCGGTCAACAAGGCCGATGGCGACAACATTCCCCGCGCCCGCGCCGCCGCAGGCGAGTACAAGGCCGCGCTCCATATCCTCACGCCGCGCTCGCCGACGTGGTACCCGCCGGTCAACACCTATTCGGCGCTCACCGGCGACGGCATCGGCGATTTGTGGATCAACGTGACGGACCACAAGACCAAAATGACCACGTCCGGCGAACTCGCCGGGCGGCGGCGCGAGCAGCAGGTCAAATGGATGTGGACTATGCTCGAGGAGCGGCTCACCGAACGGTTACGCAGTGATCCTTCCGTTCGCGCCAAGGTGAAGCAGGCTGAGAGCGCGGTTGCTTCGGGCAAGCTCGCGCCGACGCTTGCGGTGGAAGAGATCGCGACGATGCTGGGGGTGTAAGCCGTCATGGCCGGGCTTGTCCCGGCTATCCACGCCTTCTAGTTTTCAGAAAGCAAGACGTGGATGCCCGGCAAGGCCGGGTATGACGAAGAAAGAAAAATGACCACCATCCTCATCACCGGCTTTGGCCCCTTCCCCGGCGCGCCGTTCAATCCGACCGGACCGCTGGTGGCGCGTCTTGCGCACGTAAAGCTACCGCGCACCAAAATCGTCACGCATATTTTCGAGACCAGTTACAAGGCGGTCGATCGCGACTTGCCGAAGCTGCTCAAGCGCTACAAGCCGGATGGCATCCTGATGTTCGGTCTCGCCTCGCGCGCTCGCATCGTGCGTATCGAGACGCGGGCGCAGAATGCGCTGGCCGTGCTGCCCGACGCCGCGGGAAAAATACCGAAACACCACGCGATCGCACCACGCAAACCTGCAGCCATTCCAATGGCGGTGCCGTCGCAACTTCTATTGCGGGCGGTGCGCAAAAGCGGCGTGCGGGCGCGGCCGTCGACCGACGCCGGGCGCTACCTGTGCAACTACCTGTGCTGGCGAGCCACCGAAGCGGCAAGCGGCAAAAACGGGCCCAGACTCGCCGCCTTCGTGCATGTGCCGCTGGTGCCTGAAAAGCCCGTCAAACAAGGCCAAAAGAAGCTCACGCTTGACGATCTCGCCCGCGCCGGCGTGGCGGCGCTGCGGGGAGTGTCTGCCACTGTAAAACCCAAAAGCAGCACTATCTAAGGGCAATGCTAACCCGTCGTTTCAAAGTCCGCACCATCGTGATCCTCGCCATTTTCGTCCTATTCCTCGCTCCCCTCCTCGCCCGCGCCGCGCTCTATGCCGCCGGCAACGGCCCTCGCAGCTATCGCGACGCCGATTGGTCGTCGACCGGCGCGCTGCCGGCGGCACGGCAGTTCGAGCCGGCACGCGTCATCGTCTTCACCGGCACCACGGGTGCCTGGAAGGGCGTGTTTTCGGTGCACAGCTGGATCGTGTTCAAGCGCGCGGGCGCCGTGGACTGGACGCGCTACGACGTGGTCGGCTGGGGCATGCCGGTGCGCACCAACGGCTGGCCGGCGGACGGACGCTGGTACGGCAACGTGCCGGTCGCGATTGCCGACGTCTCCGGCCCTGAAGCCGAGAAGATGATTCCGAAGATCGAAGGCGCGGTGCACGACTACACCTACGCGCGGGCCGGCGACTATCGCATCTGGCCGGGGCCGAACAGCAACAGCTTCGTCGCCACGGTGCTGCGCGCGGTGCCGGAACTCGGCGTCATGTTGCCGCCGAACGCTGTGGGGCGGGACTTCCGCGATGGCTTCTATGCCGGATTGACGGATAGCCGCACCGGCGTCGAGTTGAACATTTACGGCTACGCCGGCCTCAAGCTCGCCTGGGCCGAAGGCGTCGAATTCAACTTGCTTGGGTTGGTCGCCGGGCTCGATCTGCGCCACCCCGCAATCAAGCTACCGGGTTTCGGACGGATTGGCGTCGACGCACCGATTGGAAGCGCGCTCGCGAAGTAACTACTGCAAGCGGATCGCCACCAATCCACAGACGATCAGCACGGCTGCAACAATACGGACCGGTCGCAGCGGCTCCTTAAGGACGACGACGGCTATCGCGGCGCCGAACAGCACGCTGGTCTCGCGCAACGTCGCGACAACGGCGATCGGCACCAAGGTCATCGCCCACAAGACGATGCCGTAAGAAACAATCTGAAATGCGCCGCCGAACAAACCGCGCCGCCAGTAGCCCGCCATCGCCGGCATGATGCAAGCACCGTCGCGATATAGCGCGTAAGTCACGACGACCAGTGGTGTCGTGATAAACAGCCAGAGCACGTAGCCAAGCGAGTTGCCCGACACGCGAGCGCCAATGCCGTCGACCACCGTATAGGCGCAGATGCTGGCCGCGGTCAGCAGCGCATAACCCACTGCGCGACGATCTATCTTGGCGATATCCCTCCCGCCTTTGAGCGACAGCAGGAAGACACCGGACACCAGCACGACGATGCCGATCCAGCCGAGCAGCGGGAGCTTTTCGCCAATCAACAACGTTGTCGCTGCCGCCGTCATCAGCGGTGCCGAGCCTCGCGCAATCGGATAGACCTGCCCCAGATCGCCGGCGCGATAGGCCTCGGCCAGCGCGGCGAAATAGACAAGATGAATGGCGAGCGACGCCAAAAGCCAGGGCCACGATGCCCACGCCGGGTTGCCGACAAATGGCAGCAAGGCCAGCGACACGATGGCCGAGCCGATGCAGATCAAGGTCGTGGTCGACAACGGGTCGAGCGCGACACCCTTGATCAGCGCGTTCCAGCTGGCGTGAGCAAGAGCGCCGACGAGAACGGCGGCGAAGACGATATTTTCCAAAGCCGCTAGGCTCCGGTCGCTGCGGGCGCCCATAGCTTGGGAGCCGCGCGGGCATACTGCACCGGGCGCGCGACGTCCGCCTTCAGCGCCTTGGCAGCGTGCCAACCCCAGTGCGGGTCGTCGAGAAAGCAGCGGCCCATCGCGATGAGGTCGGCTTTGTCGGTAGCAACGACGGCTTCGGCTTGTTCCGGCTTAACGATCAGGCCGACGGCGCGAACCGCAATGCCGGCTTCGTTCTTCACCTTCGCGGCGATGGCGACATTGTAGCCGGGCTCGCTCGGATTGCGGATGTCGGCGGCATTGCCGCCCGACGATACGCAGATGAAGTCGATGCCTTCCACCTTCAACATTTGCGCGATCTTGACGGCATCGTCGGGCGTCAGCCCACCATCTCGCCAGTCGCTGCCGGTGATGCGCGCACCGAGCGCGACGTGTTTGGGCACCACCGCCCGCACCGCGCGCGCGACCGAGAGCGGAAACTTCATGCGGTTCTCGAACGAGCCACCATATTGATCAATGCGCTTGTTCGACAACGGCGACATGAAGCCGTGCATCAGATAACCGTGCGCCATGTGCAGCTCGACTTCCTCGAAGCCGATACGCACCGCACGCTGAAACGACGAGACGAACGCATCGCGCACACGGTTCATATCGGCTTCGGTCGCCTCGCGCGGCGTGTGCCAGCCGTCGCCGAACGGAATGGGCGACGCGGCAATCGTCTCCCACGGATCAGCATCGGCTTTCAGCGGGCCCGCGCCTTCCCACGGCTTTTGCGCCGAGGCTTTGCGGCCGGCATGCGCGATCTGGATGCCGAATTTGGACGTACCGGCGCGGCGACACGTCGCGATAACGCGGGCCAGCGCCGCCTCGTTGTCGTCTGAATAGAGCCCCATGCAGCCATGCGTGATGCGAGCATGGCGCTCGACATGGGTGGCCTCGACCACCACAAGCGCGGCGCCGGAATTGGCCAGCATGCCGAGATGCATCAGGTGCCAGTCATTGGCGCTGCCGTCGGCGGCGGAATACTGGCACATCGGCGATACGACGATGCGGTTGGCAAGCTCAAGGCCCGCGATCTTGTACGGCGAAAACAGCGCACTGCTCATGGAAACACACCGGCTTGTGGGAGAGCCCTGAAGGGTGTTCAGGGCTGCTGGATGGACTTCAGATAGGCGATGATGGGCACCGGCATCGCGGCCGTCAAACTTGAATTATCCGGGCGTCCGACGCCGCCTGCCCTCACCCAGAACTGGAGCGGCCTTAAGCGGCCGGACGATACTTTTCGGGAAGTCTGGGCAGCGGCCTCGATACTGGGTCGAGCAGATCCTCTGCCAGTATCTGTTCGGCGGTCGCCCGTTCGGCCAGATGGCTCCATGCCTTGGCCGCTTTCACCACGTCACGCATGCGCTCGGTGAAGGCTTCCGGGGTATAGTAGTGCTTCCAGCGGCCGCTGCGATAAAGCTCGGTAAAATAGTCCAGACGGCGCTGGGCGAGATCGCGCCACTTCAGGGAAATCTCATCGAGTGGGCTGCCGCCCTGCATTGCCGGCATGAAAGGTCCGAAGCGAAGGCCAATTCGTCCTGTGACCGTTTCATGATGAAACGGCGACGATCGGCAGTTGCACAACTGACGCCGACAAACAATGTGGATAACTTTTTCTGTGTAAGCTGATTCGCCAACGATTCAAAGAGTCT
>DASYCM010000305.1:0-3690 GCA_036500165.1 Pseudolabrys sp.
ACGACGCTCGAGGGTAAGCGCGCGGTGACGCTGCCTTTGAGGTTCACCGATGGTGCGATTTACCTGGGACCGATCCCGGTCGGTAAAGTGCCGACGGTGTTTTAGCGGATCAAAGCGGTTCGCAGCCCGGTTTGGCTGAAACCATCTCACCCAAGGTTTTACGTTCCACCTCGCTCAGCGCGCCTTCGTTAGCGCACATGTGCAGAAGCTCGCAACGCGGTGACGGCTTGCCCGGCCACGCTGCAATGGCGCTATTGCACAAGCGCCAGCCGATTTTGCTGTCCCAATCGGCGTCGCTCGGAAACCAGAGTCGATAAAGGCCGGTGATCGTCGGAGCCGCAATACCGGCAAGAGCTGTCAGCGCTAAAGCAAAAATCAGGATGATTTTAATTCTCGTCCGACGCATAGGGCTTCGGCAGCGGTTCGTGCGGCAGATCCGGATGCGGACGGCCGAAATCTGGCGCGGGTGAATCCTGACCGATCTGCACGATGCCTTTGCGGATCGCGCGCGTGCGGGTGAAGTGCTCGAACAGCGCGTCGCCGTCGCCCTTGCGGATCGCTTTGGTCAGCGAGGAGATGTCCTCGTTGAAACGCCCGAGCATTTCCAGCACGGCATCCTTGTTGGCGATGAAGATGTCGCGCCACATCGTCGGATCGGACGCCGCGATGCGCGTGAAATCGCGGAAGCCGCCCGCGGAAAACTTCAGCACTTCCGAGCGCGTCACAGTCTGCAATTCATCCGCCGTGCCGACGATGGTGTAGGCGATCAGGTGCGGCAGATGACTGGTGACCGCGAGCACCAGATCGTGGTGATCCGGCGCCATCGTTTCGACATTCGCACCGATGAAACGCCAGAATTCAGCAAGCTTCTCGACCGCTTTCGGGTCGGTGCCTTCTGGCGGCGTCAGGATGCACCATCGATTGACGAATAGCTCGGCAAAGCCGGCGTCAGGGCCGGAGTATTCGGTGCCGGCAACCGGATGCGCCGGAACGAAGTGGATATTCTTCGGCAGGTGCGGGACCATATCGCGCACCACGGAACCCTTTACGGAGCCGACGTCGGAAACGATAGCGCCCGGCTTGAGGTGCGGCGCAATTTCCGCCGCGACCGGCCCGCAGGCGCCGACTGGAATGCTGATGATGACGAGGTCCGCGCCTTCGACTGCGGCGGCATTGGTCTCGACGACCTGATCGGCAAAGCCCAGTTCGGCGACGCGTTTGCGCGTCGCGGCCGAGCGCGCCGTGGCGACGATCGAGCCCGCCACGCCTTGCGCCTTCGCTGCGCGCGCGATCGACGAGCCGATCAGCCCAACGCCGATCAGCGCAACGCGGTTGAAAAGAGCGGCAGGCTTGCTCACGCCTTCTTTCCCAAAAAGTCAGCGAGCGCTTTGACGACGAGTTTGTTGGCTTCTTCGCTGCCGACCGACATGCGCAGGCAATTCGGCAAATGATAGGCGCCGACCTGACGCAGCACGAGGCCGCGCTTCATCAGGAACGCGTTCGCGTCGGTGGCGGTCTTGGCATCCGCAAAATGCATGAGCACGAAGTTCGCCACGCTCGGCGTCACCTTGATGCCGAGTTTGGAAATTTCGTCGATAAGCCAGGCCAGCCATTTCGAATTGTGCCCGCGCGAACGTTCGACATGCGCGCTGTCCTGGATCGCGGCGATACCGGCCGCAATCGCTGGCGCGTTGACGTTGAACGGCCCGCGGATGCGGTTGATGGCGTCGATGACGTGCGCAGGGCCGTACATCCAGCCGAGGCGCAGCGCGGCGAGACCGTAGATCTTCGAGAAGGTGCGCGTCATCACGACGTTCTCGGACGTCGCGACCAGTTCGATGCCGGACTCGTAATCGTTGCGGCTTACATATTCGGCGTAAGCGGCGTCGAGCACGAGCAGCACGTTGGCCGGCAGGCCCTGGTGCAGGCGCTTGACCTCGTCGAACGGAATGTAGGTGCCGGTCGGGTTGTTCGGGTTCGCCAGAAACACGACCTTGGTCTTCGGCGTCACCAATTTGAGGATGGCGTCGACGTCGGCGGTGAATTCCTTTTCCGCCGCGACCACGGGCTTGGCGCCGGTGCCCATCGTGGCGATGGGGTACACAAGGAAGCCATGCGTGGTGTGGATCGCCTCGTCGCCATCGGTGAGGAAGGCGCGCGCGATCAGGTTGAGCAGATCGTCGGAGCCCGCGCCGCAGACGATGCGCGCTGGGTCAAGGCCGAACACGCCGCCGATCGCTTCACGCAATGCCGCCGACGAACCTTCCGGATATTCCTCGAGATGCGCGCCGGCTTGCTTATACGCGGCGATAGCATTCGCGCCCGGCCCCAACGGCGTTTCGTTGGAGGACAGTTTGTAAACTTTGTCTACGCCGGGCGCGGTGCTCTTGCCCGGAATGTAGGGGGCAATGTCGAGTACGCCGGGGCGCGGTTGCGGACGATTGGCAGTCATCATTCTGGCTTTCTGAAGATCAGGCTTATTCAGTTTTGCGCACGGTCTGGCCCGAAAACCGGTGTCCACTTTTCGGGATCATGCGCTCTTCGCGGCAACCGTATAGCGGGTTGCGTGGCTGCCGACGAGGGCAGACGAACTCACAGTTGCGCCAGCCTTAACCAGGGCGGCGGTGACTGTCTCCAGGCTGGTGCCGTGCGGCAGGGTCACCAGCAGCGCGGCGCCATCGAAGGCGCGGTCCGGGACGGCAATGAAATCCGCCAGCATCGCCAGCGACTGAGCCGAAGTAGCGCCCCAGCCGGACACGCGAATGCTCCAGACGCCGGCTTCGGTTGCCATGGCGTCGGCGGCAACGCGCGACACCACGAATACGGGGAGTGCCGCCGGATGATCGGCGCGTTCGACGAATGGCAGACGGGCGATGATCTTGGGCGCTGCGTCGAATTCGAGCGCGGTCCACCATGCACCGGCCGCCGCAACAGCGCTCGCCGGCACCAGTCCAAGATCGCCTTTCGATTCCGACACGGCTTCGACCACGCCGGCCGCACCCATGTGCGGAATGAACGGCACCGTGAAGCCGAAATGGAAGCGCGCAGAGTCGCGCATCAACGCATCGCCGGCCGACAGGTCGGCATGCACCGAAAACGGCGATTGCACGTAAGTGAACGTCGAGATGATGACGCGCCAGATACTCTCCACGGTATCGAGTGGCAGAATACCTTTATGCCGTTGTACGAGACGGCGCATCATGTCGGCTTCGCGCATCGGACGGAACGCGGAACCCGTCTCCTGGCTTTTCTTAATGGCGATAAGCCGGTCGATGATGGTGCCGCGCTCCATCAGGAGCTGGTGCATTTCTTCGTCGATCCGGTCGATCTCTTTGCGCAGATCGCCCAGTGCGGGGACGTCGATGGTCTTGTCCGGCTTTGTCATGGTCGCAATTGATAGGAGGGCGCGGGGCCGAAATCAAAGAAAACATGCCGTTCTGGCTCGTCCGGGCGCGGCCTGAAATCGCACATATATGTCATTGCCTTGACGGAAACTGTGGCCGGGATTAAAACCTTGCTTATTCCGTGGTCATTTGAGCCGGCCGGCTTGCAGCCACGTTAAACAACTCGCTAAACAGGCCGGGGACATTTGATCCCGGCCGAACCTTTGTTCAGGCCGGGTTTTTTTATGGCCTGTTGTCCGGTGTTGGTCTGGGAGACCTCCGCGAGGAGGCCAGTATCAAGATGAAC
>DASYCM010000306.1:0-2619 GCA_036500165.1 Pseudolabrys sp.
CGCGCGCGGCGATGCCACGGTGTTCGCGACCCGTCCGATCTCGGCCGGGCTGCTGCTGATCTCGCTGGCGCTGCTCACGGTGGCGCTGCTGCCGATGATCCGCAAACGCCGCGACGAGGTCTTCGTGGAGTCGGAAAACTAAACGTAGAAATGCCGGTCGGCGATATCGCCGGCCGCTGCACTGCAACAAACGGCCGCGCGATTATGTCGCGCGGCCGTTTTGCATTTTGGCCTGCGTCGCACCCGAACGCCGTGTCATGAAATGACAGTCGCAACGCGTTTAATTACCGGGATATCAACCAAAATGAAGATGCTGACCAGGGCTGTCATTGCTTCGCTCGCTATTGCTTCGGCGATCCTTCCCGCTGCCGCGCAGGATTTCCCCAAGAGCAACATCACCATGGTCGTGCCGTTCGCCGCGGGCGGACCGACCGACATCGTTGCGCGCATCGTCGGCGAGCATATGTCGAAGACGCTCGGCAAACCGGTCATCATCGAAAACGTCGTCGGCGCCGGCGGCACCACCGGCTCGATCCGCGCCATGCGCGCGCAGAACGATGGCCACACCATCATCATGGGCCACATGGGCACGCACGCCGCCGCGGTGTCGCTTTATCCGAACCTTGCCTACAAGCCGGACGTCGACTTCGAGGCAATCGGCATGGCGGCGGGCACGCCCATCCTGATCGTCACGCGCAAGGACATTCCGGCGAAGGATCTCAAGGAATTCGTCGTCTGGGCCAAGACCAACAACGAAAAAACCAACATGGCGCATGCCGGCGTGGGTTCTGTCTCCTTCACGACGTGTTTGCTGCTCAACTCGATCCTGCAGACCAAGCCGACGCAAATTCCGTTCAACGGCACCGGCCCGGCGCTCAACGCGCTGGTCGGCTCGCAGGTCGATTACATGTGCGACCAGGTCGTCAATCTGGTGCCGCACGTCACCGGCGGCACCATCAAGGCGCTGGCGGTCGGCACCGAGGAGCGTAACCCCGCTTTGCCGGATGTGCCGACGTCGAAGGAAGCGGGCCTGCCCGCCTTCAAGGTCACCGCCTGGAACGCGGTGTTTGCGCCGAAGGGCACGCCGCAGCCGGTTGTCGACAAGCTCGCCGACGCGCTCGACAAGGCGCTGGACGATCCGGCGGTGCGCAAGCGTTTGCTCGATCTCGGCAGCGACATTCCAGATAAGAAAGGCCGCGGCCCCACGGCGCTGAGCACGCTGGTCAAGAGCGAGATCGAACGCTGGGCGCCGGTCCTCAAGGGCACGACGATCAACTGACCGAAAGGCAAGCCTCTGTAGATCCCAAGGCCGGCGCCCGACGCCGGCCTTGTTGTTTCTGGAGTTTTGAAACTAAATCGGTATCTGACTGTTGCCTAGAAAGTGACCAACGCCAAGTGAGGAGGTTTCGATGTCGAAGTTTATATGCGCTGCAGCGTTTGCCGTGGTGCTGCTAGCTGACCTCGTGACGCCCGCCGCCGCGGCCATCGAATATCCGTGGTGCGCGCAATACAGCGGGAGGAGCGGCGGCCGCAATTGCGGTTTCACCACCTATGCTCAATGCATGGCGACCGTGAGCGGCATCGGTGGGTTCTGCGAACGCAACCAGTTCTATCAGGGCCGATCGCCGCGGCGTCACTAGCGCGTCAGTGCGATGATGCTCGCTGCGAGGATGACAAGCTGGATGCAGAACACTGTGATGTTCACATCCCATTTAGGCGCGAACAATTTTACCGGCGCGGGGTAGGGCTCGTAACCGTTGCCGTCGTAAGCGCCGCCGCCATAGACCGGCATGGAAAACAACGCGGCGAAGAATGCCGCATAGACGACGACGCCGATCAGCGCGGCGAGGCACAGCCGCTCGAAGCCGAGCGGGCCCGGCCACCAGATCAGCGCCAGATTCAAAAGGCCGAAGCCGGAATAGCTGCAAATCTGCCAGACCAGGTGGAAGCGCGCGTGCGGCGTCCATTGTGGATTGGTGGCGTGGGTCCTGTTGAAGTCGGCGAGCACGGTGCCGAGCGACCAGCCCAATGTCATCAAGGTCAGCAGAACGCGGGCGACCAGCATATGGTCGAAAGCGAATGTCATTGTTGTTTCCCCCTCAGCGGGAGGGAGTGTAGCCGCGCCGCACGTCCTTGTCAGGCGGTGGGCATTTCGAATACGCGCGCAATATCCGCGTCGGTCATGATGCGGAATTCTCCCGCCGCGAGGTCGTCCGGCAACGTCAGTCCGCCGACGCGGTCGCGATGCAGCGCAGTCACATGATTGCCGACCGCCGCGAACATGCGGCGGACCTGGTGATAGCGGCCTTCCGTCAGCGTCACATAAGCCCGCGTCGGCGATACAATTTCCATCTGCACCGGAAGCAGCGGCGTCTTCTCGCTTTCCAGCATCATCTCGCCGGAGGCGAAGATATTTTCCTCGCCGCCCTTCAAAGGCCGGTCGAGCGTGACGTCATAGCGTTTGGTGACGTTGCTGCGCGGCGAAATGATCTTGTGCAGCAGCGCGCCGTCATCGGTGAGCAGCAACAGGCCGGAGGTTTCCTTGTCGAGCCGCCCGACCGTCGAGATCGCCGGCTCCCGGTCGCGCCAGCGATCCGGCAACAGCGAGTAGACCAGCGG
>DASYCM010000307.1:0-10973 GCA_036500165.1 Pseudolabrys sp.
GCCAATTGCGAAAGTCCGTTGAGCGCGCCGAGCAATGCGGTGCGCGACGCAAAAGCGCCGAAAGAGGCGAGGAACTCGTCGCTCGATTTGTCCAGCAGCTTCACGACGTAGTCCTGCAGGGCTTTTTCGTAAGCCTCGTTCGGATTGGTCCAGCTTGTCTCTTGCTTGCCTTCACGCGCGGCTTTCAGCGCGTAGGCCTGCATGCGTTTGACGAAATTATTGTCGATAGTTTCCGGCCATGCGCCGACCAACGCCTGATACAGCATGTATTGATGAGCGGGTGACGGACGGCCATCTTCGATCAGCCGCGCATTCAACCCGCGCCATTGCTGAAGCGCGGCGGCCCAGTCATCGGGAATTTCAGATAGTGCCAGAATGCGCGCCCGGGCGTCTTCGCCGCGTTTGGTGTCGTGTGTCGCCGTGGCCGTCAGGCCGAACGGCGCTTCCGCGCGCTTCTGTTGCAACGTGTGGAACACAGCGAGAGAGAGTGGCGGCGCTTCCGGTTCGCCGCCGACTTCGTTGAGCGCAAGCAGCCGGTGATGGCGGTAGAAGGTTGTGTCCTCCAGTGCCTTGGCCATCAGCGGGCCGGTGAATTGCTGAAGCTTGAGCGCGAAATTGCGCACGCGCGCGGCGCTATAACCGGGGTTCGCCGCCAGATCGACGGTAAGTGCGTCGCGCAGGAAATCGAAAATGTCGGGATCGGGTCCCGCCCAGCGTGCCCGCGCTCGTTTGACGGTCGCCTCAATCATTTCACGGTCGCGCGGCGAGGCGCCGCCCGCGTTGACGTAAGTCCGGTACACCGGGAATTCGAGCACGTAAGCCTGGAGCGCCGCACGCAGCCGGTCGAGCGTATAATCGCGCGTGCTGAAGTGGCCCGCAGCGATGCGCGCCAGCGCCCGGATCAGCACCGTGAACTCGGACGCCAGCATGGTATCGATAACGCGCTGCTTGGCGTTGTTGAGCATTGCCGGCAGATCGGCGCGCTCGTCCGTCGCCTCGCGCCAGGTTCGGTCGAGTGCGGCCATGCCGTTACCGTCGACGAGCACGCGCGAAATGACGTTGAGCCATTCATAGCCGGTGGTGCCGTGCACGCCGGGGAGATGCGGCGCCGGCTCGTTTTCGCCCAGAATTTTTTCGATGATCGTGTAGAACGGTCCGCGCTGTCCGGCCTCGCGGCGCAGTTTCCCGACGAATTGCTGGAGGCGGCGCGTGTACTGCGCTGGGTCGCGCAAGCCATCGATATGGTCGAGGCGCAGACCCTGCAACTGCGCTGCGGAGATCAGCCGCGCCACCAGCGGGTGGATGCCGCGAAACGTCTTCGGGTCCTCGACGCGCAAACCAGCAAGATCGTTGATATCGAAGAAGCGGCGATAGTTCACCGCCGAAAAGGCGACGCGCCAGTAGGCGAGGCGATAGTGCTGGCGTTCCAGCAACCGGTGCAGCAGCGCTGCTCCCGCTTCAGTGTCGCTCTTGTACGCGGTAAGTCCGCGCTCGATCACACCCGCCGCGCCGTCGATTCGCATTAGTTGTTGCTTCAGCTCAGGCGCGTCGCGATATAACGGCGCCCCGACCGCACGATAGGCATGCGCCAGCGCGACGAGTTCCTGTCCGGGCAATTGATCTAGTGCATCTGCCGCCGTGACGATGGTGCGCAGCATCTCGCCATAGCGCTGCGGATTGATAGGCAGCTTGTGGTCGAAATACCAGGCTGCGAAGCTGCCCGTGGCTGCGTCGTACCTGATTTCGATCTCGCCGGCTTGCAGCGCGTCGCCATAAGGCCGGCCGAGAATCGGCAGCAGCACGCCGGGATGCCGCCGGTAGGGCAGGCCTTCCCAGTCGATGTCGAAGGCGGCTGCGTAAGGCGACTTGGGGCCCCATTCCAGTACATCAAGCCACCATACATTATCAGAATGACCGACGCCCATATGGTTCGGTACGAAATCGAGGATCAGGCCGAGTTCGTTCTGCTTGAGCGCAGCGCTCAACCGCGCGAAGCCTTCCTCGCCGCCAAGCTCTGGGTTGAGCTGGTTGTGGTCGACGATGTCGTAACCGTGCGTACTGCCTGGCCGCGCTTTCAGGAACGGCGAGGCATAGAGGTGGGTGATGCCAAGGCTCTTGAGATACGGCGCGAGCTTCGCCGCATCGTCGAAACCGAAATTCTTGGTCAGTTGCACGCGGTAGGTCGCGAGCGGAATGGCGGGAGGCATGTCAGCCTCCGACTGCGGCGAAGACGGACCAGGGCGGCAGTTCGCGCGGCGGCGTGCCGCGCCAAATCGGCGCGCCCCAGGACAAACCTTTAGGTTGTGGCTTTGACGCGTCAGAGAGATTGGCAAGAAGCTGCAACGACTGTTTACCCGCGCGCCATTGCGCGCTGAGAACACCGTTTGCGAATGTCACATCGCCTGCGCCGTTCATCGCCGGCAATAGCGGCATGACGAATGTCCCGCGGGCCGCGAGCAGTTCCCTTGTCAGCAACAGCCGCTTTGCATGTTCGGGCTTTTTGCATGCGTCCCAGTCGATCTTCGCCGCGTCGAACGTGTGGTGCGCCAGCGGATCGGGAATTTCGCCGCCATGCGCGGCATAAGCCGCGGCAAATTCTTTTTTCCGGCCATTGCGAACGGCGTCGGCCAGATCGCCCTTGAAGTCGCAGAAGAACGGGAAGGGCTCGGTCGCACCCCATTCTTCGCCCATGAATAGCATAGGTGGCGATGGTTGTAGCAGCAGCACCGAGAGCGCGGCCTCCAGCACTTCGGGTCTGACGATCGCGGTCAACCGTTCTCCCAGCGGCCGGTTGCCGATCTGGTCGTGGTTCTGCAGGAAATTGACGAAGGCCGCCGGCCCCAATTGGTTGCTCGGCTCGCCACGCTTCTGGCCGTCGCGGTGCAGCGACGGCTCGCCCTGATAGGCGAAGCCTTCGGCCAAAGCCCGCGGAACGTGCCTGCCGGCGGCTTTGTAATCCTCGTAGTAGCCCGCATCCTCGCCGGTGAGCAGCACGTGCCAGGCGTGGTGATAGTCGTCGTTCCATTGTGCACGATAACGGCCGTCGGGCGGGTTCCGGTCTGGCGCCAGCAAGCCCGCGCGGTTGTCGTCGTTCTCCAGCACCAGATGAATGAGGCGTCCGGTCTCGGCGGCGAACGCGCCGACGGTCTCGCTCAGTTCCTTGAGGACGCTGACCTCGCCGGGGGTGACGATAGCGTGCACGGCATCCAGCCGCAGGCCGTCGAAACGATAGTCGCGCAGCCAGTGAAGCGCGTTATCGATGGCGTAGCGGCGCACCTGTGGCACTTCATAATTGATCGCGCCGCCCCACGGCGTCTGCTCTTTGGAGAAGAACGCAGGCGCGATGCGGCCAAGATAATTCCCCTCCGGCCCGAAGTGATTGTAGACGACGTCGAGAAACACCATCAGGCCGCGTTGATGCGCGGCGTCGATCAGTGCCTTCAGATATTCCGGGCGGCCGTAGCTTGAATCCGGCGCGAACAGCAGCACGCCGTCATAGCCCCAGTTCCAGCGTCCGGGAAAATCGGCAAGCGGCATCAATTCCAGTGCGGTAATGCCGGTCTCGACCAGATGGTCGAGCTTCACGATCATGGCGCGATAGGTGCCTTCCCTCGTGAAGGTGCCGACGTGCGTTTCGAGAAAAACCGCTTCGTGCCATGGGCGGCCTTTCCAGTCTCTCGCCTGCCAGGCGTAATTCTCATCGATGATTTCGCTCGGGCCGTTCAGGTCCTCGGGCTGGAAATGCGAAGCGGGGTCTGGAATATCGAATTCGTCGTCGATATTGAATTTGTAGTGATCGCCCGCCCGTGCCTCGGCGATATGCAGTTCGTACCAACCGTCACGCTGCGGCATGCGGATGGTGTCACCCTTGAACAAGAGGCTCGCGGTGCGCGCCGCCGGCGCCCACAATCGGAATGTCACGCCCGCATCAGTAACAAACGGCCCGAAATGCCGAACGCCGCTCACGACGTCCCCGCGAATGCGAGCACGGATTTAGAGCGTGACGTCCAGTGGCCACCGACCTCGACCGACTCATAGTGGGCGTTGGGGCCGTTCGAGGTATCGAGCACATTCTGCCACTTGGTTACGTTCGGCCATTCCGGGAACGTGATCTCGACATCGTCGTCGGCGCCGTTGAGCGCAATGAATACCGGCTCGCCGTTGCCGAACGGCGCCGCCAGCACATAAGAAAGCCACCGGCCGTCGGGAAAATTCCAGTCCGGCTCACTCATCTCGGCTGCGGCAGGCGTCAGCCATTTGACGTCGTAGGTGCTGTCGGCTTTTTTGCCTTCGACCCAGCGGTGCGGCTTGATCTGCGGAAAGCGCTGCCGCAGCGCGCTTAGTTGGCTGACCAGTTCGGTGAAATCGTCTTCGGTGCCGAGCTTCGACCAGTCGACCCAGCCGGTCTCATTGTCCTGGCAATAGGTATTGTTGTTGCCATTCTGGCTGTTGGCGGCCTCGTCGCCGGCCAGGAGCAAGGGCACGCCTTGCGCGAGGAACAGGCAGGCGAGCTGGTTGGCGCGGATACGGCGGCGGCTGGCGAGGATATCGGGATCGTCGGTCGGGCCTTCGGCGCCGCAATTGGTGCTGACGTTGTCGTCACTGCCGTCGCGATTGTCCTCGCCATTGGCTTCGTTGTGCTTGCTCTCGTAGCTGACGAGGTCGGCCAGCGTGAAGCCATCATGCACCGTGACGTGGTTGATGCTGGCGCGTGGACCGCGCCCGTCGTGCTGGAATTGCTCGGCTGAGGCAGTCATGCGGCGGGCAAGGTCGCCGATGAGATGGCCTTCGCCGCGCCAGAGTTGTCGCAGCGTCTTGCGATACTGGTCGTTCCATTCCGACCAGCCAGTGGGGAATCCGCCGACCTGATAGCCACCCATGCCGATGTCCCACGGCTCCGCGATCATCTTGACGTTCGCCAGCACCGGATCCTGCCGTATGGCGGTGAGGAAGGGCGCATTGCGCTCGAAGGCGGGTCCGCGCGCCAGGGTCGAGGCGAGATCGAAGCGGAAGCCGTCGACGTGATAGGTCTCGACCCACATTCGCAGCGAGTCCATGACCATCTGCAAGACGCGCGGCGTTGCCAGCTTTAGCGAATTACCTGTGCCGGTAAAGTCGTCGTAGTAGCGCGCGTTGTCCGGCATCAGCCAGTAATACGAGGCGTTATCGATGCCGCGGTAGCACAGCGTCGGGCCCATCTGGTTGCCTTCGCATGTGTGGTTGTAGACGACGTCGAGAATGACCTCGATGCCGGCGTCATGCAGCGCCGCTACCGTCGAACGGAACGCATTGACCTCATTACCGTGGGCGTAGCGCGCTTCGGGTGTGAAAAAGCTCAGCGTGTTGTAGCCCCAGTAGTTTTTAAGGCCGCGGTCGAGCAGGTAGCGATCGTCGAGAAAGGCGTGGATGGGCAGCAACTCGATTGCGGTGACACCGAGCTTGCGCAAGTGCGCGATGGTGCCGGGTTCGCAAAGTCCGCGATAGGTGCCGCGCGCATCCTCGGGAATGTCCTTACGCGCCTGCGTCAGGCCTTTGACGTGGGCCTCGTAAATGATGGTGTCTTCCCACGGCGTCTGTGGACGGCGCTCGCGCGACCAGGTGTGCGCGGGATCGACCACGACCGACTTGACCATGTTGCGTGCGTTGTCGCGCCGGTCGAATGAAAGGTCTTCCTGCTTGCTGCCGGTGCGGTAACCGAAATGCGCGTCGCTCCACGAAAAATGGCCGCTAAGCTGTTTGCTGTACGGATCGGCCAGCAGCTTATTGGGATTGAAGCGGTGACCGTGGTTCGGCTCATAAGGGCCATGCACGCGGTAGCCGTAAAGCTGGCCCGGTGAGACATGCGAAAAATAGCCGTGCCACACATCTTCCGTGCGCTCGGGCAACGCGACGCGTTCGGTCTCTCGCTTGCCTTCACGGTCGAACAGGCACAGCTCGACCTTGGTCGCGTTGGCCGAGAACAAGGCGAAGTTGGTGCCGCGTCCGTCCCACGTCGCGCCGAGCGGATGCGGTGCGCCTGCCGAGGTCTGACCGTTAGACCTCAGGAACGAAAAAGAGGGCAGCAAGGGGTGGGAGAACAATGTGAAGCTCCGGGCTGTCGCGTGTCATAACGGCTTCCGCCGCTCCTACGTTCCCAACATTGCTGCCGCCGTAGAGTGCTGCGTCGGAGTTCAGCACTTCGCGCCATTTCCCGGCGAACGGCACGCGGATGTGGTAGTCGTGAATGACCTGCGGTGTGAAATTGACGATAACGACGACGCGTTCGTTGGTGCCCTTGCCCTTCCGCAGCCAGGCGAAGGTCGAATGGTTCGCATCGTCTGTGACAAGCCATTCGAAACCTGCGGGATCGCAGTCGAGCGCATGTAGCGCCGGCGTGTCGCGGTAGAACTTGTTGAGATCGCGTACCAGCTTCTGAATGCCGGCGTGTTCGGGCCGCTCAAGCAGATGCCACGGCAGACTGACGTCGTGGTTCCACTCGGTGTCCTGACCGAACTCCGCTCCCATGAACATCAGTTTCTTGCCGGGATGACCGAACATGAAGCTGTAATAGGCGCGCAGGTTGGCGAACTTCTGCCACGCGTCGCCCGGCATACGGCCGAGGATCGATCGCTTGCCGTGTACGACTTCGTCATGTGACAGCGGCAGAATGAAGTTTTCCGAAAATGCGTAGTGCAGCCCGAACAGGATTTTGCCGTGCTCGTGCTTGCGGTAGATCGGATCCTTGGAAATGTAGTCGAGGGTGTCGTGCATCCACCCCATGTTCCATTTGTATCCGAAACCCAAGCCGCCCCAATCGACCGGACGGGAAACCTGCGGCCACGCGGTGGACTCTTCCGCGGCAGTCGTGGCGTCGGGATGTTGCGCGAACACCTGCGTGTTGGTGCGGCGCAGGAAGTCGACGGCCTCGACATTCTCGCGACCGCCATGCTTGTTCGGAATCCACGCGTGGGCGGGGCGGCTGTAGTCGAGGTAGAGCATCGACGCGACCGCATCGACGCGCAGGCCATCGACGCCGTAGCGTTCCAGCCAGAACAGCGCGTTGGCGATGAGGAAGTTTGTCACTTCGACGCGGCCGTAGTTGTAGATCATCGTGCCCCAGTCGAGATGGCGGCCCTGGCGCGGATCGGCATGTTCGTAAAGCGCTGTGCCGTCGAAATTGGCGAGGCCATGCGGATCGTCGGGGAAGTGGCCCGGCACCCAGTCAAGCAACACGCCGATGCCGGCCTTGTGAAAGGCGTCCACCAGCATCGCGAATTCGGCGGGCGTGCCGAACCTGCTTGTCGGAGCAAAGAGCCCGGTCGGCTGATAGCCCCATGAGCCGTCGAAGGGATGCTCGGATATCGGCAACAGTTCGACATGAGTGTACCCCATGTCGGCACAGTAGGCCGGCAGCGTTTCGGCAAGCTCCGCATAGTTCAGCCAGAACTCACCGTTGTCGCCTTTGCGGCGCCACGAGCCGAGATGCACCTCGTAGATCGACATCGGCCTGTCGAGCGCGTTGATACCCGCGCGGACGGGGGCCGGCTTCGGCAGCGCTGCAGCGTCGACCACGACCGATGCCGTCGACGGCCGCATTTCTGCGGCGAAGGCCACCGGATCGGATTTCAGCGGCAGCATGCCGCCCCCGCGCGCGATGATTTCGTACTTGTATTTGTCGCCGGCGCCCGCGCCGGGAACGAAGGCTTCCCAGTAGCCGCTGCCGCGCACCCGCATGGGATGTCGGCGGCCGTCCCATGCATTGAAGTCTCCGACGACACTGACGCGCTCGGCGTTCGGCGCCCAGACGACGAAGCCGACCCCGGCTGCGCCATCGAGTGTCATCGGATGCGCGCCGAGTTTGTCGTAAAGCTTGAGGTGATTTCCTTCGCCGAGCAGGTAAAGATCAAAATCCGACAGGATCGGCGGCGGACGGTGGACCTGATTCATGGGTCGATCACTCCATGCTGGCGCAGGATGCGGAGCGCGGCCTCCAGCGGGATATGCGACCAGTCGGGCCGGTTGGTCAGCTCGTATTCGATTTCGTAAAAAACTTTCTCGAGCAGGAAGAGATCGAGCAGTTGGTGGACCTGCTTGTCATCCTTCGGCCACAGGCCCACGCCGCCTATAGCTTCGCGATAGGCCTCCCAATAGGCCCCCGTCATGCGCTCGCCCCAGCCGCGCACCTGCGCGGCCACCGGTTCAAGCTCTTCGGGCTTGATGTCGGTCTCGCGGCCAAGCGCGGCGCTGGTGGCGTAGTCTATCGAACGCAAGAAGCCGGCCACGTCGCGTGCCGGAGCGACCTTGCGGCGGCGGTCGTCGAGCGAACGGCGTGGCTCGCCTTCGAAGTCGAGGATGAAAGCGTCGTCTTTGGCGATCAGCACCTGGCCAAGGTGGAAATCGCCGTGATGCCGGATCTTGGTGCCGTCGAACGTCATGTTCCAGTTCGCCTCGACATGAGCGACGATGGCTTCACGATGGCCGAGTAACTGGCGTCTCATAACGGCGCTGGCTTCCGGCAAGTTTTTGATGTTGGCTTCCAGTAGTGCGAATACGTTTTGCACCCGCGCCAGTAATTGATCCGTCCATAGCGTCGTGTCCGCGGCCGTTACGGGCTCGGCCTTGAAGGCTTCGTTGTCGGTCGGCGTGGCGAAGGCGAGATGCAGTTCGGCCGTGCGCTTGCCGATTTGCCGCATCCACTTCAGCAGGACGGTGACTTCCGACGTTTCAGCGATGGCCTCGTTCGGCAACAGGCGCTGCTCCTCGACGAGGCGGTCGAGCGCGGCGCCGACCACTGTCCAGGCGTCGCCTTGATTTTCGACGAACGCGTGCACCACGCCAAGTGCGCTGCAATTCTCGCCCTCGTGCAGCTCAAGCGAACCGAGCAGTGCCGGCGCGTTCTTGAACTGCGCCACGTCGGTGAGGAAGCGGCCTATTTCGATTTCCGGGTGGATGCCCGGCGTGATGCGTCGAAAGATTTTAATGACGTAGGAATCGTCGACAATGATGCTGGTGTTCGACTGCTCGCGGTTGACCGCGTGGACATCCTTGATCTCCTTTAGCGGCGCGGCGGCCATCGCCGAGGTCGGACGGAACATGATCTTCTGCTTGCTATCGCCCGCAGACTCGCCGGCGTGAATCTTTGCCAGCAGGGTAGCGATAAATTCCGGTTCGGCGGCGGCGTCGAGCAGCGAGCCTTCGCGCGGGCCGCGGCGCACGGCGGCGAGCACGGTCGCCGGCGTATGTTCGAGTGTGGTGTGACGCACCCAGCGGATCGTCAGCGGCATGAAGTAACGGCTGATGCCGCGCGGGGTCGTGACATCAGCGACGGTGAAGACGAAGCGATCCGGCTCGCGGTCGACCGGGACGGTCACGGTCACCGCAGCCGACATGCGCTGTGCGTCCTTGTCGGCGTACCAGCGCCGATCAGGCAGGAAGACAGGCAGCACGTCGCTTTCAAAGGTGCGGCGGGTCCAGCCGGACAGCGCCGAATTCCATTCGGTGCCCAGAACCAGTGTCGTCAATTCGCGCGGCAGCGCCGGTTCGGCGGCCTGGTCGGCATCTTCGCTCAAACGGAACCAGAAGAAGCCGTAAGGTGCGAGCGTGACGAGATAAGGCAACTCGCCGATGCGGGGAAACCGCGTGCGGCCCAGCATTTCGTGCGGCACGCGGCCTTTCCAGGCGCTCAGATCGAGTTCGACCGCCTGCGCGGTGCGAGCGAGGTTGGCGACGCACAGAATGGCTTCGCCCTCAAGCTGCCGCACGTAGCAGAATACGGCGCGGTTCTTCGGGCGGATGAAAGTGAGAGTGCCGCGACCGAACACGTTGCTCGATTTGCGCACGCCGATCAGGCGCTTCATCCAGTTCAGCAGCGATGACAGCGAGCGGGTCTGCGCCTCGACGTTGACGGCGGAGAAGCCGTAAACCGGGTCCATGATGCAAGGCAGGTAGAGCTGCGCGGGGTCGGCGCGCGAGAAGCCGCCATTGCGGTCGGGTGTCCACTGCATCGGCGTGCGCACGCCGTTGCGGTCGCCGAGATAGATGTTGTCGCCCATGCCGATCTCGTCGCCGTAATAGATGATCGGCGTGCCCGGGAACGACAGCAACAGCGAGTTCATCAATTCGATCTTGCGGCGATCATTGTCCATCAGCGGCGCCAGCCGGCGGCGGATGCCGACATTGATGCGTGCGCGCGGGTCGTTTGCGTAGGTCGACCACAGATAGTCGCGCTCGACATCGGTGACCATTTCCAGCGTCAGCTCGTCGTGATTGCGCAGGAACAGCGCCCACTGGCAATTGGCGGGAATGTCCGGCGTCTGGCGCAGGATGTCGGTGATCGGGAAGCGGTCTTCCTGCGCGATCGCCATGTAGATCCGCGGCATCAGCGGGAAGTGATACGCCATCTGGCATTCGTCGCCGCGGCCGAAATATTCCTGTACGTCCTCCGGCCATTGGTTGGCTTCCGCCAGCAGCACCTTGCCCTTGGTGTAGGCGTCGAGCTCGGCGCGCAGTTTCTTGATGATGGAATTCGTCTCCGGCAGGTTCTCGTTGTTGGTGCCGTCGCGTTCGCAAAGGTAGGGAATGGCGTCGAGCCGGAAGCCGTCGACGCCGGCATCGAGCCAGCGCTTCATGACCTGCACGATCGCCCTGACGACGCGCGGATTGTCGAAATTCAGGTCCGGCTGGTGCGAGAAGAAGCGGTGCCAGTAGAACTGGCCGGCCTCCGGATCCCAGGTCCAGTTCGATTTTTCGGTATCGGTGAAGATGATCCGCGTACCCTGGTATTTCTGATCGGTATCGCTCCAGACATACCAGTTGCGCGCGCTCGATTTCGGATCGCTGCGGCGGGCGCGCTTGAACCAGTCGTGCTGATCGGAGGTGTGATTGATGACGAGCTCGGTGATCACTTTCAGGCCGCGCCGCTTGGCCTCGACGATGAAGCGCCGGAAATCCTTCATGTTGCCGAAATCGGGATTGATGTCGCCATAGTCCGCGAT
>DASYCM010000308.1:0-8995 GCA_036500165.1 Pseudolabrys sp.
GATCTTCGACTCGATGGCGCAGAACAAAGCAACGGCTGAAACGAAGCTGACCATGCCTATACTTGCCGTCGGCGGCTCCGGTGGATTGGGCGATGCCATGCGCGGCACCTTCTCAGCTTTCTCGCCGCACTTAACGGGCGCAGTGATCCCGAACTGCGGACATTATGTGCCGGAAGAAGCGCCAGAGGCGTTGCTTGCAGCAATGCTGCCGTTCCTCGCAGCCGATCGGGTTTAGCCCGCGGCGGCGACTTTCTGTGAAATCTGTGCGGCAGCCATCGCGCGTCCCACCATGACCAGCACGGGGCCCGGTAATTCTGCCTCTGTGATTTTCGCCGACAGTTCGGCAATCGGCGCTGATACGACTTTCTGGTCCGGCCTGGTTGCGCGTGAAATCGCGAGCGACGGCGTTGTTGGATCGAGGCCTTCAGCGGTCGCCTTGGCCACCAGCGCGTCCAAAGTCTTGACCGGCATATATATGGCCGTTGTCGTCGCTGGATCGGCCAGCGTCCGCCAGTCGATGTCGTCGGGCAATTTGCCGCTGCGGGCCTGTCCGGTGACGTATTGCAGCCGGCGCGAGTTGTCGCGGTCGGTCAGCGGAATGCCAAGCTTTGCGGCGGCCCCCTGAGCTGCCGTGATGCCCGGCACGACATCGATGGCAATGTTGGCTGCCTTGCAGGCCTCAATCTCTTCGGCTGCCCGGCCGAAGATGAAGGGGTCACCGCCCTTGAGCCGCACCACACGCTTGCCCTGTTTGGCGAGGCTGACCATCAGTGCATTGATGTCGTCCTGTTTGCACGACGGACCGAAGCCGGTCTTGCCGACTAGCATCTTGCGGGCTTCGCGGCGCGCGAAGTCGAGCACATCGCGGGAGACCAAATCGTCGAACAGAATGACGTCGGCGGATTGCAGCGAGCGCACGGCGCGCAGCGTCAGCAGCTCCGGATCGCCCGGCCCTGCCCCGACCAAGGTCACCGAGCCGTTCTCGATAGCAACGCCCAGACCCTTCACCTCGGCGACAAAGCGCGCGAAGTCGTTTTCGCTTGGCTCGCTCTGCGGATTGGCTACCGCATGCGCGGTGAAGACCTGCCAGAACCTGCGACGTCCAACGAAGGACAGGCCCGATTCCTTGACCTTTGCCCGCCAGCGCGCCGCGGCAGCGGCCCACTGGGCAAAACCATTTGGCAGGAGCGCTTCGAGCTTGGCCCGGATCGCCTGCGCAAACACCGGTGCCGCACCATCCGTCGAAATCCCGATGACCAGCGGCGAGCGGTTGACGATGGCGCCGAAGGAGAAGTCGCAGAACGCCGGTTTGTCGATGATATTGACCGGCACGCCGGCGGCACGGGCGGCAGCGGCAAATGCAGCCGCACGTCCATCATCGTCGAAACCACCGACCGCCATGGCGGCGCCGCCCAAATCCGCCGCCGTCCATCCATCGATCGCATAACAATGTACCTGTGCACCCGACGCCTCGAGCAGCTCCAGTTTCCAGTCGACTGCCTGCCCGTCACCGACAAGCACGCAACGCTTACCCTCGAGCGCATAGAACACCGGCAGCCGCGCCAGCGCACCCATTCTCTCGGGTCTTGCCTCAAGCGGTTTGCGCGACACGCTCATGACTCTTCTCTTGGTTTACCTGTTGACCCACAATCTTCTTCAGTTCCGGCAGGCAGGAGCCGCAGTTCGTGCCCGCACGCAAGGCCTTGCCGATGTCCTCAACATTCGCCGCACCACCGCTCTCAAGCGCACCGCGAATGACGTTGAGGCCGACACCAAAGCAGGCGCAGATCACTGGACCGGGATCGGCCATGCCGTCGGTCGATTTACCCGACAGCACGGCGCGCCGTTGCGCGTCACCGAGGTTCTCCGCCTCGAACAGGCCCTTTACCGTGTCCCACTGTGGCGTGGCCTCCGCCGGACCGATGAACAGCGCGCCAATCAATCGCCCGTCAGCGAACGCCGCAACCCGATAGCTACCGCGCGGCACATCGACATATTCCGCCAGCTCGGCGCCGGCGAATATCCGTTGTGCATGTTCACGCCAGGCGTCCGGCCCCTCATTGCTTGCCAACAGCCAGCCAACACCGTTCGCGACCGCAACCTTCGACCACCACGCATCCGCTGGCATTGCCAGCGGCGCACGCGCCAGCGTGAAGCCGCGGTAAGCAAATGTCATCGGCGCAATCGACACCGGTGTCGCTTTCATTTCCGGCTGGCCGGAAAACGGATCGTTGACCGGCGCCACGAGTTCCCCGACGCGCGCCGACGATGCCGTCTCGCCACTCCAGTGGATGGGCGCAAACAGCGAGCCGCGCTGCTGGCCTTCGCTGACGACGACCTTCAGCACGCAGGCGCCGTAGCGCGTGCGCACAAGCGCAAAGCCACCGCTCTCAATGCCGCATGCCTCGGCGTCTGCAGGATACACCTCAACAAAAGGCTCCGGCAGATGCGCGCCAAGCCGCGGACTAAGCCCCGAGCGCGTCATTGTATGCCACTGATCGCGGACGCGGCCGGTGTTGAGCCGCAGTGGAAATTCTTTGGATACATCGGCGTTCGGCGCGGGCTTTTGTGGCGCAATGAAGCGCGCCTTGCGGTCCGGCGTGAAAAATCCACCATCGGCAAAAAACCGCGTCTCGCCGCGCGCTTCTCCGGCGCGCGCAGGCCATTGCACTGGATCGAGGCCGTTGAACGCGTCGTTGTCGAGATCGGCAAGCCCGCCGATGTCGAAATCGCGCGTACCCTCGTTTTCGAAGCCCGACAGCGCGGCATGTTCGCGGAAAATCGACGCGGCAGAATCGAAGCCGAACGCCTCGGCAAAGCCCATGCGCCGCGCGACTTGCGTCACGATCCACCAGTCGGGCTGCGCCTCACCGGGCAGCGGCAGGAACGGACGCTGCCGCGAAATCGCGCGCTCGGAGTTGGTGACCGTGCCATCCTTTTCGCCCCAAGCCGCGGCCGGTAACAGGATCTGCGCACCGGCGGTGACGGTGTCGTTGGAAAGAACGTTTTCCGACACGACGAAAACGTCGAGCTTCGCCAACGCAGCGCGCACGGCGGCGGCGCGCGGCAGCGATACCGCCGGATTGGTCGCCATCACCCACAACGCCTTGATCTTGCCCCGCTCGATGGCGTCGAACATCTGCACGGCCTTGAGGCCCTCGCGCTGCGCCATCGCGCGCGCGTTCCAGAAGCGGCCGACACGGTCGATATCGGCGCCGTTGAAATTCATGTGCGCCGCAAGCTGATTGGCCAGCCCCCCAACCTCTCGCCCGCCCATCGCATTGGGCTGCCCGGTCAACGAGAACGGCCCCATGCCCGGCTTGCCGATGCGGCCGGTCGCAAGATGGCAATTGATGATGCTGTTGACCTTGTCAGTGCCTTGCGCCGACTGATTGACACCCTGCGAGAAGCACGTGACGACGTTGGGCGTTTCCCGAAACAGATCGAAGAAGCGCACAACGTCCGCCTCGGCGAGGCCGGTCATTTTCGCGGTCGCCGCTACATCAGACGAAATCTCGCGCGCCCGCACCAGCGCGTCGGTCAACCCCGACGTGTGCGCATCGACATATTGGTAGTCGAGCGCTAGCGCATCGGCGAGATGAACCAGCAGGCCGGCAAACAGCGCGGTGTCCATACCCGGCGCGACACTCAGAAACAGATCGGCGTCCTCGGCGGTCGCAGTGCGGCGCGGATCGACGACAACGATTTTCGCACCTCGCGCTCGCTTGTTGGCGATCATGCGCTGATACAAAATGGGATGGCACCACGCCGCATTGGAGCCGACGAGGATCAGCAAATCGGCCTTGTCGAGATCCTGATAAGTACCCGGCACGGTATCGGCACCGAAAGCGCGGCGATGGCCGGCGACCGACGACGCCATGCAGAGCCGCGAGTTGGTGTCGACGTTGGCCGAGCCGATGAAACCCTTCATCAGCTTGTTGGCGACGTAGTAGTCCTCGGTCAATAACTGACCAGACAGATAGAACGCGACCGAGTCCGGTCCGTATTTGGCAATCGTATCGGCAAAGCCTTGCGCCGTTTTATCGAGTGCGTCATCCCACGAGGTTTTCGCAAGCGCACCATCCGCCCTGCGCAGCATCGGATGTAGAAGCCGCGTCTCCAGCCCGAGCGTCTCGCCGAGCGCCGAACCTTTCGAGCACAGCCGCCCGAAATTGGAGGGATGCGCTGGATCGCCGGCGATCACTGCACCACCACGCCCATCTGGTTTTGCTAGCACACCACAACCGACGCCGCAGTATGGGCACGTCGTGCGCACAGCCGGTGGATGCTGTGCCGGGGCGTTCATCAGTAGACGTCCTGCTGGTAGCGTCCGCTTTTCTTCAAATCGGCGACGAAGGCCGCTGCCTCGGCGGCGCTGCGCGCGCCGTGTTGCGAAACGATATCGACCAAAGCGAGTTCAACATCCTTGGCCATGCGCTTGGCGTCGCCACAGACATAGAAGTGCGCACCATCGGCAAGCCACGACCACAGATCGCGGCCAACCTCACGCATACGATCCTGCACATAGAATTTTTGCCCGGCATCCCGTGACCAGGCGAGCGACAATCGCGTCAGCACGCCGGCGTCTTTCATCACCTTCAATTCATCTTCGTAGAAGAAGTCACAACTGGAGCGCTGATGGCCAAAGAACAGCCAGTTACGGCCCGGCGCCTTGGTGGCCTGCCGCTCATACAGAAAGGCCCGGAACGGCGCAACGCCAGTGCCGGGGCCGACCATGACGACCGGCACAGTCGGATCGGCCGGCAAACCGAACGCGTGCGCCTTCTGAACATAGACCTTGAGCGACGCGCCCGGCTCAATACGCTCCGCCAACATGGTGGAACACACACCAAGCCGGTCGCGATTACTGATGCGGTAGCGCACCGTGTCGACAGTCAGCGACACACAGCCCTGCTTTGCCTTGGGTGACGACGAAATCGAGTAAAGCCGCGGCTGCAATAGATCGAGCGCTTCGACGAAGGCCTCCGGGTCAGGCCGAATACCGGGGAATTTCTCGATCGCGCTCAAGACATCCATTGTCGTCGCGTCGCCGTCAGGGTCCTCGCCGGTCGACAGCGACCGTGCTTTTTTCCTGCGGTCGCCGCCGGTGATGTAGGAGAATAACTGGAACAGCATGTCGGGCGCGGGTGACAGCGATACGCCATCAGTCAGGCAGTCGCGCAAGGTGCGGCCGCCGATTGGAAAATCGGCCGGCGCGCCGAGCGCCTTGATCACCGCCTCGACCAGCGCCGGATCGTTGGATGGGAACAGGCCGAAGGCATCGCCAACGGTATAGTCGAGGCCGCATTTCGACAGATCGAACTCGACGTGCCAGGTTTCTTTTTCAGAGCCTTGCTTGTTGAGCAATTTGCGTGAGAGAACCGTGGCAATCACGGGATTGTCGCGCGACATGCCGGGCGCGACATGCGACGCGGGTGCGGCTTCGGCAACAACTACTGCCTCGGTAGATACCACGGGCGCTCCAGCCGCCGGCGCTCTCTCGAGCTCCTCGTAGAGCTTCTTGACCATGCGGGCGGTGTCTTTGCCGCCCGGAGCACATAGGTTTAGTCGTTCTTCCTTGCCGGAAACGATGGCGCCTGAGTAATTCCTGCAGTCGTAGCCGCACTGGCCGCAATCCTGCTGCGCCATCGCCGCCATCATCTTCCAGCGCAAGGGCTTATCGTCGGCGAGCTTCATGCGCTCGGCGAGCGGCAAGGTCTGATCGTGCCACGGCGCGCCGCCGTCATCGTCTTCGGCACTTTTGGCGCTCGCCGCGCCCGACATCAGCGCCGCACCCTGGTCGGCCGATAGCGGCGTAATACCGGTGCCGTCGAGCGCGATCAGACCCGCAAAGAAGCCGTTGAGCCAGGCGCGCTGATCCTCGGAGAACGGCGCGGTTTCCGGCACCAGCGATGGAATCGGCGGCGGCATGTTCTGTGTCATGCGCCCCCCGTGCCAAACATAGTCTTCAGCGCGTCGATGTCGTGACGGCGCGCGAACGTCAGGAACGTCTCGTCGCGGCCGGCGCGGTTGGCCATGTAGCCCTTGAGTATGTTCTCGATCGTGCGCGGCGCGTCGGTGGCCTTGATGTCGCGGTAGATTTCACGGCCAAGCCCCGCCTCCGGCCCCGACCCGCCGCCAACGAGGACGTGATAGCCCTCGACCGGATCGGCATCCTCGCCGACATCGACCTTACAGGCGATCATGCCGATATCGCCGATGTAGTGCTGCGCGCAGGAATGATGACAGCCGGTCAGATGGATGTTGATGGGTCCGTCGAGCTCGACCCGCGCCTCGCACCATTGCGCAATCTCTTCGGCCTGCTCTTTCGTATGCGCGGCGGCAAAGCGGCAACCGGTTGCGCCGGTGCAGGCCACAAGACCGGCGCGGATTGACGTTGCTTCGGTCGATAGCCCCAGCGCTTCGACGGCGGCTTTTGCCAGCGCGACCTTGTCGCCAGGCACGCCGGAAATCAGCAAGTTCTGCCAGACGGTCAGCCGGATATCGCCATCGCCAAGATCCGCCGCAATCTTCGCCAAGCCTCTCATCTGCGCCGACGTCAGCTTGGCCACGGGTAGCACGACGCCGATCCAGTTAAGGCCCGGCTGCTTTTGCCGATGGACACCAATGTGGGCCGAGCGATTTACAATAGGACGCGGCAGTAGCGCATCGGCCGGCACTTTCAGCAGCGGGCGGCCGAGCTTTTCCTCGACATGCGCGACGAACTTGTCCAGGCCCCAGGCGTCGAGCACATATTTGAGCCGCGCCTTGTTACGGTCGGTGCGATCGCCGTGCTCGATGTAGACGCGCACGATGGCATCGGCGACTTGCGTCGCTTCGTCCGGCTTGACGATGACGCCGGTGTCCTTGGCAAAATCCTTGTGTCCGGTGATGCCGCCAAGCGCGAGACGGAAATAGATGCCGGCGGCGCCGCCGAAGCCTTCTTTCAACTCCACGGCCTGGAAGCCGATGTCGTTGGTGTCCTCCAGCGCGGCAATGCGCCCGGCGCCGTCGAACGCGACGTTGAATTTGCGCGGCAGACCGTAAAGCGCACGCTCGTTGAGAATGTGGTGATGCCACGCGCGAGCATAGGGCCTAGTATCGAGCAGTTCCTGCGGATCGATACCGGCGGTCGGCGTACCCGTGACATTCCGGATGTTATCCGCGCCTGTTCCTCGCGAGCCGAGACCGAGGTCCATCAGGGACTCGACCATCACGATGGCGTCTTTAGGCTCGATCTCACGCATCTGCAGATTGGCGCGCGTGGTGACATGGCTGTAGCCGTGCGCATATTTGTCGGCGAGATCGGCAAGTCCGGCCATCTGCCAGTGTGTGACGATGCCATTCGGAATGCGCAAACGGCACATATAGGAAGTTTGCGCCGGAGCCACGTAGAACAGGCCGTAATAGCGCCAGCGGAAATTGTCGGCCGGCTTCGGCGCTTCGTTGTTCTTCGCCTGCTCCTTCAGCCGGTTATACGCATCGAACGGATGCTGTTCGCGCTTGATCTTTTCCTGGTCCGACAGCTTGCCACCGGCGGCAACCGTGCGGTCCTGCGCCTTGATATGAATGGCGTCGGGCCCGGTCGGCTCGCTTGTGCCGCCGCCCGCCGGAAGCTGTCCGCGCGCCGCGCGCGCGGCGGTGAGGCCGGAGGCGAAGCCTTCGAGGTAGCGTTTCTGGTCGGGGGTGAAGTCGCTCGACATCACGCCGCCTTTGGCAGGCTGCGCTCGGCCATCGTACGGCCGAACATGAGGTCGTCACGGAACGAATTTATCGAGGTGCCGGAACGGATTAGCTCAAGATACCAGAGGCCGTCGGCGGTATCGCCGAACAGCACAGCGCCGGCGAGTTTATTGCCCGCGATAACCAGCTTCTTGTAGGTGCCAAGCCCTGGATCGGACAGGACAATTTGCTCCGTACCAGCGGCGCCGAAAAAATCGCCGGCAGAGAAAACACCGACGCCGGAGACTTTGAGGTTCGTCGCCAGCACGCTGCCGGGGTAACAACCTTTTTCCCCGCTCAAACCCCGCGCGAGTTCGCGCGCCTGCTCGTAAGCCGGCTCAACGAGACCGTAGGCGATGCCGCGATGCTCCGCGCATTCGCCGATGGCATAAATACCCGTTTTGCTTGTCTGCATGCGGTCGTCGACGACGACACCGCGGCCGATATCGAGACCCGCGGTGACGGCAAGATCGATATTGGGCCGGATGCCAGCAGCGACAACAACGAGATTCGCTTCAATTACCCGGCCGTCTTTCAACACCACGGATTCGGCATGCCGGGTGCCGGTTATAACTTTTGTCTCGGCATTAAAATGGACGGGAATACCCTTGTTTAGCATCTGTACGCGTAACATTTCCGACGCCTTTGGATCGAGCTGCCGCTCCATCAACCGGTCCATCAGGTGGATGACCTCCACCCTGGCGCCGGCCTTGGCGAGGCCGTAGGCCGCTTCCAGTCCGAGCAAGCCGCCGCCGATGACGACCGCTTTGGTCTGCGGCGTGGCTGCCGCCTCGATGGCGGCGACATCGCCAAGATCGCGGAAGGTCATCACGCCCGGCAATTCCATGCCAGGCACGTTGAGACGGATCGGCTTCGAGCCCGTGGCGAGCACAAGATGTGAAAACGGCAAGCTCGCACCGTTGGCGAGGCGAACGCGGCGGATATCGGTGTCGACGCCGACCGCCCTCGTCCCGTACAGCAAGGTCACGCCGCGATCGCGCCACCAGCGCTTCGGCTTCAACTCGACGTCGCCGTGCGAGACTTCTTTCGCCAGCACCGAGGACAACAGCACGCGATTATAGGCAAGGTGCGGCTCGTCACCGATCACGGCAATGGAGTAGCGGCCGAGCGCACGCTTGCTCAGCTCCTCGACCAGCCGCGCCGCGGCCATGCCATTGCCGACGATGACGAGCGGTTCGCTCATGATCTTCTCCTAGGCCGCTTCGACGTACTGGTGCCGCTCGTAGAGGAACTCGAGCACGCGCTGGCGGCA
>DASYCM010000309.1:0-9669 GCA_036500165.1 Pseudolabrys sp.
AGCAATCCGGCGGCGCCGTTCAAGACCTTCGCCGAATTCGTCGCCTATGCGAAGGCCAATCCCGGCAAGCTCGACTATGCCTCCGCCGGCATTGGCACCTTGCCGCATCTGAGCATGGAATTGCTGCTGCAACAGGTCGGCGTCAAGGTGACGCATATTCCCTATCGTGGTGCAGCGCCGGCGATGACCGACCTTCTCAGCAACGTCGTGCAGATCAAGCTCGACACGTACGCGACATCCAATCCGCAGGTCAGCGCCGGCAAACTCAACATGCTCGCCATCGCCAGCAGCCACCGCTCCAAGCTGATGCCCAACACGCCGACCATCGCGGAACTGGGTCTGCCCGGCTACGAGGGCATTCTATGGATCGGCATGATGGCGCCGGCCGGCACGCCGCAGGCCATCATCGACAAGCTCGCGGCGGCGAGCGCCATGGCGGCGCGCGATCCAGGTGTCATCGAACGCCTGACCCGTGACGGCGTCGATCTCGTCGGCGGCACGCCGGCTGAAATGAAGGCGCTCATCGCGCGCGAACTGCCGCAGTGGCGCGACCTCGCCAAGGCCGCCAACATCAATTTGAAATAGCATTGGAAGAATGCGTCCCATGTCGAAGCTGACCCAGGCTCCAGATCCGCATCCGAAAAAACCAAAACTGAAAGCGCCGCCCGGCGCTTGCGACACGCATATTCATCTGTTCGGACCGGCGGCGAAATATCCTTTTGCCCCTGACAGCCCCTACACCTCCGTCGACCAATTACCCGAGACTTTGTTCAAGCTTCAAGACGTGTTGGGCTTAAGCACCGCTGTGGTCGTCAGTCCCGGCGGTTACAGCCGCAGTTACGACATGCTGACCGACGTGTTGCAGCGCTATCCTGACAGGCTTCGCGGTGTCGCCCTGTTGCCGGACGATACCGCATCGTCCGAGATGGCGCGTCTCAACAAGCTCGGCGTCCGCGGCCTGCGCATGATCAGCGAGAAGCGCGGCGGACATCTGCCGCATTTCAATCGCGAAATTGCCGCGCGCGCGCACGAGCACCGCTGGCACGTGCAATTCTATCCGCATGGCACTGACATCATCGACTACGCCGACAAACTGTTGTCGTTGCCGAACGATATCGTGCTCGACCATTTCGCCAGCATCCCGGCGGCCGGTGGCGTCGACCAACGGGCGGTGAAGACGGTTTTGAAGATGCTCGACAGCGGCCGCGTCTGGCTGAAGCTGTCCGGGCCAATGCGCTGCACGCAGGGCAGCTTTCCTTACGCGCCAGTGACGCCATTGGCGCAGGTTTTCGTCAAGCACGCGCCGGAGCGCATGGTGTGGGGCACCGACTGGCCGCACGTGAACATGAACGACCGCGAAATGCCGAACGACGGCGACCTGCTCGATCTGATGCTGGACTGGGTGCCGGACGAGGCGGTGCGCAATCGTATCCTCGCCGACAACGCCAGGAAGCTTTACGGATTTTCGTAGGGCCAAATTGTCGCAGTGCACGCGCTGCGCTTCACAGCGGCGACGGCTGGCAACCATGACGTTTGCGGCGTCGCTGATTGGCGTTCAGATTGCCTCAAATACTTTTCCAAATTGGGCGTTTTCTTCGGTTTTTTCATCGGATAGAGGTACGGCGCAATAACTCGTCTTTCGTCTGGAGTCCCCATGATCCACTACGCTGGCCCCATCATCGACGCTCATCATCACATCTGGCAACGCAAGGACGTCGCCTGGCTGCGCGATCCGCCGATCATCCGCGCCATTGGCGATTTCTTCGGCCTGCGCCGCGACATCCCGATCGAGGAATGGATGCACGATGTGGTGCCGGAAGGCGTGACGAAATCGGTCCACGTCACCGCGAACTGGGGTCCGGGCCGCGGCCTCGATGAAACGCGCTGGCTGCAAGGCATCGCCGACAAGCACGGCTTTCCGCACGGCATCGTGTTCCAGGCCGACCTTGCCGATCCGGACATCGAAAACCAGATCAAGGCGAACAAACAGTTTCCGAACGTGCGTGGCGTCCGCCACCAGTTGCACTGGGACAGCGCGCCACTGCGCCAGAACGTCAGCCGGCCGGACCTCTGCAATACACCGGAATTCCGCCGCGGCTTTGCATTGCTGGAAAAATACGATCTGCATTTCGAACTGCAGGTCTTCGCTGCGCAGTGGCCCTACGCCGTCGAGCTGATCAAGGCGTTCCCCAACGTGCGCATCCTCCTCGTGCACTCCGGCATGCTGACCGACCGCACGCCGGCGGCCATCGAACAGTGGCGCCACGCGCTGACGCAGATCGCGTCGTTCAAAAACGTTCACACCAAGATCTCCGGCCTGAACATGTTCACGCCGGACTGGACGATCAAGAACATGCGCCAGTCGATCCGCGACTCGATCCAGATTTTCGGCATCGAGCGCACGATTTACGGCAGCAACTTCCCGCTGGAGAAGCTGCATTCGAGCTACGCCAACCTGATCGAAGCCTACCGCACGGTGCTCGCGGAATATCCGGAAGCGGATCAGAAGCGCGTGTTCCACGACAACGCCGTCGCGTTCCACCGCATCTAAAAAGTAAGTAAGGAAGGAAACAATCATGACGACACGCCGCACATTCCTGAGCCTGACCGCCGCGTCGCTCGCGACCCCGGCCCTCTCGAAGCTCGCTTTCGCGCAAGCCTGGCCATCGACGAAGCCGATCCGCGTCATCGTGCCATTCAGCGCCGGCAGTTCGCTCGACGTCATCGCCCGCATCGTCTCGGCACAGGTGTCGACCGAAATCGGCCAGACCATGGTGATCGAAAACCGCGGCGGCGCGGCCGGGTCGATCGGTGCGGCGATCGTCGCCAAGGCAGAACCGGACGGCTACACCATTCTCGCCCACGCCTCCGCGCACACGCTGGCGCCGGCGATCTACGCCAAGCTGCCCTACGACGCTTCGGCGGATTTCGCCGGCATCATCTCCTTCGGCACCTTGCCAAACGTGCTCGTCGTCAATCCGTCGAAGGGCTACAAGACGATTCAGGAATTCGTCGCCGCGGCCAAGGCCTCCGGTGAATTCACCTATGCCTCCGCCGGCATCGGCAGCACCACGCATTGGGCAGCCGAGCGGCTGCGCGCCAGTGCGGGGTTCAAGGGCGTGCACGTGCCGTACAAAGGCGGCCTCGACGCGCTCACGGAAGTGTTTGCCGGCCGTGTTGACTTCGCCTGCATGGGCCTGTCGTCGGCGTTGTCCTTCATCCAGAACAAGCAACTTGTCGCGCTCGCCGTAAGCACGCCGAACCGCTCCAAGGCGCTGCCCGATGTGCCGACCACGCTGGAGGCCGGTTACAAGGATTCCGATTACAACTACTGGAACGGTTACCTGGCGCCGGCGCAGACGCCGCGCCCAGTCGTCGAGAAGCTTTACGAAGTCACCAAGAAGGTGCTGGCGCAGCCGGACGTAATGGAAAAGTTCGTGCCGCAGGGCATCGAACCGATGCCGGTAACGCCGGCCAGCTTCGACGCCATCATCAAGAAGGAAATCGCCGACAACAAGGCGTTGGTGAAAGCCATCGGCCTGACGCCGACCTGATTGGTCTTAAAGCGCCGCAACGGCGTTGCGGCGGATCACCAGGCAAGTGATGTCATCGTATTGCAGGGTGCCGGCGGAGAAGTTCTCGACTCCGCCGATCACCGCCAGCATTAATTCATTCGGCGAACGCGCGCCGGAGTTGCGTGTAATTTCCAGCAACCGTTGAACTTTGAACAGGTCTCCTTTGGCATCGAAGGCCTCGGTAACACCGTCGGTGTAGAAGAACAGCATCTCACCTTCTCCGAGCGTGAAGCTCAATTCGGCAAAACTACGTTGCGCCACCACACCGAGCGGCGGGTTACCGGACCGCCTCAACAGCTCCACGCTGCCGTCAGCTCGCGCGACAATCGGCTCGCAATGGCCGGCATTCACCAAAGTCACCAGTCCTGACGCTTCATGCAGGTCGGCGTAAACCGCAGTAACGAACATCTCCATCGGGTTTTCGCTGCAGAGCGAGTCGTTGACATGTTCCATGCATTCGGACGGCGTCCGGCTGGTCAGCGCGACGCCACGCAGCATCGTGCGTGTCACGGCCATGAAAAACGCGGCTGCAACGCCTTTACCGGACACGTCAGCGACCACAAGGCCCAATCGTCCGTCATCGACCGGAAACACGTCGTAAAAATCACCACCGACTTCCAGCGCCGGCTTCATCGACGCGGCGATACCGGTGGCGGTGTAAGAAGAGAAGTCGGCAGGCAAGATCGAGGCCTGCAGGATCTTCGCGGTTTTCAGGTCCTCGTCGATACGCGCCTGCCTTATCTGCAGTTCTTCATTCTTGCGCGCAATCTGCGCCGTGCGGTCGTCAACACGCCGCTCCAGCAGGCGGTTATGACGCTCCAGCGCGGTTTCTGCCTGCTTTTGCTGCGCACGCACCGCGACGGTCAGAAGCCCGGTAAACGTAATCACCGCCATGAAGCCTTCGAGCAGCAGAATCGACTCGTTATCGGTCTTGCCGACGAAGGAGCCGACGCCACGCGTCGTCGCCAGCACGACGAAGACCGTGATGGCTGCGGCGGCAAGCGTCACGCCACGCGGTCCGGAGCGAAAGCCCGCCCACAGCAGCAGCGGCAGAAAGAAGTAATCGACCGGATAGTGACTCCAGATTTCGAATGCGCCAATCACCAGCACAAGGACGATAACGACGCCCGACGTTGTCGCCGTTTTCAAATCCGGCCACGGCTGCCGGTACCAGGCCAATACCAGCGCACCGAACACCGCGATGCCCGCCGCATCGGCGAGGAAGAATGTGACGAACGTAATACGGACCTCACGATCCGGCACGAAGCCGTTGGCCCACAGCGACAGGGTGCCGATGGCGCCACAGACAAGGGCCGCCGCCAGCGACGAGCCGAGCAAGAAGATCACGACATCGCGTGAACGGTCGAATGGATGCCAGGCGCGGGCGAAATAGCGCAAAGTCGCCAGCGCGATCAGCGCTTCACAGATTGAACCGATGCCGGTGCCGCTATTGGTCAATATGTAGTTGGCAACGGTCGTGTGCGGGTCTTCCAGCAATGGAAAGCCGTTGAGGAATTGACCGAGGAACACCGCCGGCAAAATGCGCGGGCCGAATACAAAAGTCGCAGCGACCGCAATGCCGGAGGGCGGATAGATCGGGCTGATCTTGGCCGGGCCGATACCGAACAATACGACCACCAAACCGGCGATGCTGTACGCCACCAGCACGACGAGATTGAGCAAAATCCAGGCCGACAGACTCCGCGGCCGGCTTTCGGCCGGTGTCAGCGCGCGGCGAATGAGAGTGCGGAAATCAGTCGTCATGACGACATGGCGCCGAACCACAGTTGAAACGATACCGCGTTATCGCGGCAGTGCGGCGACCGCCGCCTCCACGCTGTCGTAAATCTTGAACAATTCCAGAAGACCGCTGATCTCGAAAATCTCGCTGACCTCATCCGACATGCCGGCCAGCGCGATGGTCTGATTTTTGGCCCGCGCTTGCTTCGCCAGAATGATAAAAGATCGCAATCCGGCGCTCGACACGTAGTGCATACCGCCCAGGTCGACCACAATGGCACCATCACGCGACGCGACTTCGAGCACTTTCTGCTCAAGCGCCTTTGCGACCGAACTATCAACGCGGCCCGCGATTTTCAGCGTCGTCGCCGAACCGGACCGGCCTTCTGTGACTTCCATGGATATTCCTAAAACTCAAAATCTGTTTCGAAGATATGAGTGGAGCCCGAGCCGAGGCTCTAGAGATACCCTTCCGCGCCGCAAAAGAAAATGGGATGATCGTCGCGGGCTGAGGACTCATCGTGGACATCATCAACAAGGCACTGAGGTTTTTGCGGGGACCCGCGGAAGCTCCGGTTCGTCATAGACAGGTCTTAAGACCAGCGGAGATCACCTACGGAATCGACGACAAGCCGCCCGCCTATGTCGTCTGGGTCGCGGCCGTGCAACACGTGTTGCTCGCCAGCGTCACCACGATATTCCCCCTGCTCGTGCTGGAAGCCGCCCATGCCTCGCACCAGACGGTGATGGAGGTGATGTCCGGCTCCCTGCTAGCGCTCGGCTTCGGCACGATTCTGCTGTGCTTGAAGTCGCAGGATATCGGCTCAAGCGCACTGATGCCTGCCGCCTTTTCGGGCGTTTATTTCACCGTCAGCGTGGCTGCGGCCCATCAGGGCGGATTGCCGCTGGTGTTCGGCATGACGATTTTCGCCGGCTGCGTGCAGCTCCTTGTCGGCTACAGCGTCCAGCGGCTGCGCCCCTATCTGCCGGCCGAAATCGCCGGCTTCGCCATGTTGATGAGCGGACTGACGCTTGGCGTCATCGGCTTCAACCTGATCACCGGCGTTTCAGCCGCGCTCGACACCATGAACGCCGATATGGGCAGACCGGCGCTGCTCGGCGTCGGCTGCCTGCTCGTCATGATCGCGCTCTACATATGGGGCGTGGCCAAGCTGCGGCTATATGTCATCCTCATCGTGCTGGGCGGCGGCTATGCCGTGGGCGCGGCGCTTGGCCTGGTGCCATTTCACGAGATCAAGTCGGCCTCATTGTTCATCGAGCCCCCGGTGCCGAAGCCCGGCTGGCCGACTTTTGCCGTCAACCTGATGCTGCCTTTTGCGATCGCCGCCATTGCGACCTCGCTGCGCGCCATCGGTGACTTCACCAGCATGCAGAAGATCAACGATGCCCGCTGGCAGCGCGCCGACATGGGCTCTATCCGCAAAGGCCTGATGGCGAACGGCATCAGCATGATGATCGGCGGCGTACTGGGCAGCGTCGGTTTGAGTACGTCTTCATCCTCGGTCGGCCTGTCGGTGACGACCGGCGTGACATCGCGCTCGGTTGGCTTTGCCACCGGCATCGTCTTCATCATTCTCGCCTTCCTGCCGGCGATACACGAATTGATCATCCTTGCCCCGCGCCCGGTGTTCGGCGCAGCGCTGGTGTTCACGTCGTGCTTCATCATCGTCAACGGCATGCAGGCCATGGTGAGCCGCCTGATGGACGCCCGCCGCACGCTGGTGATCAGCGTCGGCCTGTTGCTATCGTTCAGCCGCTTTCTATTTCCCGGCTTCTATCAGTCGGCACCCGACTGGCTACAGCCTGTCGTCAGCGCGCCCCTCGTCGTCGGGCTTATCGGCGCACTACTGCTCAACCTCATTTTCCGCATCGGCATCAAGAAGTCGGCGACCATCGTGGTCGCGCCCGGCGCCGACGCCCTCACCAAGCTCGAGAAGTTCGCCGAACATCAAGGCGGCGTCTGGGGCGCGCGCCGCGACGTAATCGACCGCGCCATCCGCGCCATGGTCGAAACCTCGGAATGTCTCGATCTTCTGATCGAGCCGGGCAAATCGGCCAAGGTGACCATGACCTTCGACGAGTTCTGGCTCGACGTTCTCGTCGAGTACGAAGGCAAACCGCTGATCACAAGCGCGGCCGCGCCGAGCCACGAGGAACTTCTGGCCGACGAAAGCCAGCTCACCCGCCTCGGCGCGATCATGATAAGACGTCAGGCGACCAAGCTTGCCACCGATTCCGATGGCGCGATGCAACGCATCCATCTCGGCTTCGAACATTGAGTTCGTATGGAACGTGACAGCCTTACGATCGGTGTGACCAACACGCTCGGCGACATTCCGCGCGCCAACAAACGCATTTCGACGTTCTGCTCGGAACGAGATATCCCGGCCAAACTCCTGAATCGCTTCAGTCTGTCGCTCGATGAAGTTCTGACCAATATCATCACGCATGGCATCGGCGACAATGGCGAGCGCGAAATCACCGTGCGAATTGACGTCGGCGGCGGTTATCTGAGCGCGATAGTCAGTGACGACGGCAAGCCGTTCGATCCTCTATCCCTGCCCGCGCCGGACATTCACGCCCCGATAGAGGAACGCAAAGTCGGCGGGCTCGGCGTTCACCTGCTGCGTACCTTGATGGACAAGGTCGACTATCGCCGTACCGGCGACCGCAACGAACTCAGCTTCGGCATTAAAATCCCCGCTTAACCGGCTGCGAAACGTCCGGCGTTCATTTCTTCGAGATCTAGTTCGGCCTCGATCTGATGGAGAACGGTGTCGTCGAGTTCACCGGCCCGATGCAGCCGTAGCAGTTCTGCGCGGCCTGCATTGTTGGCGGCCAGAATTGTCGAGAAATGCTCGACGCGATGCGACATCAGGGTCGCGCTTTCTTCGCTAAAGCGCGTGGTGGCGCGGAGCCGGTAGGTGTATTGCTCGACCAACCGCGGATGCCGGTGGGTGCCGTCTTCCAGCAGCGAGACCTTTTCGACGGCGCGGAGTTGCGCTTCGGCGACCTGTGCCCGCGCCTGATGCTCGGTCAGCTTCGACGCCGATGCCATCTCGAAATTCGTATTGGTCATCAGCTTGGCCAGAGGCGCCAAAGTCGTGCCCTGGATCAACACGGTGACCAGGATGACGGCAAACGTCACCGCCAGAATGAAGTCGCGGCCGGGAAAGCCGTCCGGCAGCGACAACGCCGCGGCCAGACTGACCACGCCGCGCAGTCCGGCCCAGCTCATGATGAAGGGCACGGCCAGCGACGGATACGGATCGCGGCTGCGCAGCGATGACGACATCAGACGCGGCAAATAGGTTGTCGGGAACATCCAGGCGAAACGCGCCGCGATCACGGCGCCGATAATGGCGGCGGTCGCCGGCAACAACGTCGCGACCGCGGCCCAATTGCCGCCGAGCCGCGCCAGAACACCGCGCAGCGACAGGCCGATCAGCATGAACACCAGCGATTCCATGATGAACACGACAACGCCCCACACGGCGGCAGAGCGCGTGCGCGTATCGGCGGTGAGAAGTTCGTGCTGCTTCCACCCGAGGATCAACCCGCAGGCGACCGTCGACAGAACGCCGGATACACCGAGCTTGTCGGCGGCGATGTAGGAAATCCAGGCGGTGAGGAAACTGGAGATGATCATCAGGTCGGAATCGCGCATCCGGCGCAAAATGAAGATGGACGCCGCACCGAAGGCGGCGCCGACCACGATGCCGCCAATCGCCAGCCAGCCGAACTCCAGCGTCGCCTGCCCGGCGCTGAAAACACCCGTCAGCGCCGCGGCGACCGCGAAACGCAACAGCACCAAACCGGACGCATCGTTGACCAGGCTTTCGCCTTCCAGCAGCAGGATTACGCGGGGTGGCAGCGGCAGGTTTTTCAGCACCGCCTTGGCCGCGACCGAATCTGGCGGCGAGACAATCGCGCCGAGCGCGAAACAGGCCGCCCACGGTAGGCCCGGCTGCACCCAATGCGCGACGACACCGACGACCAAGGTCGTGAAGACGACTGCGCCGACTGCTAGCTGTAGAATGATGCGCAGATCGGCGCGGAAATCCCGCCAGGCGGTAAAATAGGCGCTCGCCATCAGTAGCGGCGGCAGAAACAGCACCAGCACCAGATCGGGATCGAGCTCGACGTCCGGCGCGCCCGGGATCAGCGCAATAGCGATGCCGCCGAGGATCAACGCCGCGGCACGCGGCAGCCGCAGCTTCCGTGCGGCCAGTTCAAGGACGACGACTGCCGCCATCAGCAGCAGCAGGACTTCAAAGCGAGAGACGATGGACATTGTGCTTTCTCACACCATGTCCGCCGGTTTTCAAGCCGA
>DASYCM010000310.1:0-7834 GCA_036500165.1 Pseudolabrys sp.
CGCGAAATACCAATTCGCCGCCAACGCCCTGGTGTTCAAGATCTCCGACCGCATGATGCAGGATCTGCTCAATATCGGGACCGGCCCTAGGACGGACCACAGGGCCGACCTCAGGACCTGAGCGGATCGCCCGGCGTGACCGGGCGATCCTGTTAGCGATCAGCTCGCCGCGAACTTCATCAGCTTGATGGCGTCGAAGTCCTGCACGCCGCCGCCGACGCGCTTGGTCGTGTAGAACAGCACGTAGGGCTTGGCGGTGTAGGGATCGCGCAGCACCGAGACCCCCGCGCGGTCGACCACCAGATAGCCGCGGTTGAAATCGCCGAAGGCGATCGACAGCGAATTCGCCGCGATGTCCGGCATGTCCTCGGCCTCGATCACCGGGAAGGTCATCAACGACGCCTTGCCACCCGCAATCGCCGGCGGCTGCCAGAGATAATGGCCGGTCGAGTCCTTGAACTTGCGGATGGTCGACTGCGTCTTGCGGTTCATAACGAACACGGCGTTCTGCCGGTAGCCGGCCTTCACCGCGTAGATCAGGTCCACCAGTTTGTCGGACGGATCGGACGCCGCGAAGGCGCCGGCCGCGCCTGAGGCGAGGTAGCCGATGTTGCCCCAGGTCCACGATGCGTTCGCCACCGTCGTGTAGCTCAGGAAACCTTTCGGCTTGTTGGAGCCGTCGCCGGTAACGAAGGCCGTGCCTTCCTGCGCCGCGAACACCTGCTCGACTTCTTGCGCCAGCCACTGATCGATGTTGACCGCCGAGTCCTCCAGCAAGGCCGCCGTCGCCGCCGGCATGGCGTACAGCTCCATCGCCGGAAACGACAGCTCATCGAGCGTCGGTGACGCCGTCTGCGTGCGCACATCCGTTTCACCGACCCAGCCGACCGCGGGTCCGGCCGTCATGAACGGCTTCTTGTAGACGCTGCCGCTGATGGTGCGCACGCCGGCAATGCCGCGGATCGGCGACACGCTCTTGAGCCCCTCGCCGATCTGCGTTTCTACTTCCGGCGGTACCAGATAGCCGCCATCCGGGTTGGAGCCCACCGTCAGCGCCTTCACTTCGAGTGCGCGCAAGCCGCCCGCCTCGCCGGAACGCACGTAGGCGTCGAACGCGGTCTTGTGTTCGATGGCCGATTGGCTGCGCACCGCGTGGCGGTCGCCACCGAGCGCCGGCCGCGAACCTTTCAGCGCGATGTCATCGAGACGCCGCGCCTGAGTGTCCAGGGTGGCGTTGATGCGCGCGAGCTTCTCGTCGACCAGAACGTCGCCGGATTTCTTCTCGGTCAGCGCAAGGTGCTGGTCATTGGTCTCCTTGAAAGCCTCGAAGGCGCGCATCATCTCGGCATGCGTCACCATCGCATCGAGCGGAATGCCCGACTTAATTTCATACGATTTGGTCTCAAACTCGGCGTGGGTATCGATATCCATTGGGTTCTCCTGTTGGATGGATAAGCGCACGCGCGATCCCGAAAAGTGGGAACCGGTTTTCGGAAAAGATCACGCGCAAAAAGGCAAACGCAAAACGCGCGGCTGGTGAGAGCCGCGCGCTGCGCCGTGTCGTCGGGAATGGAGGGTCGTCAGCGTGCGCCGGCGCTCAGGCCGGCGTTATTGTCAGCTATTCGCTTCCGCGGCCGCGCGCGCCACGTACGCCTTCGAGGCGTGCACGACGTCGGTGACCAGGCCGAGCTTCTCGAGACCCAGGATGAGCAGACCGTTGAGATCGAACTCGTACCAGGCATGCGACAGGTAAGCGTCGCGCGGGAAACGATGGTGGTTGTTGTGCAGCCCTTCACCGAAGGTCAGCACCGTCATCAGCAGATGATTTGTCGAATGGTCGTTGGCGTCGTCGAAGCGGCGATAGCCGATCTTGTGACAGACCGAGTTGACTGTCGCCGTCGCCATCACCGAGAGATAGGTGCGCAGGAAACCGGCGAACAGAATGCAGCCCCACATCGCGTGCGTGCCGCCGAGCGCATAGCCCCACACCGCCGGAATGCCGACCATCGACAGGAAATACCAGAACCAGCGCGTGCGCGTGAAGAACATCACCATCGGATCGGCGAGCATGTCCTTGGCGAAGATATCGTTGTCCGTCATCGTGTCGTCGAACAGCCAGCCGTTATTCGCATACATCCAGCTGCGCAGCTTCGACGTGAACGGATGGCCGTGACTGTCGATGTGCGGGCTATGCGGGTCGCCCACCTCATCGGTGTAGAGATGGTGACGGCGATGATTGCCGACCCACTTGAGCAGCGAGCCCTGGCATGTGAGCTGCCCCATCATGCATAGAATGAACTTCATTACCGGCCCGGCCTTAAAGCTGCGGTGCACGAGCATGCGATGCACAGTGACGCCGAGGCCCACCGTCGTCACGCAATACATGAGCGCGAACATGGACCATTCGATCCAGGTGACGCCCTGCGTGAAGGCCCAATAGAGCCCCGCGATCGAGCCGCCCATGAAGATCAGAAAGAGCGCCATGCTCTCGCGTTGCTTGGCGCGCACCGCAGGGCCGCCGACGATGATGCCACGCGGCAGCTCGGGCTCGTTGTCCTGCGAAATGACGGGACCGGCAACGTCTTCGCGGTACGCAGCGACTGACACGCGCAAACTCCACAGAGCATTTATGCTTAATGAAGTCTTAACAGAATTCCCGCGTTTTCGCCAGTTTCAAAAGCGCCCATAGTTAATCTCGGCCGCGCATTTATCGCCCATCACGCACGCAAATAGGCGGCGTAAACACGCAAGAACGAGTTCCAATTGGTTAGTCAGATACCGCTTTAGGCGGCAATTTGCGCGTCGACGCGCTTCAACGCGGCTTTCAGCGCCGCAAAGGGAACCGGATCGATGTGGGTCCCTTCCATCTCCGACATGATCGAGAACGCCTTGTCGGCCGGCATGGCCTTTCGGTATGGCCGGTCCGCAGTCAGCGCATCGAAAATATCCGCCGTTGTCACGATGCGCACATCGAGCGAAATCTGATCCCCGGCAAGCCCGCGCGGATAGCCCTTCCCGTCGAGCCGTTCGTGATGGGAGCCTGCAATCGTTGCAATGTCCCGGAACGCCGCGATGCGCGACAGGATCGTCTCGCCCAGCGTCGTGTGTGTTTTCATCGCCACCCATTCGTCGTCGTCGAGCTTGTCCGGCTTGTCGAGAATGGAATTGCTGACGCCCAGTTTGCCGATGTCGTGCAGCAATGCCGCCCGCTTGAGCCAGCGCCGCCGCTCCGGCTCAAAGCCGAGTTGCTCCGCGATCAGGTCGGCGAACAAAGTCACGCGTTCGCTGTGGCCGCGGGTGAACGGGCTCTTGGAGTCGATGACCTGCGCGAAAGCGGCCGCGATGTCGTCGAGATAATCCTCGTCAACGACGGTGCGATCCTGCGCCGGCTCCAGTTCGAAGATCCTCGTCTCCAGTTCGTCCGACCGCAGCACCCGCCAGAATTCTTCGTCCCCCGCGACGCGCTCGAACGCCTCCGTCACGCGGGGGTCGAACCAGGTGCCGGTGCGGTTGCGGATTTCCTGCTTGGCCGCCTCGACGCCGTTGGTCATCTGGAACACGTCGGCGATCTGCGCCACCAGCGCGATACGCGAATAGACCGGAATATCCTCGCTTGTAAGTCGCGCCGGCTGGCCGCCACCGTCCCAATGTTCGTCGAGACTGCGGATCGCCGCGATGACGTTGTCCGAAAATCGCATCTTGCGCGCAATCTCGGCGCCGCGATCGCAACGCGCGTCCATCAGCTCCTTGACGATCTCGCCGCCGTTTTGAAACACGTTCACCAGCGCGCGGAAGCGTTCGGCAAGACCGGCCTTCATGCCTGTGTGCGACAGCACGAAGCGCAACACCTGCGGCAAACTGCCGTTCACTGTCATGAAGTCGCGCTTAAAGGCGATGTCGTCCATCATGTAGATCTGACAGATACGCGCAGCATTGCTCGAGCAGCCAACATCCTTCACCAGCAGCGTGTAGTAAAGCTCCCAAAGCTGCGATTGCGTCAGCCCAAGCTCGCGGCCGATGTGGATGCCGATCCAGCAGGCGCGCACGCAATGTCCGGCCGGCTGGCCTTCCACCATGTCGAGCGCATGACTGAGCGCGCCGAGCAGTTCGGCAAGGCGTAATTCAGGACGCCGCAACTCCGGCGCCGGCGCGGCTGGCGTAACTTGTTCGGCTGGAAGCTGGTTAACCGCGGCGGTCATGCGCGCCAGCAGACCACAGGCGCATTAACGGACCACCACGCGCGGCGCGCTGGCGAATGTTCCGCGTTAACTGTGTTCGCGCCGCATATCGTTGGCATTGCGCCAGAAACAGCGAAACGGCCGGGCTGGTTAGAACCCGACCGTTTCTCGCCTGGGACAAACGGCTTAACTAAATGCCCAAGGCTGGGGCAACCATGCCACCGGCAGTGGAACACTTCCTCTGTGTTCTGGGGCTGTAGTTAATGTGGCGAAAGCCGGTGGAGACATTTTAGGCGTGTGTTGAACGGTGTTCACGGAACAGGAAATGTCCCCGGCGGCAAATCTTTGTTGGCAATCCACTCAATGCTCTTTGGCAATGCGCCATCCGTTTCGATGAATTCTTTCACGGCGAGCCAGGCTTTTTCATATGAGATGAACAGGCCGACAGGCATCGGATCGTTGTGCAGCGTGCGGACCCATTCGCGTAATCTTGAGAGATCACCCTTAGAGCTAAACGCACCTTTATCTGCGCTGCCGGTTTTAAGGTAATAGAGAAGGATACCCAGTTCCGGATGCCCATACATTTCAAGGCGAACATCGATGCGGCCAGCACCGGATAGAAGATGATCAGTACCGCTCAGCCCTTCCATCGCCAAGAACGCACTGTCGTTTCCAGTCTTGAAAAACCACCTCGTATCAGGAGAGGAAAGAAAATACGGCCTAAGCTTTTCAGGCTCTGGCCAATCAAAGCTATGTTCGGAATTAAAATCAGAGCGTTTGCGCATTTAATCAATCCACTTCCCGCCGCGCATGATCTTGGTCGCACCCGCACGTCCAACGAATTTTACAGTTGGATCGCCGAGCTCTAGCCCGATCAAGGATCAAGGGCAGAACCCTATCGCAACTTGCATACATCGGACGATCAACGTGCACTTCCATACTTTGATTGGCTAAGGATCCTCCGTTCTCTCTTGCGGCGCGAGTTAGTGCGTTCGTTTCCGCATGGAATACTACGTCATTTGGCCTTTGCCCGATGTTGTCCGTAGCCAACATCGGGATACTTCGTTATAAGCGAAGCACGCAGCCTTTCTGCAGCCACCAAATCGGGATCTCTGGCGCGTCACACCCCGCGCCGCCGGCGCCGCACGACTTCGAGCACCCGTTGGGGCGCTTCCGGCGCCGCGATCCCACCCATCACTGCGCGCCAGTCGCGTTCGGCGCGCATGCGCGCGAGTGAAGGTCTCAGTTCCGGGGAAGCCTGCTTCACGGCGCGCACGCGGGCTCCCGTCAGCAGCGGGAACGTGACGATAGAAATTTCCCAGAGATCGACCGCATGCAGGCGACGCACGCGCGTGCGCGGGTCGATACGCCCCTGCACCGTGCGAAAGCCGATCGACAGACCGTCGATGGCGCCTTCGCGCAGCAGCGACAACAACTCGCGGCCGCGCGTCACTTCCGGGATCAGCTTGCCCCGCGCGTAAAGGCCGCGATGGTCTTCATGCAATTCGAGCCAGACGCCGACGGGTTCTGCCGGGTCATGCTGGAACAGCATCGGAATGCGGCGCACGCCGCGCTGCCGCAACGTGTCGGCAAAGGCGCCACGCATCACCATGTCGCGCGCCTGGTCGATCTCGCCAAAAAGGCTGGCGTAGCCCTCCACCGTGCCGTCGGCATCGATGGTGGTGCGCGGCGCGAACACGGACGCGACGGTGGGTACGTTGGGTGCCAGCATGCGCATACGCCTGATGTGCGTGTCCCGGGCGCACCGCGGCGTGAAACGCTACGGCGCAGACCCGGGACCCAGAGCTGAAAATTGATGTGAATGGGTCCCGGCTCTGCGGTGCAGCGTCCGGGACACAAGGTCAGCGCTTGCCGCGACGCCCTTTACCCCTCGCTGCTTTCGCGCCACGCGGCGCGTTACGGCGGCGCGCGGCGCGGTCGAGGTGATCGAGAAATTCGCGGAATACGTCGAGGTGGTCGCGACGGCTCTTTGTCTCTGCCGGCCGCAGCGAGCGTAGTACGGTGTGAAGTGTATCCATCGGTGGTCTCCATCGTTCCCCGGACGCGGCGCGATGCCATAAGCGCGTTTACGCGCGTCTTCGACGCGCTATGGCACTGCGCCGCAGATCCGGGGTCCATGTTGCTTTAGGATTTCCGGGTCCCGGTTCTGCGGCGCGCCGTTTCACGCGGCGCCGCATCCGGGACACGGAAGGTTTCGTTGAAACGCGCGAGTTCGCGTACGAAATCGTCGAAGCGGCGGCTAGCCGCAGTCAGTTCGCGCAATGCGAACCAGGCGATCGCGGTCGACGACAGCGCCCAGGCGAGCAGCGCCAGATGCGCGAGATCGCCACGCGCGGAAAAAGTCTGGATAATGTCGGGCATCGCATTACTCGGCGAAAGTGTCGCCGCCTTGCACGGCGCCGTAACCGACGGCCAGGCGCTTCTCGTTGACGGTGAGGAACGGCGCTTTGGTCACGCGCTCCCACAGCGAGGCGCGGTCGCCCGACAGCGCCTCGATGCGGTCGATGTCGATTGCCAGCGTCAGTTCGCCGAAGGCGGGCGCCAGCCATTGCGCCAAAGCCTGCGCGATGCGGTTGCCGAGCGGGATCACGGTCTGGCGGAAGAACACGCGGTTGGCTTCCTGATAGTTCGAATAGGTGTTGTCGCCCGGGATCGCGAGCAACATCGGCGGCACGCCGAAAGCCAGCGCGATCTCGCGCGCCGCCGAATGCTTGGCCTCCATGAAATCCATATCCTTGGGCGACAGCGACATCGCCTTCCAGTCGAGCCCGCCTTCGAGCACCATTGGCCGCCCGGCGTTGCCCGTGCCGGTGTACTGGTCGGCCAGTTCTTTCTTGAGCCGCTCGAATTGCGCGTCCGAGAGCACCGAGCCTTCCGCCCCGCCATAGACCAGCGCACCGGAGGGCCGCGCCGCATTGTCGAGCAGCGCCTTGTTCCACTTCGCCGCGGCGTTGTGCGTGTCGACGGCGCAGGCCGCGGCCTCGAGCGGACTGAAGCCGTAATAATCGTCGAGCGGATTGAACAACGTCAGATGCAGGATCGGCGGCACTCCGGATTCAAGGCCGGCGGCCGCCTGGTCGAAGCGTACGGTCGAACCGGCGACAGTGTATTCAAAGCCCTGCGGCCAGCCGTCGGCGCCGGGCACCACCTTCCTGCGGTCGGGCCGCAGCGCGTAGAGTTCGCGCACCGAAGCGCCCTCGCCCGCAATCCCGACAGCCTCGACATAGGCATTGCCGGCGAGCAGCAGATACGAGGCGATGCTTTCGAGAAACGACGCGCCGTCCTGGCGCGGATTCGGCCGCGCGATGAGGTCGAGCAGCGGATGCGTGTCGCGCTCCGCCGCACCGTCGTAGAGAATGAACGACAGCGCGCCGATACTCTCGGCGATGAGCCGCACCGCGCGATGCACGATGGCGTTCTTCGTATAGCCCTCGCGCGACAGCGCCGCATAGTCGCGCGGCGTCCAGCGGGCGCGGCCGCCGCTTTCGATGGCGATCAGGCGCGACGTGCGCGAGCTTTTCTGCTCCGCGGGGCGGAGGATGTTGCGGATTCGATTGAACATAAAAAAAGCCCGCAAAAAGCGGGCCCCCAATTGAATGGTTAATGCTGAGCACCGCGGCGAAACCTCGCCGCGG
>DASYCM010000311.1:0-4491 GCA_036500165.1 Pseudolabrys sp.
CGTGAACGCGTTCCGGAAAACGCATGAGCGATCAGGTTTGATGCAAGCGGATGCTGGACGCTGGCGCCGAGCCCACCGACGAATAGAGCCGTGACCAGCAACATCACTCCGTTGCTCAATCCCGCGAGACAATAACCGAGGCCCGCCATTGCGGTGCCGAGCGCCAGAATAGTCGGCGCGCCATAACGTTCAGCCAGAAAGCCCGATGGAATCTGGAAGGCGGCCAGCGTGCCGGAGAACACCGTTTTCATCAGGCCGAGCGCGGCAAAACCGAGGCCGAACTCGCTTTGCCAGATCGGCAGCATGACGTAGACGAGGTCGGTGTAGCCGTCGTGCAAAGCGTGTGCGCCGAACGCCACACCGGCGGCACGGCGCTCGTCGCCTTTCGTGTCGGTAGTAACGGGCGTAACGGCGTTCATGCCTTGTTTCGGCGTTCGACGAAGGTGGTGCTGAGAAAGGAAATCACCGTCTCGCCCTTCTGATTAGCGCCGCTCGAGAGAATAGTCATCAGGCCCCGGCCGGGCTTGCTGTTGGAAACCCGCAGCTCAGTAATCTCGCTCTTGTAGTCGATGACGTCGCCGACATAGACCGGCTTGAGCCATTTGAGGTCGCGCAGGCCTAACGCCGGACCCAAGGCCGGCACTTTTTCGCCCCGTGCCAAAGCTGCTTCAACCTCGCCGCGACGCTGATCGACCATCAGCCGCATCCAAACGGCAGCGGTGTGCCAGCCGGACGCACAAAGCGCACCAAAATGCGATTTCTCCGCCGCCGTTTCATCCATGTGAAAGAGCTGCGGATCGAAGCGTTTGGCGAACGCCTTGATTTCGTCCGCACCAAAAGTGTGACGTCCAATAGTGACGATGTCGCCGACCTTGAGGTCTTCGAAAAATTTCATGGCCGTGGCTCGCGTCGGCCGAACATGAGGGTCGTCGTCAAAGTTGTCAGCGGCGCGTCAGTGTCGTCGAGAACCTCGAACAGGAATTTCACCATGCCCATTTCGCCGCGGCTTTTGGACTCGCGCTTGTCCATCACCGTAGAACGGATGCGAATGCGGGTACCGGGCCGCAAGGGCTTAAGCCAGCGCACTTCCTCGACGCCGGGCGCGCCCATCGACGTGGAATCGAGAATGAAGCCATCGCAGATCATGCGCATCAGCAGGCAGCATGATTGCCAGCCGGAGGCACCGAGGCCGCCCAGAATTGTCGCGCTCGCCGCCGTCTCGTCGAGGTGCATCGGCTGCGGATCGAACTCGGCGGCGAAGGCGACGATTTCCTCGCGCGTCACCAGCCGCGGGCCATAGATGGCGACCGCGCCCGGCTCAAAGTCTTCCCAGTGCAGTTTCGGCATGCCGGTGGAGATTAGTACGCTTTCAGGATCGACAGATAGGCGGCTTCGGCGGATTTGTAGGCTTCCGCGGTATCCGCGGAGAGGCAGACGATGACATAGAAGGAATTACCGTCCGTGTCCCCGTCAGCCATGAGAGCCAATGTTTCGAAGCCCTGTTCTTTCTGCTTCGGTGCTTCAAACGCATGCCGCACGAAAGCGACTTTGCCGTTCGCACGCGTCACATCGGCGACCTTTGTGATCTTCGCGGTCTTGTCGCGCGACTTCCAGTCGCGATAGACATCGCCCTCGGCGACCGTCAGTGGTTGCTTGGCCCTGTTGTAACGGACCTGCACATAAATCTTGGCTGGCGCCTTCTCGAAATCCTGGCCTTTGGGTAGCAGCATCTGCACGCCGAGTTCGCGTGTCGCTTCGGCATTCTCTTCCCAGCCGTCGGGGACAGTTATGGGCGCGCGGAAGAACGGGCAAAGCTTACCGTCGCATTGCCGCATGATTTTTTCGATTTCGGCATGGGCGGGAATTACCGCCGCAACAACCAAGCCGGCGATGACGAAGCCAAAAGCATTCCGGACGAGCGCGAATATCGGCATGGCAACTCCTGCAACAGCGCAATAGGCGCCCTACAAGGATAGTCGCGCGAAACCGTCGAAAGGTTCAATCGCCTAATTTGGGCCTAGTTGGCAAACCGGAAATGCATGATGTCGCCGTCGGCAACCACGTACTCTTTGCCTTCGAGGCGCATCTTGCCGGCTTCCTTGGCGCCGACTTCGCCACCCGTCCGTACGTAGTCGTCATAACCGATGGTTTCGGCGCGGATGAACCCCTGCTCGAAATCGGTGTGAATGACGCCCGCCGCCTGCGGCGCTTTGGTGCCCAGCGTGATGGTCCAGGCCCGCGTTTCCTTCGGCCCCACCGTGAAGTAGGTCACAAGATGCAGGAGCTCGTAGCCGGCGCGAACGAGACGATCCAGCCCAGTTTCCTTCAAGCCCACAGCTTCGAGATAATCGGCGCGTTCCCCAGCCGGCAGAGTCGCGATTTCAGATTCGATTTTGGCCGAGATCACAACCGCAACCGCGCCTTCCTTCTTGGCCAGCTCCTCGACCCGCTTCGAGAATCCGTTGCCGGTCGCAGCCGACCCTTCCTCGACGTTGCAGGCGTAAAGCACCGGCGCCGAGGTCAGCAGGCCGAGCGAATGAAACAGCTTCTCTTCGTCCGGCTTGCGCTCGACCAGACGCGCCGGTTTGCCATCACGCAACAGTACGAGCGAACGGTTGATCAGATCGAGCGATTCCTTTGCCAGCTTGGCGTCCTCGCCGCTGCCCTTAGCCTTTTTCTCCAGCGCATCGGTGCGCTTTTCCAGGCTTTCGAGATCCGAGAGCATCAACTCGGTTTCGATGGTCTCGATATCCGCGATCGGATCGATCTTGCCTTCAACGTGGGTAATGTCGCCATCCTCGAAACAGCGCACAACATGCACGATGGCGTCGACCTCGCGGATGGTGGCGAGAAACTTGTTGCCGAGGCCCTCACCTTTCGAAGCGCCGCGCACCAGGCCGGCAATGTCAACGAAGGTGATGCGAGTCGGGATGATCTGCTCGGACTTCGCCATGCCGGAGAGCTTTTCCATGCGCGAATCCGGCACCGCGATCTCACCGACATTCGGCTCGATGGTGCAGAACGGATAGTTCGCCGCCTGCGCGGCAGCGGTCTGCGTCAGCGCGTTGAAGAGGGTCGACTTGCCGACGTTCGGCAGGCCAACGATGCCGCATTTGAATCCCATGATCGTCCCTTAATCCTCGTCCGCGCCGGCGCCGCCGAAACCTTTGGCGTCCATCGCGAGGTGCACCTTGTTCTGAAACGTTGAATCCTTGCCCTCAGCGAGCAGCCCGGCGTTGTCGGCGATGACATCGCACATGGTCTCGACCCAGGGCCCTTCGCTTTTGGCGAAATCTTGCAACACGTAGCCCGCGCCGAGCTTCTTGTCGCCCGGATGGCCGATACCCATGCGCACCCGGCGATACTCGTTGCCGACATGCGCCGAAATCGAGCGCAATCCGTTATGCCCGGCATTGCCGCCCCCGGTTTTCACGCGAAGTTTGGCGGGTGGCAGATCGAGTTCGTCGTGAAACACCACGATGTCCGACAGGCCGATCTTGTAGAAATGCACAGCCTCGGCCACCGCGCGTCCGGACTCGTTCATAAAAGTACCCGGAAGTAACAGCAGCGCACGGTTGCCTCCAACCATGCCTTCCACGGCGACGCCCTGAAACTTGCGACGCCATGGCGCGATATTGTGACGGCTGGCAATCGCCTGCACCGCCATGAAGCCGATGTTGTGGCGATTGTTGACGTAGCGATCACCGGGATTGCCGAGGCCGACAAAGAGCAGCATGGCAGTTCCTGTTAGATGAAACCCGCCCCGGATGACTCCGGGACGGGCTTTATCAGTTCATGCGCAGAGAGAATACGCGGCGTAATCCTACGCAGCGTTACTTCTTGGCCGCAGCACCGCCAGCGGGCGCAGCACCAGCCGGAGCGGCAGGCGCAGCACCGGGCGCACCGGTCGGAGCAGCCGGAGCGGCGGCGGCAGCAGCGGCTGCATCGGCGGCGGCGGCAGCAGCAGCGGCGGCTTGCTTGAGTTCTTCCGCGTAGCCGGACGGCGGCACGACGGTGACCAGCGTGATGTCGCCATGGGCGATCACGCGGACATTCGGCGGCAGCGTAATGGCGCTGAGGTGCTTCGAGTGGTTGATGTCGACATCCGAGATATCGACGTCGATCGACGTCGGGATCGACTCGGCCGGGCACATCACCTGCACAGTGTGGGTGACGATGTTGACCGCGCCTCCGCGCTTCACGCCTGGCGACTGTTCGGCATTGAGCACGTGCACCGCGACGTTGACGCGGATCAGGGCGCCTTCGGCGACGCGGAGGAAGTCCACGTGCACCGGCTGGTCCTTGACCGGGTCGAGCTGGAAGTCGCGCGGGATCACGCGATGTTTGGTTCCGTCCACGTCAACGTGGAACAGCGTCGTGAGGAAGCGCCCCGCATAAATGCGTTTGCGCAGTTCGGCATGGTCGATCTGGACCATCAGCGGGGGTTTGTTCTCACCGTAAATCACGCCCGGCACATTGCCGGACCGACGT
>DASYCM010000312.1:0-4405 GCA_036500165.1 Pseudolabrys sp.
ACGCTCATTCATCCGAACCAGATCGAGCCTTGCAACAAGGTCTTCTCGCCGTCGGATGACGAAGTGGCGCAGGCGCGGCAATGGATCGCCGTTTTCGGCCTTCCGGAAAACAAGAGCAAGGGCGTCGTCTCGATCGACGGCAAGATGGTCGAGCGCCTGCACGCCGACATGGCGCGGCGCACTGTGGCGGTCGCCGACGCCATCGCGGCGCGGCCATGAAGCGCTTTGCCGCCATCGCCATTGCGTTGACGATCGCACCGTCGTTGGCATGCGCCAACGATCTTGCGCCCGGCGGGACGCTGCGTGCGGTTTATCTCGCAACCAATCCGGCGCAGGCGGTGCGCGATCCGGCGACGGGCGAAACGCGCGGCGTCTCGGCCGACCTCGCGCGTGAGCTCGGCAAGCGTCACAATATGCCGGTGCAGCTCATTCCGTCGGCTAATCCGGCGACGGTGATCGCAGCCGTTACCAAGGGTGAGGCCGATATCGGTTTTGTCGCCTTCGCGCCGGAGCGCGTCGGCACCGTCGAGTTCAGCCAGGTCTACATGCTGGTGCAGCAGTCCTTCATCGTGCCGGACAATTCGCGCATCAAGTCAGTCAAGGACATCGACACCGCGGGCTTGCGCATTTCGGGCGGCGCGGGCGATTCCGTGACGCTCTACATGAAGCGCAAGATCAAGCAGGCGATCTTGATTGAGACCGACAACACGCCGGCCGACGCCAAAAAAAAGTTCGCAGCAAACGAAATCGATGCCTTCGGCGCCAACCGTCAGCGCCTTACCACGATGCTCAAGGACATGCCGGGCTATCATATTCTTCCCGACAGCCTTTTTGGAGTGACGCAGACGATCATCGTGCCCAAGGGCAAGGCGGAGGTATTGGCGGCCGTCAATCGCTTCATCGACGATGTGCGGACATCGGGCTTTCTGCAAAACGCCGTTGAGAAAAGCGGTATCGTCGGCTTAAGCGCTGCGCCGGCCGGTTCGTGGACACCATCGGTGCCCGAGTAGCCTTACGTCCGAGTCACGAACCTCTGCGCTCCTTCCGCGTTGTTCCCGGTCATGCGAGAGCCGGAAGGAGTTCCGCCATGCCCGAAATGCAGATGACTAACAGCGTCGTCACCCAGGTCACGACAGTCAAAACCGATCCGAAAAACCAGTCAGAGGCACTTAAGCTGATGAAAGAGCGCGCCCGGTTCATGGCGACCCAGCCGGGCTTTGTCTCGATCACGTTGCACCGGAGTGCCGATAACAGCCACATCCTGAATTACGTGCAGTGGGCGAGCCGCGAGCAACTCAAGGCCGCGCATGATGCGCCGGAGTTCCGCGACAAGTGGCCGCGTTTCGGCAAGCTGGTGCAAGAGGCCGAGCCGTGCCTCTACGAGGTCGTGCTGGTACAGGACCAAAAAGCCGAGAAGGCGATTACTTGAACCGCTCGGCAGGCGGTGCGATTTCCGTGACAAGGTCGCGCACCAGTTTCTTGTTCGACAGCGGTGCCAGCGTCATCTCGTGCGGATGCAGCCGCGCGGTGCAGGCATAGACCGTCTTGCCGTCCAGCTCGATCATGCATTCCTTGCAGGCATTGGCGTTGATGCAGGAAAAGCGGATCGCCAGAGAAGGATCGCGGTGCACGCGAATCCAGCGCAGACCGTCGAGCACCGACTGGCCGTGTTCGAACGGCACCTCGTAGCTTTCCCATCGGCCGGCATCCGCGGCGTTGCCGCGCCAGATCTTGAGCGTCGCCTGCTCGGTCATGACGCTACCGTCTCTTGCGGCACGCGCTTCGTCAATGTCACCACGCCGTCACGCAGCCTGATGAACTGATTGACCGCCCAATCCGGCGACGTATCCGGGAAATCCTCACGATGCTGCGCGCCACGCGTTTCAGTACGCGCGAGCGCGGCCTGTGTAACTGATTTTGCCACCAGCAGCATGTTGCGCAAGTCGAGCCAATCGACGCGGCGCATGTCGAAGCTTGTGCCACTGCCTTGCGGCCGGTCGCCGATCTCGGCGGTCATCGCGTCGATCTTGTCGAGCGCGCGCTTCAATCCGGCCTCGGTGCGCAAAGCGCCGACGTTATCCTGCATCGTGGCTTGCAGCGACTGCACCAACGCCGCCGTGTTGATGGCATGGGCCGGTTGGTCCGCCGTTATCAGATCGACGATCGCGGCTTCGTTGTCGGGCTGTCCGGTGGCAGCGCAGTTGGTGAAAGCGCTGGCGGCAAATCTCGCAGCAGATTGCCCGGCGCGCCGGCCAAACACAAAAGCTTCGGTGATGGCATTGCCGGACAAACGATTGGCGCCGTTGGCGCCGCCGACCGCTTCACCCGCGACGAACAGGCCCGGTAGCCCCGTCTGCATCTGTGCATCCGCCGCGTTGCCGCCCATATGATAGTGCGCGATCGGCGAGACCTCGACTGGCATTTGAGTGAGGTCGATACCGTTGTCGGCAAGCTTGTCGATGACCGGACCGAAGGCTTCGCGCAATTTCACTTCCGGCACGTGCTGGAAGCTCAGGTAAACCCCGCCATGTGGCGAGCCGCGCCCCGCCTCGACTTCCTTGAGGATGGCATAGCTGCCGGCGTCGCGCGTGATGGTGTATTTGCCGTTTTCGATGACGCCGTAGTTCTGCGTGAACTCTTCGTTGCGATTGTTCAGCAGCTTGCCGCCGAGCTTGTAGCGGAACGGGTCCCACATGATCGGGTCCATGCCGATAAGCCGTGGAGCAAGATGCCCGATGGGGAAGAACTGTACGAACTCCATATCAACCAGCGACGCGCCGGCGCGCAATGCCAGCGCATAGCCATCGCCGCCCATGTTCGACGAGGCGCTGTTGCGCCGGTAGAGCCGCGTCAGTCCGCCGGTGGCGATGATCGTCGCCTTGGCGGAAATCATCACAGGTGCGCCGCTGCCGAGATGCAGCGCTCCAGCGCCGACGATGCGGCCATCGCGTTTCAAGAGGTCGACGATGCAGAGATCGCCGGCCTTGCGGATGCCGTGGGTCTTGTTGACCTTTGTGCGCAATGTCTTTGACACCGCAGGGCCGGTGTTGAGGAAGTCGACATAGACGCAGCGCGGCCGGTCATGGCCGGGCGCCATCGTCTGGGTGATGTGACCGTCTTTGCGCGCCCAGCCGACACCCCATTCGTCCATCGCGCGGATGACGTCCGGGCCTTCCTCGCACAGCAGGCGCGCGAGCGCTTCGTTGCAGAGGCCGCGGCCCGCCGCGAGTGTGTCGTTGTAATGAAAATGCCAGTCGTCCGGCGTCTCGGCGCCGAGCGCAACCGCCACCGTCATCTGCGCCATCACGGTGGCGCCGCCGCGGCCGATCAGGCTGCGGTCTGCGAGCAGAACCTTGCAGCCGCTTTTGGCCGCTTCGATGGCCGCATACATGCCGGCAGCGCCGGAACCGATGATCAGAACATCGGTTTCGGCGCGCATCGGCTCAGTCATGGGGTGCGCCGTTTGTGCGGCCTGTCAGATCCAGGCGCGTTCGGCCTTGGTCTTTTCTTCGTAGGTCTCGATCTTCGGCTTCTTCTGCTGCGTCAGACCGATATCGTCGAGGCCGTTGAGCAGGCAGTGCTTGCGGTGCGCGTCGATTTCGAACTTCACGGTGCCGCCATCCGGTCCGTGAATTTCCTGCTTCTCAAGATCGATGGTGAGCGTGGCGTTGGAGCCGCGGTCGGCGTCGTCGAACAGTTTCTCGAGATCTTCCGGTGAGACGCGGATCGGCAGTACGCCGTTCTTGAAACAGTTGTTGTAGAAAATATCGCCGAACGAGGTCGAGATGACGCACTTCACGCCGAAGTCCAGCAGCGCCCACGGCGCGTGTTCGCGCGACGAGCCGCAGCCGAAATTGTCACCGGCGACGATAATTTTGGATTTGCGATAGGCTGGCTGGTTGAGAACAAAGTCCGGGTTCTCGGTGCCATCGTCTTTGAAGCGCTGCTCGGAGAACAGGCCTTTGCCCAGTCCGGTGCGCTTGATGGTCTTCAAATATTGCTTCGGGATGATCATGTCGGTGTCGACATTGATCATCTTCATCGGCGCCGCGACGCCTTCCAGGATCGTAAATTTTTCCATGATTCCCGTACTTTCCGGCTCGATACCTTAGAACGTCTCTTACTCATAAAACGTCCGGTGTTTTGGTCAATAGCAGGTCTTCAGCAGGAGGTCAGACATGCGTATTTTGGCCATCTCCGGGTTAGTTTTGGGTTTCTGGGCGTTGGCTATGGCCGCGGCTGCACAGGCGGCTAATGACGGGCCCTGGTGTTACCGTGACTTTGGCGGGCCCCAGTTCAGTAACTGTTCCTATTATTCGGCCCGGCAGTGTCTCGCGACAGCAGGAATCATAGGCGGCGTTTGCGAGCGCAATCACGGACCGGTCGCGCTCAATGAAAAGCTTAG
>DASYCM010000313.1:0-13874 GCA_036500165.1 Pseudolabrys sp.
GTAGAGAATAAACTGACCGAGCCGGCCCGCCGTCATCTCGCGGGCCATCACGTCCTGCGCGCCGACCCACAACACCAGCACCACGCTGGCGAATACCAGAAAGATCGCAATGGCGGTCAGGATCGAACGCGCCCGCGTCGCCCCGCGCGCCGCGTCGTATGCGCCTTCGACGGCGGAGCGAAACCGCGACGAAGCCTGCTTCTCGTAGGTGAACGCCTGCAGCGTGCGCACCGCGCCGATCAGTTCGCCGGCGTAGGCAGACGCGTCCGCGAGCGTGTCCTGTGCCGCACGCGATTGACGCCGCACGGCACGGCCGAAACCGACCAGCGGCAGCACGATAATGGGAATAGCGCCGAGCACGAACAACGACAGACGCGGGCTCGTCACCACCATCATGGCCGCGCCGCCGACAAACAGCACGAGATTACGCAAGGCGATCGACACCGAAGCGCCGACAGCGGATTTGATCTGCGTGGTGTCGGCGGTCAGCCGCGACACCATTTCGCCGGTCTTGGCGGTGTCGAAAAAGCCGGACGATAACAACGTGAGATGCGCGAAGACGTCGCCGCGCAGATCGGCGACGATACGCTCGCCCAGTGTCGTGACGAGGTAATAGCGCAGCGCGCTCGACGCCGCGAGCACGGCGACTACCGCGATCATCACCGTAAAATAGCTGTCGATGAGGGCCGCGGCCTCGGCCGAAAAGCCGAAATCAATCATGCGGCGCACCGCGACCGGCACCACCAGAGTGGTCAGCGCGGCGACGGTCAGCGCCAGAAGCGCGGCAAAGGCGCGGCCCCGGTAGCGCGCGACATAGGGCATCAGGCGGGCGAGCGGCCGCAGCTTGACCCGCCGTCCTGCGCCCGCCGCCAAGGGCACATCGAGGCCACCACGGCCGTCACTGGCAAAACTCATGGGATTCCGACGCCTTTTTCTGAAACGCCCGGCCCGTGGCGTCGTTAATTTAGGTAGCGGGAACAATGCCCTGCGGCCGTGACCGGGGTCAAATGCGGCGGCTTGCTGCTTTCGCCTATGTCCTGTATAGACGCGCCAAATTCAGCCCATTTCGGCGCCTTGGCCGGCCGCCCACGGAACTTAGATCATGAAGCAGGATATCCACCCGAACTACCACACCATCAAGGTCGTCATGACCGATGGCAGCGAATTCGTCACCCGCTCGACCTGGGGCAGTGAAGGCGATGTCATGAACCTCGATATCGACCCGAAGTCGCACCCGGCTTGGACCGGCGGTCAGGCGCAGATCATGGATCGCGGCGGCCGCGTCTCGCGCTTCCAGAAGAAGTTCGCGGGCTTCATCAAGGAAGAAAAGACCGCCGCCAAGAAGTAGGCGCCGCCTTCCTCTACCGAAACGAAAAAGCCCCGGCATGCCGGGGCTTTTTTGTGTCTTGCGTCTGCGACGCGGTTACGCGCCGGGGAAAGCCGCCTTGAGCAAGCCCAACTGGCGCTCGACCGGGTTCATCGACGGCACGTGATCGGCCGGCATGCGGTTGTGAATGTTGGTGTCGAGCCGGCGAACCTTGCCCTGCAAGGTCTGCGAACGCTCGATCAGCGTGCGCAAGATCTCCGGCAGCAATTCCAGATTATGCGGGTCGTGCGTGTCGGCAGCCGACAGCTTGACCTTGGTCTTTTCCTTGTTGGCCTGCGAGAGCGACATCTCGCCTTCCTTGACGGCACGATGCAGCAGCAGCCACGACGCAAGCTGCATCAGCCGCGTGGTGAGACGCATGCTCTCGGTGGCGTAAGCGAGCGCCGCGGCGCGTTCGAGCTTCTTGGATTCCTGCCGGCCGGGACCGTCAAGATAAGTCGCGGTCTCTTCGACGAGGCCCATGCCGTCGCGGAACAGATCGGCGAAAGCCTGCGAGTTGGCGAGACGCTCACCGAACGACACCGGCTGCGATTCACTCATCATCGGCTTCTCGGACATGACGCACGCCTCACACAACGCGGGAACAGGGGTCGTAAACGATTGGGTAAGCATGCGCGCCGAGGCTAATTCTGTCCAGACAGAACGGGCGACATGGTTGTCAGGCAAGCTAAACAGCGCCCGTGAGACAGGTACCGGATACCTTTTGTCTCAATTCGGCACACCACCTGCGCAAAAAAAAGCCGCCGAAGAACGGCGGCTCGAAGTTGATAACAGGGAGGCGTCAAACAGAGTGGACAGGAGCCACTCATGTCCATGAAGATGGACGCTCCGAGTAATAATCGGGAAAGCTTAATACGCTGTTAAATACACGCGTTTTTACATATTCAGGTTTCCGTTTACTTCTTGAAAAACTGATCGGCCGCAGAACGCGAAGCCTGCTTTTTGGCAATGTCGGCCTCAAGCCGCGCGATTTCACCGCGCATCAATTCGATCCGGGCGCCAAGCTCCTCGACCGACAGCAACGTCAGGTCCTGACCGATTTCGTGCGCGACCTTCTTTTTCGGCCGGTCGTCGTCTTCCATTGCCGCCATAAATGCCTCCATTGCTCAAGAATTTAACGTCGATTGGCCGGGTTGTCACAGGGATTGGGCGCGCCTAAACAGAAGCCTTCCAGTCCATTTCGAGGAACTCATGGCCCTTCCGACCACCATGACTGCCATTGCCATCAAGGCCGCCGGCGGCCCCGAAATGCTCGTGCCGGTAAAATTGCAGGTGCCCATACCCGGCGATGGCGAAGTCCTCGTTAAGGTCGCTGCCGCGGGCGTGAACCGGCCCGATGTCATGCAGCGCAAGGGCCTTTATCCGGCGCCGAAAGGTGCACCGGAAACGCCCGGTCTCGAAATCGCTGGCGAAGTTGTCGCGCTCGGCACAGGCGTCACGCGGTGGAAGCTCGGCGACAAAGTCATGGCGCTGGTAATCGGCGGTGGTTATGCCGAATACGCACTCGCGCACGAAAGCCACGCGCTTCCGGCGGGCAATTTGCCGATGATCGAAGCCGGTGCGATCCCGGAAACATTCTTCACGGTATGGCACAACGTGTTTCAGCGCGGCGCGCTGAAGTCGGGCGAAACGCTTCTTGTGCACGGCGGCTCATCGGGCATCGGCACGACTGCGATCCAGCTCGCCAAACATTTCGGCGCGAAAGTAATCGTGACAGCGGGCTCGCCGGAAAAGTGCGATGCCTGCTGCAAGCTCGGCGCCGACGTCGCCGTCAACTATAAGACCGAGGACTTTGTAGAAGCGGTGAAGACCGCCACCGATGGCAAGGGCGCCAATGTTATTCTCGACATGGTGGGCGGAGACTACATCGCGCGCAATTACGAAGCCGCCGCGGTCGAGGGACGCATCGTGCAAATTGCTTTCATGGGCGGCGCGAAGGCCGAGGTGAATTTCCAGCGCATCATGCTCAAGCGCCTACATCACACCGGCTCGACGTTGCGCTCGCGCTCTGTCGCCGACAAAGGTGCCATTGCCGCCGATCTCGAAGAAAAGGCCCTGCCCCTGATCGTCTCGGGTAAGGTCAAGCCGGTGATCTACAAGACCTTCCCGCTCGATCGGGCCGCCGATGCCCACGCCTTGATGGATTCGGACACCCACATTGGCAAGATCGTCCTGGCGGTTTGAGAATTACCTGCCGGAAAGCGGTGTGGGACAGCTATTGCGAATTCTCCTCGGCCTGATCCGGCTTTCGGTTGCCGTCGTTCTCGTTTGGCTGGCATTCACCTGGCGAACGCCGCTGCTCGCAAGCATTCGCGAAGCCGTCTTCATCGGCCTGATTGCGATCTCGCTCGCGCTAATCGTAGCCGAGCTTCTGACGCTGCGCTCTTCACCTCGCAGCACAAGCATACGCCGCCTGTCGCTGCTCGCGCTGCTCACCGCCACTTTTGCATTGCTCAGCACGCTCGCCATTGAAACGCGCTTTCAATGGATGCGCTATGTCGTCCTGAACGCCGATACAGCCGAGTTGGAGCCGCTCGGCCGGCATTTCATCGTCGGATATCGCAGCGACAAAGAGCTGCGTAGACTGATCGAGAACAAGGCGATCGGCGGCGTCTTTCTGTCTGCGCGCAATGTCGCGGAGCGCTCGGTTTCCGAGATCGGCCAGAAGATCGGCAGTTGGCAACAAATGCGCCGAGAGCAGAACCTGCCGCCACTGTGGATCAGCACCGACCAGGAAGGCGGCCCTGTTTCAAGAATGTCGCCGCCCTTGCCACGCCAGCGCGCGCTCGCGGCCGTCGTTGCTGAACAGACGGACGATGCGACCCGCATCCGCGCCGCCCGCGATTATGCCAACACGCAAGGACAAGCGCTGCACGCGCTCGGCGTCAATCTCAATCTGGCACCCGTCGTCGACATCAATCACAACGTCATCAAAGCGAATGACCGGTACAGTCAGATCTATCGGCGCGCCATCTCGGAAGATCCGCAGATCGTTGCCCATGCGGCTGGAGCTTACTGCGCGGGCCTAAGCGACAACGGCATCAATTGTGTCCTCAAGCATTTTCCCGGGCTTGGCCGGGTTGTGAACGATACCCACCTCGAAACCGCAGATCTGGACACTGCCCTTGCTTCTCTGAACGAGACCGATTGGGTCCCTTTCCGTACCCTGATGAACAATCCCAACCGCTTCATCATGCTCGCCCATGTGCGGCTGACAGCGCTGGATCGCGAAAGACCAGCCTCATTTTCACCGGCCGTTGTGGAAAACTTGCTGCGCAAGGAATGGGGTTTCCAAGGCGTTTTACTCACTGACGATGCCACCATGGGTGCTTTCTACGGTAGCCCTTGGGGGATTACCGGAGGCGCCCTGCAGGCGCTTAACGCTGGAGTCGACCTGATCCTGATCAGTTACGACACCGACCAGTACTTCGTCGTCATGCACGCCCTGCTGCAGGCCGCCCGTAAAGGGACGTTGGACCAGAACCGTCAGCGCGAGAGCGAAAAGCGCCTGAACGCCGCTAAACGCGAATAATTCCGGTGGTAGACCGCTGTGGGCCGGCATCGTTAATGCTACTTATCGCCACAATTTCGGCCGATATTATAAGGCCTTGCCCATGCCCCATCCCCCCGGCTACTGATCTTGGCTGGCTGGCCGGGGAACTAAAGCCGGAGGAATAAAGGTTTGCGGATAATGCGCGCCGTTCAAACGGTCGCCGTTGCGCTGGTGCTTGCCAGCGTGGCGACCTACGCGCGCGCGGTTGAGGCCGTCAACGTCCGTATCGACGCCGCCGCCATCGACCTCACCGCCGCCACCGAACAGCAGAAGACCGACGGCGACCGCATCCAGGTTTCGACCGCGCCGGGCCCCGACGGCATCGTCCGCCGCATCGAGGTGCGTGCCCGCGAAGGCAATACCAACTGGGCGGTGTTCGCACTCACCAATAACAGCGACGAGCAGATCGACCGCCTGATCGTCGTGCCGCATTACCGCATGGTCGGTTCCGGCCTGATCTGGCCCGATCTCGGCCTGTCACGTATCGCCGGTATTACGCCATCGTCCGGCGACCGCCCGGTGCGGCAGGAAAGCACGACCTCAGATATTTTCCGCGTCACGCTCGATCCCGGCACCGTCATCACCTTCGTTGCCGAACTGCGCACCGACAAGCTGCCGCAGATCTATCTGTGGGAGCCTGACGCCTACAAGGACAAGGTCAACTCCTTCACGCTCTATCAGGGAATCGTCATCGGCATTGCCGGTTTGCTCGCGCTGTTCCTCACCATCTTGTTCGTGGTGAAGGGCTCGGTGATGTTCCCCGCCGCCGCCGCGCTCGGCTGGGCGGTTCTGATCTACATCGGCATCGACTTCGGTTTCTGGGGCAAGGTATTCGATATGTCGGCCGGCGCCGAGCGCGTCTGGCGTGCCTGCGGCGAAGCGATCCTGTCGGCAACGCTGCTCGTCTTCCTGTTTGCCTATCTCAACCTGTCTCGCTGGCATGTGCGCTACGCCCACATAACGCTGGCCTGGCTCGCGGCGTTGGCGGCACTTGTTGCCGTTGCTGTGTTTGATCCCGCCGTCGCCGCCGGCATCGCGCGATTGTCGCTTGCTCTCATCGCCGTGTTCGGCCTGGCGCTGGTGATCTACCTCTCGACCCACGGCTTCGATCGCGCGGTTTTGCTGATCCCGACCTGGCTGCTGCTGGTCGTCTGGACGCTCGGCGCCGGACTGGCCGTCACCGGCGCCGTCACCAACGACATCATCGGACCTGCGCTGCTCGGCGGCCTTGTCCTCATTGTCATGCTCATCGGCTTTACGGTCATGCAGCACGCCTTCGCTGGCGGCATTACCCACGGCATCGTGTCGGACGTCGAGCGCCGGGCGCTGGCGCTCACCGGCGCCGGCGATCTGATCTGGGACTGGGACGTCTCCGGCGACAAGGTGTTCACCTCGCAGGAGACCGAACATCTGCTCGGCCTCAAGCGCGGCGCTCTCGAAGGCCCCGCGGCAGACTGGCTCGAATTCCTGCATCCGCTGGATCGCGACCGTTTCCGCGCCTCGCTCGATAGCGTTGTCGAAACGCGCCGCGGCCGTCTCAGCCAGGATTTCCGGCTGCGCGCCGCCGACGGTCATTATCTGTGGTTTACCTTGAAGGCGCGGCCCGTTGTCGGCTCCGACGGTGAGGTCGTTCGCCTGGTCGGCACGCTGACCGACGTCACCGACTTCAAAAATGCCGAAGAGCGCCTGCTGTTCGACGCCGTACACGACAACCTGACCGGTCTGCCGAACCGCGAATTGTTCATCGACCGCATGGAAGCGGCTTTCGCCTACGCCCGCTCCGATCCGCAGATGCGTCCGGCCGTGGTGCTCATCGATCTCGACCGCTTCAAGCAGGTCAACGACTCCGTCGGCATTGCCGTCGGCGACAGCATTCTGCTGACCATAGCCCGGCGTCTCGGCCGCGTGCTCAAGCCGCAGGATACGCTTGCCCGCCTCTCCGGCGATCAGTTTGCGCTGATCCTGATGTCGGAGCGCGAGCCGGCACGCATCGTCGCGTTCGCCGAAACCATGCGCCGCACCTTGCGCGCGCCGATCGCCTTCAACGACCGCGAAATCTTCATCACGGCTTCGATCGGTCTTGCGCTGTCGGAAAATCAGCAGGTTCGCACCGAAGAGGTCCTGAAGGACGCGGAATTGGCGATGTATTATGCCAAGCGCATCGGCGGCGACCGCATCGAAATCTTCAAGCCGGCGATGCGCTCGCGCAAGACCGACCGCCTGACGATGGAATCGGAATTGCGCCGCGCCATCGAGCGCGAGGAGATCAAGGTCTTGTACCAGCCCATCGTGCGGCTGGAGGATCGCGCCATCGCCGGCTTCGAAGCGCTGGCGCGCTGGGACCATCCGAAAATGGGCCGTCTATCACCGGCCGAATTCATCTCCATCGCCGAGGAAATCGGCTTGATCGTCGACCTCGGGCTGTTCGTGCTCGACCGCACCGCCAAACAACTGGCGCAGTGGCAGCAGGCCAACCGCGGCAAGGAGCCTATCTTCGCGTCGGTCAACGTGTCGTCGCGACAGTTGCTGCGGCACGACCTAATCCAGGACCTGCGCAGCGTGCTGGCACGCCACACCGTCGCGCGCGGCACGTTGAAGCTTGAGATCACCGAGTCGCTCGTGATGGAAAACCCCGAACACGCCGCGCAAATCCTCACGCGCGTGCGCGAACTCGGCGCTGGTCTGTCGATGGACGATTTCGGCACGGGGCATTCGTCGCTGGCCTACCTGCAGCGTTTCCCGTTCGACACCATCAAGATTGACCAGTCCTTCGTACGCACGACGACGCGCGGCACGCGGCCGGTCATTTTGCGCTCGATCATCTCGATGGCGCATGACCTCGGCATGGAAGTCGTTGCCGAAGGCGCCGAAACCGATTCCGATGCGGTCGAGCTCTACCAACTGGGCTGCGAATACGCGCAGGGCTTTGCTTTCGGCGAGCCGATGAGCCCGGAAGCGGCGCGCGACCTGCTGTCAGAAAAGCCGGCGCGCGCCCGCGCGCTCAAGATCGCTTCTGAATAACGGCCGGCCATGAACATCGAGAACGCCGACCGGCCGACCGTCGAAGGCTTCGGCCGCGAGTGGTCCACCTTCACGCAATCCGACACGGAATTCTCGGCAGAAGAGCGCCAGAGAATTTTCGACGGCTACTTCTCGATCTTTCCGTGGCAAATATTGCCGCCTGATGCCGCCGGCGCGGACATCGGTTGCGGCAGCGGCCGCTGGGCCACCCTGGTGGCGCCGCGCGTTGGGTTGCTGCACGCGGTCGATGCCAGCTCGGACGCACTCGCGGTCGCGCGCAAGAATCTCGGCGGCCTCGCCAATGTCCGCTTTCATCAAGCTTCGGTGTCGGCCTTACCGTTTGCCGACGGCGAACTCGATTTCGCCTATTCGCTTGGCGTGCTGCATCACGTCCCCGACACCGCCGGAGCGATCCGCGACGTCGCCGCCAAGCTGAAAGCCGGCGCGCCGTTTCTTATCTATCTTTATTACGCCCTCGACAACCGTTCGGCGCTGTTTCGCGCTGTGTGGATAGCATCGAACGCAGTGCGCATCGTGCTGTCGCGCCTGCCCTACACGCTGCAGATCGTCGCCACGACGATCATCGCCGCTACCGTCTATTGGCCGCTGGCGCGCGCTGCCGGTCTGCTTGAACGCTTTGGCGCAATGCCGCGCTCATGGCCGCTCGCCTTCTATCGCCGGCATTCGTTTTACGTCATGCGCACCGACGCCTTTGACCGGTTTTGTACGCGGCTCGAACAGCGATTCACCCGCGTCCAGATTGCCGCCATGCTACGCGCGGCGGGGTTCAGCGAGATCAGATTTTCAGAGAGCGAACCCTTTTGGGTCGCGGTAGCGGTCAAAGCCCGCTAGGCGTGGCCGGCCTGGCTCGATAACTGGCCGAGGTCGATGCCGATCTTGCGCAGCGCCTTGTCGTATTTGCCGTCGGTGTCGGTGCCGAAGATCAATTCGGGATCGGCGTCGCAGTGCAGCCAGCCGTTCTCCTGAATTTCCTGCTCAAGCTGGCCGGGCGCCCACCCGGCATAGCCGAGCGCGAGAATAGCGTCGTGCGGACCGTTACCGTTGGCGATGGCCTTGAGAATATCGAGTGTCGCGGTGAGGCAAATGCCCTCGTCAATCGGCAGCGTCGAGTTCTCAATGAAAAAGTCCGCCGAGTGCAGGACAAAGCCACGTCCGGTTTCGACCGGACCGCCTTTGAGAACCTTGACCTCGTGATTGGGCAGTTCGATGCGCTCGGCCGACGGGATCACTTCCAGCTGCACCAGCAAATCGGGAAATTTGATGTTGGACGCCGGTTGGTTGACGACGATACCCATCGCTCCTTCGGTCGAGTGGGCGCAGACATAAATGACGGAACGGCTGAAGCGTTCGTCGCCCATCACCGGCATGGCGATCAGCATCTGGCCATCAAGATAGCCGGGCGCCGGCGGCTGGTCCGATTGGACCCCCGATTTCTTCCGGGAAGAGGATTTGCGCGATGCCATCATGAGGAAATGGTACCCGATGATTCCATCATTGAGAACGACATAGAAGGCACAAAGTTCAATCAGCCGCATCATATTAGAGGCGGGATAAATTAGAGGCGCAGATTGTGGCAGAATAGTCGCCAAAGCGTCGCGCCACCCCCTAACGGTGCACCGTTTTGCTCAACCATGCTCACAATGAATTCAGAAGCGCGGCTTGGAATTCAGTGGCGCGGCACATCTTTCCCGATTAAATCGGCGTCATGAACGCGTGTCGCACATTAACGATTGCCGCTTGCGGCTTCATGACGCTTGGCCTGACGACGTTTCGGACGATCGCACATGCAGCCGACGCGTCGGCGTGGTCCGACGACACCCGCTCGTCCGTTCGCCTCATTGCCGGCGCCACCAAAGCAAGCGACCCTAAGCTGCGCGCCGGCATCGAAATTAAGCTGCAGCCAGGTTGGAAAACCTACTGGCGCTATCCGGGCGATTCCGGCGTGCCGCCGCGCTTCGACTTTGCTGGTTCGGACAATGTAGCGCGCGCCAAAGTACTTTACCCGGCGCCGCATCTGTTCAATGACGAAACCGGCAATTCGCTCGGTTACAAAACCAATGTCGTTTTCCCTGTACAGGTCACGCCGAAGCAGCCCGGCAAGCCGGTGACGCTGCGTATGAAGCTCGACTACGCCGTCTGCGAGAAGTTGTGCATCCCGGCCGAGGGTAAAACCGAGCTGACGTTCGGTGCCGGCGATGGCGCCGTCAACGAGGACGCACTGACCGCGGCCGAAAACAGCGTGCCGAAACCCGCCACCGCCGCGCAAGCCGGCCTGACCGCGCGCCGCGTCAACAACGCGGCGAAGCCTCTGGTCGACGTCGCCATCAAGGCTGAGGGCAACAACCCAATGACGGTATTCGTCGAAGGCCCAAGCGCGGAATGGGCGCTGCCCATCCCGACGCCCGCGCAAGGCGCGCCGGCCGGTGTCCGCCATTTCGGCTTCGAACTCGACGGCCTGCCGCCGGGCGTCGACCCTAAGGCTGCGTTCGATCTGACCTTTACGGTCGTCGAGGGCGACCGGGCGATTGAGGTCACGACCCATCTCGACTAATCGGGGCTAACAGCGCTAGTTTGCGCCCCGATAAGAGGCTCCCGTCAACGCAAAGCTTCCTGCAAACGCTAAGAGGAAATCCATGCCCATCAAGGTCGGCGACAAACTGCCCAACACCACGTTCCGCGTCATGACCGCGGAAGGCCCCAAGCCCAGGACCACCGACGAGGTCTTCAAAGGCAAGAAGGTCGCCCTGTTCGCCGTGCCCGGCGCCTTCACGCCGACCTGCTCGAACCTGCATATGCCGAGCTTTCTGAACAACCTCGCCGCCTTCAAGGCCAAGGGTATCGACACCGTCGCGGTGACCGCCGTGAACGACGCTTTCGTCATGAAGAAGTGGGCCGAAGCGACCGGCGGCGACGGCAAGATCGACTTCCTTGCCGACGGCAGCGCCGAATTCGCCAAGGGCGTCGACATGACGCTCGACGCTTCGGGCAATGGCCTCGGCATCCGCTCCAAGCGCTACTCGATGCTGGTCGAGGACGGCGTCGTGAAGCAGTTCAACGTCGAGGAAGCGCCGGGCAAGTGCGAAGTTTCCGGCGGCCAGGCACTGCTCGGGCAGATCTGATAATTTTCACATCGATACGGAATGGCCGGGGCAATCGCTCCGGCCATTTTCGTTTCAGCTGTTCTTCAGCGCGCCAATGGCACCGGCCTTCGCTGCGATCAGGCCCATGCGCGCGAGTTCATCAGCACGTTCGTTTTCCGGATGACCGGCGTGGCCCTTGACCCAATGCCACTCGATCTTGTGCTGCGCGAGCGCCGTGTCGAGCCGCTGCCACAGATCGACATTCTTCACCGGCTTCTTGTCGGCCGTGCGCCAGCCGTTTTTCTTCCAGCCGTGAATCCACGACATGATGCCGTTGCGTAGATACTGGCTGTCGGTGTGCAGATCGACGGCGCAAGGCCGCTTCAAAGCCTCAAGCGCCGAGATTGCCGCCATTAATTCCATGCGGTTGTTGGTGGTGTGCGCCTCGCCGCCGTTCAGCTCTTTGGTGGTGTCACCAAATTGCAGGATCGCACCCCAGCCGCCCGGCCCGGGATTCCCCGAGCAGGCGCCGTCGGTATAAATCGTGACGCGCTGCTCGCTCATTATTGTTCGATTCCGTAATCACGCACGCTTTTGACCGCCTGGTGAAAGCGCAGCTTGCGGAAATATTCCAGCGGGTCCTTCGGCTTGACCAGCGCGCCATCCGGCACCGCGAGCCAATCGACCAGCCGCGTCAGCAGAAAGCGCATCGCCGCGCCGCGCGCCAACATCGGCAGCGCCGCGCGTTCCTGATCCGACAAAGCGCGGACCTTGGTATAGGCATTGAGCAACGCCCGCCCCTTCGTGACGTTGTAGGAATGATCCTGCTCGAAGCACCAGCAGTTCAGACAGATCGCGACGTCATAAGCGAGCGTGTCCGTGCAGGCGAAGTAGAAATCGATCAGCCCCGACAATTCATTGCCGAGGAAGAAGACATTATCGGGAAACAGATCGGCGTGGATCACACCCACCGGCAGATTGCGCGGCCAGCTCTTTTCCAGAATGTTGAGTTCCTTGACGATCTCGTTGCACAGGCCGGGCTGTACGGTATCGCCGCGCGCACCAGCGTGCTCATACAGCGGCCGCCAACTCTCGACCGACAGAGCATTCGGCCTCTGGATAGGAAAATCCCGCGCAGCCAGATGCAGCCGCGCCAACGCCTCGCCGACTGCGGCGCAATGACCGGCGTTCGGCTTGCGTATCCAAAGGCCCTCAAGAAAGGTGACGATGGCGGCGGACCGGCCGGCGATGCGACCGAGCATGCCGCCCATTTTGTCCTTCACCGGCTGCGGGCAGGTAATGCCTCGCGCCGCGAGATGCTCCATCAGACCGAGAAAGAACGGCAGGTCGCCCTCGGCGACGCGCTTCTCGTACAGCGTCAGAATGAAATTGCCGGCGCCGGTATGCACGAGAAAATTCGAATTCTCGACGCCCTCGGCGATGCCCTTATAGGAGAGCAACTCGCCAATATCGTAACGCCTGAGAAATTCGGAGAGGTCGTCGGCGGAGACGTCGGTGTAGACAGCCATCTTTATTCCGCCGCCTGGTTCTCGCGCAGCGGGCGGGGCAGCGGGAAGAACACCCCCTCCTCGGCGGTCGACACCGTTTCAACGCTCACGTCATAGCGCGCGGCAAAGGCGTCGATGATTTCCTCGACCAGCACTTCCGGCGCCGAAGCACCGGCGGTAATGCCAAGCGACGTGACCGCGCCGAATTCGTTCCAGTCGATGTCAGCGGCACGCTGCACCAAAGCCGCGCGCGCGCAACCGGCACGCACCGCAACTTCCTTGAGCCGTTGCGAGTTCGACGAGTTCGGCGCACCGACCACGACCATGGCGTCGACGACCGGCGCGACGCGCTTGACCGCTTCCTGCCGGTTGGTGGTGGCGTAGCAGATGTCTTCCTTGTGCGGGCCGACGATCGCCGGAAAACGCTTCTTCAACATTTCCACAATTTCCGCCGTGTCGTGCACCGACAGCGTCGTCTGCGTCACGTAAGCGAGATTATTGGCATCGCGCGGCGTGAAGGCTTCGGCGTCCGCGAGCGTTTCGATGAGCTTCACCGCGCCGTCGGGCAACTGACCCATGGTGCCGATCACCTCGGGGTGGCCGGCGTGGCCGATCAGCACGATCTCGCGGCCGCGCTTGTGATGGATTTCGGCCTCGCGGTGCACCTTGGTCACCAGCGGACAGGTGGCGTCGAGCGCGAACAGGTTACGCTTGCCCGCCTCGTCCGGAACGCTGCGCGGCACGCCATGCGCCGAGAAGATGACCGGGGCGCCGGTGTCTTCCGGAACTTCGCTCAGTTCTTCGATGAAAATAGCGCCCTTGGCGCGCAGGCTTTCGACCACGTAGCGGTTGTGGACGATCTCGTGCCGGACATAGACCGGGGGGCCGTAAATCTTCAGCGCCTGTTCGACCGAATCGATGGCCCGCACCACGCCGGCGCAGAATCCGCGCGGCGAGCACAGCAGCACCTTTAAGGCCGGCTTCTGCAAGGCCTGCTTGGCGTCGGTATTTTCGCCCGGGAGCGCCATTTAAGTCCTCGAAATCGCGCGATTTACGCGCGTCTGGAACCCCCGACATGGGATGTGAGCCCCCATCCTGTCAAGCCGGAACGGTTGCAACATGGGGGTTAAGTCCCTATATTCCGGCCACTTTCCGATCATCATCGATGATCCGGCTTCGCCCGACGGGCGGGCGAAGCATAGAGGAGATATGTCTCATGGCGACCGCAGCCCCCCTGATGCCGAAAGCCACCGCCGTCTGGCTCTTGGACAATACCGCGCTGTCGTTCGACCAGATTGCCGAAT
>DASYCM010000314.1:0-13544 GCA_036500165.1 Pseudolabrys sp.
GCTCTTGACAATAATCCCAAGGACTATATTCTAGCTCCATCCCGCCCAATCTACGAGGGGCGTTTGATCAGCGTCATCAGACGTTGGGCGGGGAGCGGTGGCCGGGCTTGAGCGTTGGAGATGCGACGCTCGTTTCAAGCCCGGCGGTCCAAGCCGCATCGGTCCTGGCCGCCTTGACGCGCGCCGAGGCCCTCTGACGGCTGGTAGGCCAAGGCGTCCTTGTCAGTGGACGCAGGCCGAGAGCCAGGGGCTGAAACGGTGGAGAGTCACGGGCCCTGCAATGGGCTTAAACGTGACGAACGGACGACCACCGGGGATCATGCGGAGCAAGCCTCAAACACCGCGCGCGGGACGCCGGGGATCCGGCAACACCGTGGTGACTATGCTCGTGTGAATCTAACTCACAATCACACGAGGCTGCGGGGCTGTTTGGGCCCCGGCGTTCCGCGCGCCCTCGTTATGGGGGGTGGTGGGCTTGCCCGCCGAAGCCGCAAGGCGAAGGCGGAAAGGCGAACTGAGACGACGGCCTGCCCGGGGCCGATAAAGAATACGGGCGATGAATCGCGCCTCCATCTCCGCTCATTCCCGCGTAAGCGGGAATCCAGGAGCCTCGCCACCGAAATGCTACGCCGCCTTGTTCTTCTGCTGTTTGTAAAACTGCTCGGCGCGTTTCGTCAGTTCCTGCGTGCTCAGGTCTTCCTTGTGCGTGGCGATAAACCAGCTGTTGCCGGAAGGGTCCATCACGCCGCCGGTGCGGTCGCCGTAGAACTGGTCGGCCGGCTCCATCACCGGTTTGCCGCCGGCCTTGATGGCCGCCTCGTACACCGTGTCGGCATTCGGCACGTAGAGATAAAGCGATGCCGGCGTGGCCTTCACCTTTTCGCTTTCTTCCGCGAGCATCACCATGGAGTCGCCGACCTTGAGCGTGGCGTGCATGATCGCACCGTCCGGCCGTTTGATCGCCTCGTGATCGAGCTTGGCGCCGAAGGCCTTCTTGAGAAACTCGATGGTGTTGGCCGCGCCTTTGACGGTAACGTAAGGCGTGAGGCTGTGAAAGCCTTCCGGAATTGCTCGTGCCATAGGGACGTTCCTTGCGCTGTGGGGAGGGGCATTGCGATCGTCAAAGCAAGCCCATCACGGAACCCCGGCGATAGTGTGCTGGTGTCATGATGATGTCGCGGCAAACAGGTCAGCGAGGATGTCGTATATTGTGAGCGCGTCGCCGACGACGCAGATCGTCCACTAGACATGACAAAACGAGGAGCCGCCGATGCCAGCGCCGATTGAATATGCCGATGCGTCACCGCAAGTGCGCGCGGTCTATGACGACATCAGGAAAAGCCGCAACGTGCCGGACGTGAATAACTTCTGGAAATATCTGGCGCAGGACCCGGCGACGCTCAAGCGTACCTGGGAGAGCATCAAGGAGATCATGGCGCCGGGTGCGCTCGATCCGTTGACCAAGGAGATGGTCTATCTCGCGGTCTCGGTCACCAACGGTTGCGCCTACTGCATCGCCAGCCACAGCGCGGCCGCGCGCAAGGCGGGGATGACCGATGCGATGTTCGGCGAGTTGATGGCGGTCACCGGCATGGCGAACGAGACGAACCGGCTGGCCAATGGCTACCGGGTTCCGGTCGATCCGGCGTTTCAGACGTGACAGGGGCAGACCTGACAAGGATTTGCACACACTGATTGCCCTGAGCGATCAACTTGTGGCAATTTGTAAACAAGGGCGCGGAAAACAACGTGCTGGTTTTGCGTGGGGGAGTGAGATGGACCAGGGAATGATCGTTAAATTGCTGTGCGTAGCCGCGGTGGCAGCGATCATGCTGCCGTTCGGTGCGATGGCATTTCCATTTTTCAGCGGACTGTTGACCGGCCCGCAATTCCTGGCGGTCGAAGCCGTCGTCGGTGCGTCGCTCGGTTTTGGTATTTCATCCGCGATTACCTGATTGCGGCGTTAAACGCGAGCCAATGACGTTGCGTTTTCGGCCCCGGCGCTTTTGGCGCCGAGGCCTTGCTTCACCCATGAGCGATTGAGACTAGCGGCCGCCATTCGGGGACTGCGCCGGAGTCGACGGCGAGGGGGCCGACGGCATGGTGGGCGACGTAGTGCCCGAGCCGGTCGTGCTCGGCGGCGTCACGTTCCGCGGCGCATTGGCGCCGGTCGTGATCGGCGGGCTGTTCGGACTGTTCGCGGCCGTGTTGTTATTGCTGTTCCAGCCGGCGACCACGATAAACGCAATCAGTGCCAGCACGGCGAGGCCTGCAACCCAGCCCCAGATGCCGCCAGCCGGTTCTTCCTGACGCAATACGGGATCGCTCAGCCGCGGATCGGTATCACGCGGATCGGTAAAACGCGGGTCGGACATGGCATTCCTCCTCATCTCGGGACAATTGAAGGTTGTCGCTTCGAGTGAGGAAAACCCACGGACCGCCCGCGAGGTTCCTGGAACCCTAAAGTGGGTAGCAGTTATGCGTGTTTTTTATGCGCTTTCGGTTCCGTCACGCGGACGGCAACGACCCACGCCACGCCAAACATCGCGAAGAAGCAAGCAAGGAAAACCGGCAGACCCAGGGTCGTCGAATAGGCTTCGACAACGCGGCCGATCAGATAGGAGCCGAACTCGCCGATCACGACAAAAAGGATATAAACGGCCAAGAGCTGCATCGCGGGGTCCCCTCCAGAGAGATTGATTTTGGCGGACCGTATCACGCGGTTTTATTGGGAAAGGCGAGCCATACACGAATTTACGCAAAAGTTATATCGCCATTCTGCACTCTTGCCCTGCCGGGAACCCATGTCGAAACAAGCCCTTACTAATGCGGCGATTGCCGCCGCGCCCATCCTGTTCGTGCTGCTCTGGAGCACGGGCTTCATTGGCGCCCGTTATGGGCTGCCCTACATCGAGCCGCTGACGTTCCTCGCCGTGCGCATGGCGTTCGTGGTCGCCATTCTAGGCGTCATCGTGTTGTTGGTGCGGGCACGTTGGCCCAATCGCGTAGAAGCCGGTCACAGTCTCGTCGCCGGTTTCATGACCCATGGTCTGTATTTGGGCGGTGTTTTCATCGCCATCAGCCAGGGTGTGCCGGCGGGCATTTCCGCGCTGATCCCCGGGCTGCAGCCGATCCTGACGTCGACCATCGCCAACCGTTTCATGGGTGAGATGGTGACGCGCATGCAGTGGGTAGGTCTTGTGCTCGGGCTCTTCGGTGTTGGCCTCGTGCTACACGACCGCACCATGCTCGCGGCGGCGACGCCGCTCGGCTGGGTGATGAGCGTCGTATCGCTGCTCGGCATCACGCTCGGCACACTCTACCAGAAGCGTTATTGTGGCAAGATCGACTGGCGCAGCGGCAACCTCGTGCAATATGCCGGCGCGCTGGTGCTGTTCGCCGCGGGCAGTTTCGCTTTCGATACGCGCATCATTCACTGGAGCGGCGAACTCGTGTTCGCCATCGCCTGGCTGGTGATCGTGTTGTCGCTCGCCGCGGTGGGGCTGATGTACTGGCTGATCCGCCGTTCGGCGGCGACCGGTTTTGCCAGCTTGTTTTATCTGGTACCGGCGGTGACGGCGCTGATGGCTTATCTCCTGTTCGGTGAAAAGCTCGATGCGCTCTCAATCGCCGGCATGGTGATCTGCGCGGCTGGTGTCGTCATCGTCAACAAAGGCGGGCGCGGCAAAGGCGGAAGGATTCTGTCGGCGGCGGGCAATGCCGCCGCTTCAGTAGTGCGCGAGAAGTAGGGCTACTTCTTCCGCGCTTCGAGCACCATCTGCGTTTGCGTCACCAGCGCGCATAGTTTGCCGTCGTTGCGGGTGATGCGCGTCTGCCAGACCATCGTGGTGCGGCCTTTATGCAATGCCGTGCATTCTGCTTTGGCGACGTCGCCAAGCGGCACCGCGGCGAAGAAATTGGTCTTGCTCTCGATCGTCGTGGTCGTCTGACCGTCCTTGAGATTGGCGCTCGCGGCGGTGCCGCCGCAATTGTCCGCCAAAGCCATGATGGCACCGCCATGCATGATGCCGAAGCGGTTGTTCAGGTCCTCGCGCACGACGAGTTCGGCAACAACGCGGTCGGGCGTGATCTCGATCATTTTCATGCCGAGATAAGTGGCGAAGGGCGGCTGATTATAGGCGTGTGCGTTGACGTCGCTCATTACAGGTCTTCCAGGATGGTGCTCAGCCAATGCTCAGCTGTGACGAAATCGTTTTGCGTGAGGCCGTGGCCGGTGGGAAGCGTCTTATAGGCGAGGTTGGCGCCCGCTGTCTGCAACACCTCGGCCAGCCGCTGGGTCGAGGCGGCGGGGATCATCTGATCGCCGCTGCCGGACAAAAGCAGTACCGGCTTGCCGGTCAGTTTCGGTACGGGTGAAGGCTCGAACGGCAGCATCGCACGAAAGAGAACGGCGCCGGCCAGCGCATCAGGTTGCGACAACAGCAGCGAGGCAGCGATGTTGGCGCCATTGGAATAGCCCACGGCGATAGCCGCGGGCAGGCCGTAAGCCTTGCGTGCCTCCACGATGAAGCCGGCGAGTTCGGTCGTGCGTAGTTTCAGGTCGTCGAGATCGAACACGCCTTCCGCCAGCCGGCGGAAAAAGCGCGGCATGCCGTGCTCGATCACCTTGCCGCGTGGCGACAGTAACGCCGCACCCGGCAGCAGTTCCTGTCCGAGCGGCAAAAGGTCGTTCTCGTCGCCGCCGGTGCCATGCAACAGCAGCAAAGGAGGCAGCCCATCCTGCGTCGCGGGGATGTAGCGATGGAAGAAGGTGAGGTCGGTCATTGTCATGGACATTCCCGCTAGAAATTCCGGTGGTCAAAAGCAAAGGGCGCGGACCCTTCGGCCCGCGCCCTCGATCATACAGGATCCTTGTACGGGATTTTTGCCGGATTATTTCGGCTGCGGCGCGATGCGGATATAGGGCTTCGGCTGCTTGTAGCCGCCCGGATAAAGCTTTTTTGCTTCCTCGTCGCTGATCGCACCGGTAAGGATGACATCCTCGCCTTGCTTCCAGTTCGCCGGCGTTGCGACGCGGTGCTTTGCGGTCAACTGCAGCGAGTCCAGCACGCGCAGGATTTCATCGAAGTTGCGGCCCGTGGTCATCGGATAGACGAGGATCAATTTGATCTTCTTGTCGGGGCCGACGATGAAAACGTTGCGCACGGTCTGGTTATCGGCCGGCGTGCGGCCTTCCGAGGTGCCGCTGGTTGAAGCGGGTAGCATGCCCCAAGCCTTTGCGATGCTCAGATCGGTGTCGCCGATCATCGGATAGTTCGGCGCAAAGCCGACGACGTCCTTGATGTCGATCGCCCATTTCTTGTGGTTGTCGACCGGGTCGACCGATAGACCGATGATCTTAGCATTGCGCTTGTCGAATTCCGGCTTCAGGCGCGCCATGGTGCCGAGCTCGGTGGTGCAGATCGGGGTGAAATCTTTCGGATGCGAGAACAGCACGCCCCAGGAATCACCAAGCCATTCGTGAAAGCGGATTTTTCCTTCGGTGGTTTCCGCTTCGAAATCGGGAGCGACGTCGCCAATCGCCAATGCCATCAGAGCCTCCAATAATTAGAAAAACGCGTTGTCCGCGTTTTATATAGGTGGCTCTCAGAGGCTGAAATAGGGCGTATGCGAAAGAGGACGTTCGCACCGCGCAATGCCGAGCAGGAAGAACAAAGTGCCAGCTTGCTGACGCCGGGGGTAATGATTTCCCCCGGCGCCGGTTACCGTTTTAGCGGCTCGCGGCTTTCTTGTGCTCGACGAGGCCGACGGTGCGGCCTTCGAAGCCCGCGGCGTCGAAGTAACGCTGCTTGCCGACGCTCTGGCCAGTCAGAACGGTGGCAAGGCCATTAGCGGCGGGTTTGGCGCGCTCGGTCCAGTTCTTCACGTCGGGCATCTTGCCGTTCGGCAAAGCTTCGGCGATCACGCGGCCTTGCAATACGCCCTTGAACGGAATCTTCAGTCCCATCACCTGCGCGATGGTCTTGCCGATATCGGCATTGCTCACCGGCGCATTGTTGACGAAGCCCTTCTTGAAGCTCGGACCCATCGCCGCCATGAAATTCATGGTGTCGGCGCGGCTGAACGAACCGTGCATGCCCTGGCCTTGTTGCAGGCTGGTGTCCGCAACTTCGACCGTGCAGAGCACCGGCTGCGCGCAGCCGGTCGAGTACGAACGGAAGTTGACGACGATCGACGGACGCGGCGTGCGCGACGCGCCCTGCATGTTGATGGCCGACATCGGCAGCGTGCCGGCAATCGAGCCGAGGTCGCTGTCGACGAAGAGGCCGCTGATATAATCCCGCTTGAGCAGGGCATCGACGACCTTCTGCGCCAGTGCGGGATTCTTGGACGGCAGGTAGATCAGATCGGAGCCGCCATTCGATGCGATGACGACGTCGGGTTTGGCGGCATCATTGCCGATCAGCCCGTTGCCGCGCTTGGGATAGGTGCCGTCGGCGACCGCAGCGTTCTTGTTGTCCGGATCGGCGAGCGGCAGCGCGAGCGCCTTCGACAGGTCGATGGCGAGGAAGCCGCCGGGCAACATGCCTTCCGGCACGTCGGCATATTTCATCTGAGCGGCCGGACTGGTTTTGCTCTCCTTCGAAATCGTCGAGAAGCCGTGGTCGGCGGAGACGACGATATCGGTAGTGTCGGCGAGGCCGAGTTCCTCAACCGCTTTGCGTAACGCAGCGAGATTGTCGTCGGCATTCTTGATCGCAGCGAGCGAGGTCGGCCCGTTAATGCCTGGCTCGACTTTCAGCAGGCTGTCGCCCTGATTGTGCTGCGTGCCGTCAGGGTCGCGCGACCAGAACACCAGCACGAACGGCTTGTTACGCGCCTTGAACATCGGCAGCACCGCCTTGGCGGCAACGTCGGCGAAATAGCCCTGCTGCACCAAATTGGCGACCATGGTGCCGGGCACCTTGTTATCGCCGACCTTGCCGTTGTCGCCGCGCGAGGGGGCGGCAAGCGGAATGCTGCGCTTGGTCAGCTCGTCCTTCATCTCCTGCGACAGCGGAATGCCGGCCGGCGTGCCCGTCGCATCGTCGACAGTGATTGTCTTTTCGCCGCTGCGTTCGGTGTGGTCGAACATTAAGACAGGACCGATCTTGCCGATCGCCGCGGTGCTGAAGCCCTGATTGCGGGCAGCGACGAGGATGCTGTCCTCATCGACGAAGTTGCCTTCGAAATGCTTGTCGACCTCGCCGAGGATGGCATCGTTCTCGACGAAGGGCGTCACGCTGCCGGCCGCAGCTTGCACTGCAAAGCCGGAATAGATCGTGTTGCTGAACGTGCCGGTGTCACCGAGGAAGTGGCCGGTCGAAAGCCCCGACGCATTCGCCATGGTGAAGGTCGGAAACAGCGAATGCGGATTGGCGAAGTTCACACCCTTGTCGCGGATCGCGGCCATTGTCGGCGCGGTTTCCGGGGTGACTTTCAGTGCACGCAAGCCATCCGGTACGAACAGGATGAGGTTGCGATTGGACTGCGCCGCAGCCGGCCCGAACGACAGAGCGAGGGCAGTGCAGGCCGCGAGAGCCAGAATGTGCGAACGATGATTCATAGCCGGAATCCTAGCGAATTGTTGCGATGTAACGCTGGATACGCCCTCACCAAGACAGTATTGTAACGCCTGCCGGTGTCCGAAGCCGCCATCCAAAAGGGTGAAGGCGTACCTCCCAAGGCCGCATGTTCAAGCGTATTTTGATTGCCAATCGCGGCGAAATCGCCTGCCGGATCATCAAGTCGGCCCGTAAAATGGGCATCGAGACGGTCGCGGTCTACTCGGAGGCCGACAAGGACGCGCTCCACGTCGAAATGGCGGATACCGCCGTTCTGATCGGTCCCCCGGCCGCGGCGCAGAGCTACCTTGTTATCGATAAAATCGTCGCGGCCTGCAAGGAGACCGGCGCTGAGGCCGTGCACCCGGGCTATGGCTTTCTGTCCGAGCGCGAGGCTTTCCCCAAGGCGCTTGAGGCCAACGGTATCGTTTTCATCGGTCCGAACGCCAAGGCCATCGCGGCCATGGGCGACAAGATTGAATCCAAGAAGGCGGCGGCTGCGGCGAAGGTCTCCACCGTGCCCGGTCATCTCGGCATCATCGCTGATGAAAAAGAGGCGGTGAAGATCGCCAATGACATCGGCTATCCGGTGATGATCAAGGCCTCCGCCGGCGGCGGCGGCAAGGGTATGCGCATCGCCTGGTCGGAAGCCGAAGTCGCGGAAGGTTTTGCGCGCTCGAAGTCGGAAGCGAAGTCGTCCTTCGGCGACGACCGCATGTTCATCGAGAAATTCATCGTCGATCCGCGCCACATCGAAATCCAGTTGCTTGGCGACAAGCACGGGAACGTCATCTATCTCAACGAGCGCGAATGCTCGATCCAGCGCCGCAATCAGAAGGTCATCGAGGAAGCGCCGTCGCCACTGCTCGACGAGGCGACGCGCAAGAAGATGGGCGAGCAGTCCATCGCGCTGGCGCAGGCGGTTGGCTACGACAGCGCCGGCACCGTCGAGTTCGTCGCGGGGCAGGACAAAAGCTTCTTCTTTCTCGAGATGAACACACGCCTCCAGGTCGAGCATCCGGTGACGGAGCTGATCACCGGCATCGATCTGGTCGAGCAGATGATCCGCAGCGCCGCCGGCGAGAAGCTCAGCATCAAGCAAAGCGATGTGACGATCGACGGCTGGGCGGTCGAGAGCCGTGTCTATGCCGAAGACCCGTACCGTAAATTCCTGCCATCGATTGGACGCCTGACGCGCTATCGTCCGCCGGCCGAGCACACAACGGGCGGCATCACCGTGCGCAACGATACTGGCGTCTACGAAGGCGGCGAGATCTCGCTCTACTACGATCCGATGATCGCCAAGCTTGTCACACATGCGCCGACGCGCGCCGAGGCCATCGAAGCGCAGTCGAACGCGCTCGATGCATTCGTCGTTGACGGCATTCGCCACAACATTCCGTTCTTGTCGGCGCTGATGGCGCATCCGCGCTGGAAGTCCGGCAAGCTGTCGACCGGCTTCATCGCCGAGGAGTTCCCCGAAGGTTTCTCCGCGATCCAACCGGATGGCGAGCGCGCCGAAGTGCTGGCAGCGGTTGCCGCCGCCATTGATCATGCGCTCGGCGAACGCAAGCGTCAGATTTCCGGCCAGATGATGGGCCGCACTGTCACGCGCGAAAGCGAGCGGGCGGTTTGGCTCGGCAAGGAAGAGTACAAGCTCGTGGTCAAGCGCGAGAGCAGTACCATTGAGGTGCGCTTTCCGGGCGCGGGCAAAGGCGCGCTGCGTCATCTGCATTCGGACTGGCAACCGGGCGATCCGTTATGGACCGGGACGATCAACAGCCATCCGGTGGCGGTGCAGGTGCGTCCGATCCCGAACGGCTTCGCACTGGCTTATCGCGGCGTCGAGACGAAAGCTTTCGTCTACACCGCGCGCGAAGCGGCCTATGCGAAGCTGATGCCGGTGAAGAAGGCGGCCGATACCGGCAAGCAGGTGCTGTGTCCGATGCCGGGCCTCGTCGTTTCCATCGCGGTCAAGGAAGGCCAGGAGGTCAAGGCGGGTGACACCGTCGCCGTGGTCGAGGCCATGAAGATGGAAAACGTGCTGCGCGCGGAGATCGACGGCACGGTGAAGAAGATTAACGCAAAGCAGGGCGATAGCCTCGCCGTGGACGCCGTGATCTTGGAGTTTACCTAAAAAATGACGTCGAGCGTCACCGCTTTAGGGTCAGAAAACCTTTTGCTAGCGCTTGATAGATTCCTTCCGGACACACCATGCGCGAGCAGGCATAAGCGATGACCGAAGCGGTCATGACCGGCACGATCATCGTGTGATTGTCCGTCATCTCGGTGACGATGACGAAGGCGGTGATCGGTGCCTGCACGACGCCGGCAAAGTAAGACACCATGCCGAGAATGATGATCGGACCGACCGGCGCGCCTTGAAAGAAATGCGCGACATTGCTGCCGATGCCGGCGCCGACCGCAAGTGACGGCGAGAAGATGCCGCCGGGAATGCCGCTCACGGCGGTCAGTGACGTTGCCAGGAATTTCAACAGTCCGAAGCTTTCCGGCAAGGGCTGGCCGCTTTCAAGCGCGGTTTTCACCTGTTCATAGCCGGTACCGTAAATCAGGTCACCGGATGCGAGGCCGCATAGTGCCACGCCGAGGCCGCAGGCGACGGCAAGCGGAAGCGGATATTTCTTGATGGACCCACCAATGAGACCGGGAACGCCGCGCGCCATGACGATGACGAACCGGCTGAACAGGCCGCCCGCAGTACCGCCGATCACGCCGCATACCGGGATCGCGAGCCAGTCGATACCGTTTTGCAGCATCATCTTGGTGCTGCCGAAATAGGTGTAATCGCCGACGAGGGCGAGGGTGGTAAGACCGCCGGCGATGACCGCCGAGATGATGAGGCCGCTGGCGCGGACTTCGAAACTGCGGCTCATCTCCTCAATGCCGAAAACAATGCCGGCAAGGGGCGTGTTGAAGGCGGCGGCAACACCGGCCGCCGCGCCAGCAAGAACCAGGCCGGGCTGGCGGCGCAGCGACATGCCGCCGGCGGCGAACATGATCGACGCACCGACTTGAACGGTCGGACCTTCGCGGCCGGCCGAGGCGCCGCACAAGAGGCCGAGCAGTGTGAGCAGGACCTTCCCGATCGCAATCCGGATCGACACCAGCCGCGCGCGAGCGGCGTGCTCGGTCAACTGGCGTGCCGCGATGGCTTGTGGGATGCCGCTGCCCTGGGAATTCGGAAAATAGCGGTTGGTCAGGAAGACCGACAAAGCGAAGCCGGCCGGCGTCACCGCCAGAGAGACGTATCGCCAATGACCGATAAGGAGCGAAAAGGCATGCTGGACCCAGTCCGCGCAAATGGCGAGCGCGACCGCCGCGACGCCGACCATGATACCGCCGAGCAGGAATATCACGCGTCGTTGACCGCGCGCCGAAAAAACCTTTATCAGGCGGATGTAGCGGCCGTGGCTGGCTAGTTTCATCGTCTCGGATCTTAGCTGGTCGTATGGACGGGCGGCGGGCCGGCCGAATACGCCTCGTCCGCCCTGCGGGAACGCCGACCGGATTTATCGTTTGCTGTCGGGGTGCAGTAGGTCAGTCGCCGCCCTCAAGCAATAGGGAAATGAGGAGGCGTGCCCGGCGCGAGATGCCATTCTGTTTGCTGACTGGCAGAGGAACGGCCTGATGGGTCGGTCGTGGCGAGGGTGGCGAATTCTGCTAACTCTGCGCCATGACGCTCTACTTCGCCTACGGTTCGAACATGCAGCGAAGCGCGATGCAGGCGCGCTGTCCGAGTGCGCGCGTGATCGGGACGGCGCGGCTTGATGACTACAGTTTTTTCATCGGTGTCGACGGCTGGGGCTCGGTGAAATCGAGCCCGGGAGATACCGTGCATGGGATATTGTGGCGTTGCACGCCGCGCGACGTCGCGGCGCTCCACGCCTACGAATTGCTGCACAAGGGTCTGTACGACGTGCGTCATTTGCCGGTGCGCGAAGGCGAGCGAAAGGTGCTGGCGATGCTTTATCTGCTCCGGCGTCGCGTCAAAGGGCAGCCGAAGCCCGGCTATGTCGAGATGATTGCGGCTTCCGCGCGCGGCTGGAAATTGCCCGAGGCTTACATTCGTTCGATCGAGCGCTGGTCGGTGTCGCATTGGACCGGCGCCCGCGCGATCGATGTCGGAGACATCAGCTATGAATGAAGAGCGCCGTATTATCTGGCACGTGTCGATCCGCGGCAAAGTGCAGGGCGTCGGCTTCCGTGCCTTCATTGGGCATCATGCCCAGCAGCGCAATCTGGAGGGCTGGGTGCGCAACCGCCGTGACGGCACGGTCGAAGCTGTCTTTGCCGGTCCGGAGAAAACCGTCGAGGCGATGATCGCCGCCTGCCGCATCGGTCCGCTCAGCGGCCACGTCGACGCGCTCGATCAGCGCGACGGTACTGACGATGATGTTGCCATGCGCAAACCGGGCGAGTCGTTCTCGTTTCTCCACACCGTCTGATCGGTCGCGCCGAACAACGGCTCGAACGCCGCGCGCATCGCCATATCCACTTCCGGCATGGTCACCGGCAGGCCCAAGTCCGCAAGACTCGTGACACCGTAGCTTTGCTGGCTCACGCCGCAGGGCACGATGCCGGAGAAGTGGGTGAGATCCGGTTCGACGTTGAGCGAGATGCCGTGCAGCGTCACCCATTGCCGCACGCGGATGCCGATGGCGGCGATCTTGTCTTCGGCGCCTGCGGCTTTCTCCGGCCGGCGCACCCAGACGCCGATGCGGTCTTCACGCCGCTCGCCACGCACGTTGAAAGCAGCCAGCGTACGGATGAGCCATTCCTCGAGCGTCGCCACGAAACGGCGCACGTCCGGTCCTCGGCGCTTAAGGTCGAGCATGACGTAAGCCACGCGCTGGCCCGGACCATGATAAGTCATCTGGCCGCCGCGGCCGGCATCGAAGATCGGAAAGCGGGCGTCGAGCACGTCTTCGCCATGCGCGCTGGTGCCGGCGGTATAGAGCGGCGGGTGTTCGAGCAGCCAGACCAGTTCGGGCGCACGGCCGGCGGCGATGTCGGCGACTCGGCTGTCCATGACGGCCAAAGCATCCGGATAGGCGACGAGACCCTCGCTCACGCGCCACTCAACCGGCGCGGAGTTCGCCGCTGCGGGCAGGCCGAAAGCTAGTTCGTCACGCATGTTAACCATCTGTTTACCATACCATGGTGACCTTGAAGCTTGCCTCCAATCGCGGAGGCAAAAGGGCAGGCTAAGGGGGAACTTAAGACCGTGGGCACATTCGACAAGGTATCGGTGGATATCACCGTTGTGTTGGGCACGACCTCGATGCCGATCCATCAGGTTCTGCGGCTCGGCCGCGGCGCCATCATTGAATTGGAATCCTCCGAAGACGACGCTGTCCAGATCCTAGCGAACAGCCTGCCGGTCGCGACCGGCACCGTCGTGGTCAATGGCAACCGCATCGCGGTTGAGGTCGGCTCGTTGCTGCCGCGCCCGCTGGATATGCGCTAACGCCGTCTTTTACGGCATAATTCCCGGGATAGCGCGGGGTCTCCTGATAACATCTTGATCGGACCGGGAAATTTCGGCTTCCCAGCGGGGAAAGCTGCACTCCAGCCCTTGTCCCCCAGAAACCTATTTGTTACACGGTCCGCGCTCGTGGGGACGTGAGGTTTTCGTTTCTCTGAGTTTGCGGTCGTGGCGGAATTGGTAGACGCACTGCCTTGAGGTGGCAGCGGAGCAATCCGTGGAGGTTCGAGTCCTCTCGGCCGCACCAGCCTTCGCAATTTGTGCTTTGCACTTTGCGATGGGGCTGGGTTTTTGATGAAAAACGGCCGGGGAAACCCGGCCTTTTTTATTCAGCCCATCCGCGTCGTGGTGCGCTTTTCGATCTCGAGCAGCCGAGCAAGACCGGTGGTCTGATGGGCAAGCTTCATCTGGGCGACAGCGCCGCCGGCCCCCAGAAACGGATCGAGCTCGCCGCGCGCCAGGCACTCGTAGGA
>DASYCM010000315.1:0-4602 GCA_036500165.1 Pseudolabrys sp.
GGGACCGCAATGCGCCGCTGCCCGACGAGGACGACCTCATCATCCCCTGGCCGGAGGCGCGGCGTACCGTGCTCGGCGCCTACGCCGCGTTCTCGCCCGAGCTGGCGTCGATCGGCGAGCGGTTCTTCATAAGGCCGTGGATCGATGCGCCGGTGCGTCCGGGTAAGCAGCCCGGCGCTTTTGCGCATCCGACGGTGCCGTCGGCTCACCCTTATGTGCTGCTCAACTATCAGGGCAAGCCGCGCGACGTGATGACGCTGGCGCACGAACTCGGCCACGGCGTTCATCAGGTGCTGGCGGCGCCCAATGGCGCGCTGATGGCGCCGACGCCGTTGACGCTCGCCGAAACGGCCAGCGTGTTCGGTGAAATGCTCACCTTCCGCAAGCTGCTCGCCGCCACCACCGACAAGAAGCAGCGCAAGGCCATGCTCGCCGCCAAGGTCGAGGACATGATCAACACGGTGGTGCGGCAGATCGCGTTCTATTCGTTCGAGCGCAAGGTGCATCTCGAGCGCCGCAACGGCGAACTCACCGCCGACAAGATCTGCGAATTGTGGATGTCGGTGCAGAGCGAAAGCCTAGGACCAGCGATCGAGTTGCGGGCGGGCTACGAGACCTTCTGGACCTACATCCCGCACTTTATCCATTCGCCGTTCTACGTTTACGCCTATGCCTTCGGCGACTGCCTGGTGAACTCGCTCTATGCGGTCTACGAGAAATCGAACGAGGGCTTTGCCGAGCGCTATCTCGCCATGCTCTCGGCTGGCGGCACCAAGCATCACTCCGAACTGCTCAAGCCGTTCGGCCTCGACGCCACCGACCCGAAATTCTGGGACGGCGGCCTGAGCGTGATCGCCGGGATGATCGACGAGCTGGAGAAGCTCGGATAGGCGAAAGCTGAAAAGAGTCGTCAGGGCGTCGCAATGCGATCGCCCTGACGGTTTTGTTTTTAGGCGAGCGCCTTGCCGTACAGCGCCAGCAACCGTGACCACGCCCGGTCGGCTTCCGGCTGATTGTAGACGGGCGTATCCGGCGGGCACCATCCATGCGCGCCCTTGTAGACCTCGATTTCTGCAGGACGACTAGCTTTTGCGAATGAGTCCTTGAGCGCGGTCTTGTCGTTGGGTGCACGCTCGTCGTCGTTCATGGCGATGGCGATCAGGAACTGCGCCTTGGTCTTCGGCCCTTGCAGGTGCGGACTGTTCGGCTGGTCGGTGACGAGTGCTGCGCCGTGGAACGTGGCCACCGCGCCGACGCGCTCGGGAACCGCTACCGCCGTGCGGAACGCCATCGGGCCACCCATGCAGTAGCCCTGCGCGCCGATCTTCTTGTTCTTCGCCACCGAGGCTTGAGTATCGAGCCAGCTGACGAACGCTTTCGAGTCGGTCATCTGGGTCGTCTCGTTCAGCGTCGCCATCAGCGGCCTGACCTCGTCGAGCGGCGTTGCACCGCCTTTCGCGGCGGTCGGCGCCTTCTTGGTGCGATAGAATGGATTGACGACGAGCACCGAGTAGCCCGACTCGGCAAGCCGCTTGGCCATCTGCTTGGACGCGGGGCGCAGCCCGAAGACGTCCGGCCACATCAGCACGCCGGGTGCGGTGCCGTTCGCCGGATGGACGAAGTAGGCGTCCGCCATGCCGTCCGGTGTCTTGATCGTCACTTCGGACTCCTTGACCGCAGCCGCGTTGGCGACTTCGGGCAGCGTCATGCAGACGCCTGCGGCAACGAAAGCGCCGAACTGACGGCGCGTGACGAGGCCTCGTTTTTCGAATTCCGCAACATCGTCGTCAAAATGATCTTGATCGCACATGTGTTCTCTCCCTCTTCGGCTGCCGCAATCGCGGGCATATGCGATGGCGTCCCGGCACCCATGTTAGGGGCGCTGATTGCATCTTCCAAGCACCCTCGATGGTTGACCGCGGAAAGGGTGAAGGGCACCCAACATTGGGGATGGGAAGCTCAAATGGAGCAGAGCGGCCTAGTCGCAGCCTTTGCGGCCGCCACGGGTCGAGAGCTGATAATCCAGACACTGCATTGTGATGTCGCGCGGCGGTTCGCTGTCGCGCTGGAAGCTGTAGACCGTGCGGAAGATGTCGGTGGTTTCATCGCGGCCGCAGATCAGCTTGGCGCGGTGCGAAACCCGGCGCGATGATTTTTCGGTCAGCACGATCTTGTGCTTGTTGTCGCCGCTGCCGGTGAACTCGATCGTCTGCACCAGTCCATCATTGCCGTTGCCCGGCTCATACGTGGTGCCGGCGTCTTTGAGCATGGCGGCGATCTTGTCGTTGTCGCCTATTTTGGCGAGCGGCTTCTTGCTGTCGATGACGGCCAGCGACTCTCGATTGAAGACCACTTGCTGATCGCCGAGTTGGCCCTGGCAACGCCATTCCCAGATCGCGGCGGACGCAGTATTTGACGCAAGCGTCAGTACCAACGCGGCCAGAACGAATATGCGCTTTGCCATAGTTTCATCCTCTGCCGCTTCCTATATTGGTAGCACACAAGACGCAGCAGGTTCATGCCCACCGACCCCGAAAAGAACCGTTTCTCCGCCCGCGCCAAGCGCTACGCCAATGTTGGCACCAAGGTTGGTGGCGTTGCCGCGCGCATGGCGGGACAGAGGTTGTTCGGAGCCAAGCCGGATGACCGCTCGGGCAATGCGCTGGCGCTGGCTTCGGCCTTGGGCGGTCTGAAGGGGCCGATCATGAAGGTGGCGCAACTGCTCGCCACCATTCCCGACGCGGTGCCGGCGGAATACGCCAACGAACTGATGAAGCTGCAAAGCCAGGCGCCGCCGATGGGCTGGGCTTTCGTCAAGCGCCGCATGAGCGCGGAATTGGGCGCGAACTGGCAGACCAGGTTCAAGAGTTTCGAGCATCATCCGGCCGCTGCGGCGTCGCTGGGGCAGGTACATCGCGCCACGGCATTGAGCGGCGAAGAGCTGGCCTGCAAGCTGCAATATCCCGACATGCAGTCGGCGGTCGAAGCCGACCTCAACCAGCTTCAATTGCTGATGTCGATCCGCAAGCGCTTCGATCCGGCGATCGATGCCACCGAGATCGCCGTCGAGATCGGTGCGCGGCTGCGCGAGGAACTCGACTACGCACGCGAGGCCAGGCACGTCGCTTTGTACCGGCAGATGCTGAGAGATGAGCGCGCCATCCGCGTGCCGGAGATTTTTCCGGAGCTATCGACCGGCCGGCTGCTGACGATGGAGTGGATGCAGGGGCGCAAACTGCTCGAGCACAAAGATGCTTCGCTTGAGATTCGCAATCGTCTGGCCACCGCGATGTTCACGGCGTGGTGGTTTCCGTTCAGCCGCTTTGGTGTCATTCACGGCGATCCGCATCTTGGCAATTACTCGGTGTTCGATGATGCCGGCGAGCCTGCGGGTATCAATCTGCTCGATTATGGCTGTATCCGTGTTTTTCCGCCGAGCTTTGTTGGCGGTGTGGTCGATCTCTATAGCGGCTTGCGCGACGGCGACGACGACCGCGTCGTGAAGGCTTACGAGACCTGGGGCTTCAAAAGGCTGACGCGCGAACTGATCGATTCACTCAATATCTGGGCGCGCTTCATTTACGGCCCGCTGCTCGACGACCGCGTGCGCACGATCGCGGACGGCGTGAAGCCCTCGCAATACGGCCGCAAGGAGGCGTTCAAGGTGCATCAGGCGCTCAAGAAGCAGGGGCCGGTGACCGTGCCGCGCGAATTCGTGTTCATGGACCGCGCCGCCATCGGCCTCGGGGCGGTGTTCTTGCATCTCGCCGCCGAGCTGAATTTCTACAAATTGTTCAACGAGGCGATCGAGAATTTCTCGGTTGCCGACGTGGAGAAGCGCCAGCGCAAGGCGCTCGATTCGGCCGGACTGTAGCCATTTATTCTCCTCGTGAAATCCTGGCCGATCCGCTCCCGCGGCCTCTTCGGCAGCACGAAAAGCCCATCAACCGTACACAACCGGCCCTTTGAAGCGTTGCCCTGAAGCGGCATTTGCGCTACCCACTTGCCGCTAGGTTTACCGATCCGCAGAGAGACATCTCCCATGGCCGATCACGGCACCGTCGAATACGCCACCGCCGCTGGAAACGACTATCCGGCGCACGAGAACACCTACGAACATTTCGTCAAATTCGCCTTCGTCGGCACCATCCACATCATCAATATTGTGCTGGGTCTGGCCACTGGTGGCGTGCTGGGCCACTGGTTCACGGCTCTGCTGGTCTTCATCATCGCCGTTGCCGGCCTGATCCCTGGTCTGGTGACCGGCGGCAAGACGTCCAGCTACGTGGCTTTCCTGCTCTGCTTCGGAATCTTCGCCTTCACCGCTCTGTCGGCGCACTAGTCGTAACGGGGTGGGCGAATGCGAATTGCCGTAGCGCGTGAAACCGACGCCGGCGAACCCCGGGTCGCGGCCACGCCGGAAACCGTCAAGAAGTTCAAGGCGCTCGGCGCTGACGTTGCGGTCGCACGCGGCGCCGGCAATGCCTCCGGCATTCCGGATGCCGATTACGAAGCCGCCGGCGCCACGATCGGCGAGGACGTCACCAAGGACGCCGATATCGTCCTGAAGGTACGCCGCCCGGCGCCGAACGAACTTTCGCT
>DASYCM010000316.1:0-4070 GCA_036500165.1 Pseudolabrys sp.
GCCGTGAAGCTGATCTTTTCGTTCGTCGCCGTTTTGGCCCTGCTGTCGGGACAAGCTCAGGCCCAGAATTACCCGACCCGGCCGATCCATGTGCTCACCACTTCGAGCGCTGGCGGCATCAGCGACATCTTCATGCGCGCGCTCGGCGAGGAGGTGCAGAAGCGCACCGGCCAGCCGCTGATCATCGAAAATCGCCCCGGCGCCTTCGGCAATATTGCGGCACGCGCCTGCACCGAAGCCGAGCCTGACGGCTACACCATCTGCATCCTCATGGCGGATGCGCTGATCTACAATCAGTACCTGTTCAAGAAGCTGCCGTACGATCCGGACAGGCTCAAGCCGATCATCAACCTGTTTCACCTGATCCAGGTGCTGGTGGTGAATTCCGATCTCAAAGTGAAGACGGTCGACGAACTCATCGCAGCGTCGAAAGCCAATCCGGGCAAGTTCAATTATCTCACCGCGTCGCTGCCGCTCGCGGTGTTCATGGACAGCCTCGTCAAGGACAAGGGCGCCGACTGGGTGCGCGTGCCGTTCAAGGGCGGCGGCGAAGCCACCACCGCGATCCTCTCGGGCACCACGCCAATCGGGCTCATCGGTCTCGGCAACGTCAAGTCGCAGATCGACGCCGGCAAGATGACGGCGCTGGCGCTGACCAACAACATCCGTACGCCGCAACTGCCGAAGACGCCGACCTTTGCCGACATCGGCTACAAGGGCGCGCCGTCGCAGACCTGGTATGGGCTGTTCGCGCCGCAAGCGACGCCGAAGGCGATCATCGACAAGCTCAACGCCGAGATCATGCTCGTGATGAAAGACCCCGTGTTCCAGGAAAAGTTCATCACCAGCCGCGGCCAGGTCACGGCGATCAACACGCCGGAAGAATTCGCCAAGCAGATCGTCGAGGAGCGGGCCGGGGCGAAGGAAGTCGTCAAGGAGAGCGGCGTCGACCCGCTATAGACTTCGCGGGCGGTCCTGCGCCGGATAAGGGCTTTCCCCTGTGATGAGCGGGGAAAAGCGGGCGATTCTGGCCCCCTTTCGACGTCCCGGCGCTACGCCCTAAAAAGCCGCTAATCGGCGGCCTATGATAGCGGGCCGAATCGACAGCTCCGGGACCCTCGAACGCCGCGCCAAAAACGCGGTGAAAGAACTATGCGCTTCACGCCTCAGTTTCTTGATGAATTGAAGGCCCGGCTTCCGGTTTCGGAGGTCGTGGGCCGCCGCGTGAAATTGCAGCGCTCGGGCCGCGAGCTGAAAGGCATGTCGCCCTTCAACAAGGAAAAGACTGCGTCGTTTTTCGTCAACGACCAGAAGGAAGCCTGGTTCGATTTCTCCTCAGGCAAGAACGGCAGCATTTTCGACTTCGTCATGCTGACCGAGGGCGTGACGTTTCCCGAGGCCGTCGAGCGCCTCGCGCAGATGGCGGGCGTGGCGCTGCCCAAGGTGTCGCGCGAGGACGAGCAGCGCGATGCGCGGCGCAAGACGCTGCACGACGTCATGGACATCGCGGCGAAGTTTTTCGAGACGACTTTGGCCTCGCGCACCGGCGCCAAGGCGCGGGGCTATCTCGCCGATCGTGCGCTGACGCCGGCGACACAGGTGAAATTCCGGCTCGGCTACGCCGCGGGTGAGCGCTTCGCCCTCAAGGAGCATCTCGGCTCGCACGGCATTCCGGTCGAGGACATGATCGAGGCCGGTCTGCTGATTGCGGGTGCCGACATTCCGGTGCCGTATGACCGCTTCCGCGATCGCGTGATGTTTCCGATCACCGATATTCGCGGGCGCGTCATCGCCTTCGGTGGCCGCGCCATGGAAAAGGACGTCGCGGCGAAATATCTCAATTCGCCGGAAACGCCGCTCTTTCACAAAGGCCATACGCTCTACAACATCGCGGCCGCGCGTCAGGCGGCGCATGACGGCCAGCCAGTAATCGTCGTCGAAGGCTATGTTGACGTCATCGCCATGGTGAGTGCGGGCTATGCCGCCGCCGTCGCTCCCCTCGGCACGGCGCTGACCGAAGATCAGCTCGCTCTCCTCTGGAAAATGGCGGACGAGCCGGTGCTCTGCTTCGACGGCGATAAAGCCGGCATCCGCGCGGCGTTCCGCGCCGTCGACATCGCCATGCCGCGGCTCAAGCCCGGCAAGAGTCTGAAATTTGCACTGCTGCCGAACGGGCAGGACCCGGACGATTTGTTGCGTTCGGCTGGCGCTGAGGCTGTTGTCGAAGTCGTCGAGGCTGCAAAGCCGCTCGCCGCGATGCTGTGGACGCGCGAGACCGAGGGGCATGATTTCGGCACGCCGGAGCGCCGTGCGGCGCTCGACGCCCGCATCAACGAAGTCACCAACGGCATCGCCGACGAGTCGGTGCGCAAATATTACCGGCAGGATTTCCAGGACCGGCTGCGGCAGTTCTTTGCGCCGGCACAAAGCTCGCGCGGCAATTTCCAGCGCGGCCAAGGCGGCCAAAGGGGCCAAGGCGGGCAGGCTAGCCAGGACTGGCGCGTCAACGCCGGCGGCGGCCAGAAATCCGGTGGCAAATTCGGAGCTAAGAACTTCGGCAATAACCGCCCCGAAGTCGGCTCGCGCAACACGCCCTACATCGTCGTCAGCCAGCAGATGGCGACGAGCCCGCTGCACCGCGGCTTTCGCACCTCGGTGCCGCTGCGCGAGGCTCTGATTTTGCAGGCCGCGATCAATCATCCCTGGCTGCTGCATGACCATCTTGAGGAACTGAGCCATCTCGAGTTCCGCCACCCGGAAGCCGAGCGGCTCAAGGCGGCGTTGATCGATATCGCCGCCCACGCGGCGGCCGTGGATTCCGCCGCGATCAAGACCGAATTGGCGGGCCGGAACTTCACCGAGGTCGTGCAGCGCATGGAAGCCGCGATCACCACGTCCTCGGTCTGGGGCGCGCGGCCGGACGCGGCGGCCGACGATGTTTTGGTTACCTGGCAGCAGCTCGTTACCTTGCATCGGCAGGGGCAGGCACTAGTTAAGGAGCTCAAGGAAGCAGAACTGGCCCTCGGTCACGAACCCAGCGAAGCCAACTATTTGGCGCTTCGCGATGTGAAGACGCGGCTGGAGCAAATGGACGGTACCGAGGCGCTCATTGAAGGCTTCGGCGCGTCATCCGGACGGGGTGCCAAAAGCGTGTAAGCGGGCCAAAAGCTCGATACAGGGCCTCGAATTGAGCCACTAAACCTGATTTTTAGCGGCTTTAAGCACTTGACCGCCGCGCCTTAAGGCGGCACGAAAATGCCAAAGAAGCCAAGAGAAATGCTAAGCCCGGCGGGAAATAATAAGGGTCGTTTTCCACGGTTTTTCGTAGGGTTAATTGGAGCTTAAGCGGGCTCCAGCCACACTAAAGACCTGATTCGAGGGCGGCGCCTGGTTGGCGCGGCCCTTTTGGCCATTGCTTCACGAGTTTGCGCCACGGCCCTTTGCGGCCCGCGGCGTTGGAATGGAGAGGACCGCGGCATGCCGCGGGCAGACGCGATGGCCAAAAAGGTCCAGGAGACAAAGACGATGGCGGCGAAGGCGGTAGTGATGGCGACCAAGGCGAAGGCAGTGCCGGGCAACAAGCCCGAAGCCCCCGAGAAGGATGCCGAAGGCGCGCCCGACCAGCCGTTGCCGCTGCTCGATTTATCCGACGCCGGCGTCAAGAAGATGATCAAGGCCGCCAAGAAGCGCGGCTATGTCACCTACGAACAGCTCAATGCCGTGATGCCGTCCGAGGAGGTCACCTCCGAGGCGATCGAGGACACGCTCGCCATGCTGTCCGAGATGGGCATCAACGTGGTCGAGACCGAGGACGCCGAGAGCGACGAAGAGGGCGAGAAGGCGACCGACGAGCAGGACGACGATGACGACGACGACACCGGCCGCGAGGTCGTCGAGACCAAGTCGAAGGCGCTCGCCACCACCGAGAAAAAAGAGCCGTCCGAACGTACCGACGATCCGGTGCGCATGTATCTGCGCGAAATGGGCTCTGTCGAGCTGCTGTCGCGCGAAGGCGAAATCGCCATCGCCAAGCGCATCGAGGCCGGCCGCGAGGCGATGATCGCAGGGCT
>DASYCM010000317.1:0-5600 GCA_036500165.1 Pseudolabrys sp.
TTTGCGCGTGCAGTTTGCGCTGCGCGACGAACTGGTGAAGGCGCGCGAGAAATTCAACGCCAAGGCCGCGGCCGGAGTCATTACCGACGTCAACACCGGCGAGATCGTCGCCATGGTGTCGGAACCGGACTACGATCCGAATAATCCGCGCGAAGCCAACGACCCGACCCGTATCAACCGGCTCACCACCGGCGTTTATGAAATGGGTTCGACCTTCAAGATCTTCACCGTGGCAATGGCGCTCGACTCCGGCAAAGTGACGCTGAATTCAAGCTTCGACGGGCGGCAGTCGCTACGTTACGGCCGATTCACGATCCACGACGACCATCCGATGCCGCGCATGTTAAGCGTGCCGGAAATCTTCACTTACTCGTCGAACATCGGCGCCGCGCGCATGGCGCTGTCGATCGGCTCTGACAACCACCAATCTTTCTTGCGGCGGCTCGGTCAACTCGACCGGCTGCGCACCGAACTGCCGGAAAGCGCCGAGCCGATCGTGCCCAAGCGCTGGGGCGAGTTGAACACGGTCACCATCGCCTTCGGTCACGGCCTCTCGGTCGCGCCGCTCCAGGCGGTGATGGGCGTCGCCGCGACGATGAACGGCGGCATACTGTTGCCGCCGACCTTCATGAAGCGCAGCCGCGAAGAGGCGCAGCAACTCGGCAAGCGGGTGCTCAAGCCCGAGACCAGCCTGATGATGCGCTATCTCATGCGCCTCAACGCCGAAAAGGGTACCGGCACCAAGGCCAACGTCGGCGGCTACTACATCGGCGGCAAAACCGGCACGGCCGAAAAGGTGGTCAATGGCCGCTATTCGAAGACCAAACTCCTGACAGATTTCATGGCTGTGCTACCGGCAGACAAGCCGCGCTATCTGCTTCTGATCATGCTGGATGAGCCGCGGCCGGCACCGGGAACCTTCGGCTTTGCGACAGCCGGCTGGAACGCGGCGCCGACGGCTGCAAACGTGATCGGGCGGGTTGCGCCGCTGCTCGGCATCGAGCCGCGCTTCGACCTGCCGAAGGCCGACCAGCTTATTCTGGCCAAGGCCGTCGAAAGCCGCTAACGCGTGCCGCGTTTGGGTTCACGGAACAAAGTGACATGACGCTCGGCGATCTCATGCCTGATGAAGCTTGCCTCGACCGGCGCTTTGCGCAGGTTGCGGTCACAGGCGTGACCGCGGACAGCCGCAAGGTGAAGCCCGGTTTCCTGTTTGTGGCGATCCCCGGCACCAAGGCCGACGGCGGACAATTTGCAAAGCAGGCGGTGGCAAACGGTGCTGTTGCGATCGCCGCCGAGCAAAAAATCGACGGCCTGAGCGCTGCATTCGTCCAAGTGAAGAACGCGCGCCGGACGCTCGCGCTCGCCGCTGCGAATTTCTACACGCGCCAGCCGAACATCATCGCCGCCGTCACCGGCACCAGCGGCAAGACATCTGTCGCCGCTTTCACACGCCAGATCTGGGCTTCGCTCGGCGAGCAGGCCGCCAGCGTCGGCACCGTCGGCGTCGTGTCGCCGAAAGGCGAGATCTATGGCTCGCTGACCACACCCGATCCGGTCGATCTGCACCGCACGCTCGATGAACTCGCGGGCGAGGGCGTCACGCATCTCGCGCTCGAAGCGTCCTCGCACGGTCTCGATCAGCACCGGCTCGATGGCGTGCGCATCGCGGCCGGCGCGTTCACGAATTTGTCGCACGACCATATGGATTATCACCCGACCATCGAGGACTATCTCGCCGCCAAGATGCGGCTGTTCAGCGATCTGGTTGTCGACGGCGGCACGGCTGTGATCGACGTCGACGATTGCTATGCCGCGCAGGTGGTCGAGGCGGCGAAGAAGCGCGGCCTCAAGGTGATGACCGTCGGCGAGAAGGGCGACGACATCAAGCTTGTTGGCGGCGCCATCGACGGCTTCGCGCAGGTCGTCACGCTCGCGCACGCGGGTAAAGAATATAAAGTGAAGCTGCCGCTGGTCGGCGGCTTCCAGGTGCAGAACGCGGCGGTGGCGGCCGGCCTTGCGATTGCCACCGGCTCCGCGCCCGCGCGTGTCTTCGCGAGCCTCGAAAAACTCACTGGCGCCAAGGGCCGGTTAGAGCTGGCCGGTACGCATAACGGCGCGCCCATTTTTATCGACTACGCGCACAAGCCCGACGCGCTCGCCAAGGCACTTCAGGCGCTGCGGCCTTATGCGTCGGGCAAGCTCATTGTCGTGTTCGGCGCCGGTGGCGACCGCGACACCGGAAAACGTCCGATCATGGGCCGCATTGCCGCCGAGAATGCCGACCGCGTCATCGTCACCGACGACAATCCGCGCAGCGAAAACCCGGCCGCCATTCGTGCCGCCATTCTGGCGGAATCTCCGGGTGCCACCGAGATCGGCGACCGCGCCGAAGCGATCCGCACGAGTATTGCCGCGCTCACATCCGGCGATGTGCTGTTGATTGCCGGCAAGGGTCACGAAACCGGCCAGATCGTCGGCGGCAAAGTGCTGCCATTTTCCGATCATGAAGCTGTCGCGGCGGCGTTGCAGGGTAAAGCGGTATGAGCGCGCTGTGGACGATCGACGATATGGCGAAGGCGATGCGCGCCGCCAGGTCCGGCGCGCTGCCCGCCGATGTCACCGGCATTTCCATCGACAGCCGCACGGCGGCGAAGGGCGACGCCTTCTTTGCCATCCAGGGTGATAACCGCGACGGTCACGCTTTCGTCGAAGCGGCATTGAAAGGCGGCGCCTCGCTCGCCGTGGTCGCGCGCAATCGCACCGTTCAGTTCGCCGCCGGCGCGCCGCTGCTCGAAGTTGACGACGTGCTTGAAAGTTTGTGCGATCTCGCCCGCGCCGCGCGCGCGCGTATTTCGCATGCCAAGGTGATAGGCGTTACCGGCTCGGTCGGTAAGACCGGCACGAAGGAGGCGCTGCGTCTCGCGCTCGGCGCCGACGGCGAGACCTATGCCTCGGTCGCGTCCTACAACAATCACTGGGGGGTGCCGCTGTCTCTGTCGCGTTGCCCGGCTCATGTGAAATACGCCGTGTTCGAGATCGGCATGAACCACGCCGGTGAAATCGTACCGCTGGTCGCGATGGTGCGTCCGCACGTCGCCATCGTCACGACCGTCGAGCCGGTGCATCTGGAATATTTCGGCAGTGTCGAGAAGATCGCCGATGCCAAGGCGGAAATCTTCACCGGCATCGAGCCGGGCGGTGCGGCGGTGCTCAACCGCGACAACGGCCAGTACGCGCGGCTTGCCGCCGCGGCCAAGGCGGCCAACGTTTCGCGCATTGTCACCTTCGGCGAAGATGCCAAGGCCGACTCGCGGCTGACGCGCTTCTCGTTGCAGCCGGACAGTTCCACCATCGAGGCCGATATTCTTGGGCAGCATGTCACCTACAAGCTTGGCGCGCCGGGCAAGCATTTGGTGCTTAATTCGCTGGCGGTGCTGACCGCCGTGGCGCTCGCTGGCGCCGATCTGGCGCTCGCCGCGCTCGCGCTCGACCGGCTCGAATCCGCGACGGGACGCGGCGCGCGCATGACATTGAGTCTGCCGTCCGGCAGCGCGCTTCTGATCGACGAAAGCTACAACGCCAATCCAGCCTCGATGCGCGCCGCCATCGCGCTGCTCGGCCAGGCCCCGGTCGGCCCGCGCGGCCGCCGCATTGCCGTGTTGGGCGACATGCTGGAACTGGGCGATCAGGGTAACCAGTTGCACGGCGCGCTGGCGGCGCCGATCGAGGCTGCGCATATTGATCTTGTGTATTGCTCGGGCCCGCAGATGCGGGCGTTGTGGGAAGCACTTCCCTCCGGCCGCCGGGGCGGCTATGCCGAGACGGCGGCGGCCTTGGAGTCTTCGGTGCTTGACGCCATCCGCGCCGGCGACGCCGTCATGGTGAAGGGGTCGCTAGGCTCCAAGATGGGGCCGATTGTGAAGGCGCTGGAGCGGCAATTTCCGCGGCAGCCGGTGCTCGAAGGCCAGAACTAGAACGCATGATCCCGAAAAGCGTGCGGCGGTTTTCGGATAAGGTCATGCGCAGAGAAAATAAGGCAGATCGATGTTCTATTGGCTGACCGAACTGTCCGACAAGGTCTCGTTCTTCAACGTCTTCCGCTACATCACCTTTCGTACCGGCGGTGCGGTCGTCACCGCGCTGGTCTTTGTCTTTCTGTTCGGCGGCCCGATCATCGATCTGCTGCGCCTGAAGCAGGGCAAGGGTCAGCCGATCCGAGCTGACGGCCCGCAGTCGCACCTGATCACCAAGGTCGGCACGCCGACCATGGGTGGCCTGATGATCCTGTCGGGGCTTCTGGTTTCGACCTTGCTGTGGGCTAATCCCGCGAACCCTTATGTCTGGATCGTGCTGTTCGTGACGTTGAGCTTCGGCGTCATCGGTTTTTATGACGATTATCTCAAAGTCACCAAGCAGCAGGCCAATAACGGATTCAGCGGCCGCACGCGGCTCATCATCGAGATGGCCGTCGCGGTGGTCGCCTGTATTGCGCTGAGCAATCTCGGCAAAGGCGCGACCGCAACGTCGCTGGTATTTCCGTTCTTCAAGGATCTGTCGATCAATCTCGGTTATGCCTTCGTCCTGCTCGGCGGTTTTGTCATCGTCGGTGCCGGCAATGCCGTGAATCTCACCGACGGTCTCGATGGTCTTGCCATCGTGCCGGTGATGATCGCCGCAGCGACGTTCGGCTTCATCGCCTACGTCGTCGGCAACGCACTGTTCTCCGAATATCTGCAATTACGTTACGTGCCCGGCACCGGCGAACTCGCCGTGGTGTGCGGCGCTTGCATCGGCGCGGGGCTCGGCTTTCTCTGGTTCAACGCGCCGCCGGCTTCGATCTTCATGGGCGACACCGGATCGCTTGCGCTCGGCGGCCTGATCGGCTCGGTCGCGGTCGCCATCAAGCACGAGATCGTGCTGGCCATCGTCGGTGGGCTTTTTGTTCTTGAGGCGGTTTCGGTGATCGTGCAGGTGCTGTCGTTCAAGCTCACCGGCAAACGCGTGTTCCGCATGGCGCCGATCCATCATCACTATGAGCAGAAGGGCTGGACCGAACCGCAGATCGTGATCCGCTTCTGGATCATCGCGGTCGTGCTGGCGCTGATGGGCCTCGCGACGCTCAAACTGCGATGATCCAAGTTCAATGATTCCTGTCGCCACCTTTGTCGGTCAAACCGTCGCGGTCTTCGGCCTCGGCGCATCGGGGCTGTTGTCGGCGCAGGCATTGGCCGCCGGCGGCGCCGACGTCATTGCCTGGGATGACAACGACATCAAGGTCGAGGTCGCCAAAGCCGCCAACATCAAGACGCAAAATCTGCGCGAGCTTGACTGGAGCAAAATCGCAGCGCTGGTCCTGGCGCCCGGCGTGCCGCTCACCCATCCGCAGCCGCATTGGTCGGCGGTGCTGGCCAAAAAAGCCGGCGTCGAGATCATCGGCGACATCGAACTGTTCTGCTTGCAACGCGCGATGTCGGGCGCAGCGTGTCCGTTGATCGCCATCACCGGCACCAACGGCAAATCGACGACCACGGCGCTCATTACGCATCTGTTGAAGAGCGCCGGTCTCGATGCACAGATGGGCGGCAATATCGGCGTGC
>DASYCM010000318.1:0-2375 GCA_036500165.1 Pseudolabrys sp.
GAAAACGGCAAGCCGCTGCTGCACAATGAAGACCCTGGTATCGTCGCGATTGCCACCGATACGCCGCTACCGGACGCCACGGTGCCGGTCGTTGATCTCAACGACATCGAAGCCATTGCCGATCTGCTGTTGAAATACGCCGTGCCAATTGCGAGATAACCTCAATGGCCCAGCTCACCGACGACTGCTTCGCATTCTCCGGCCCGCTGCTTCCGCTCGGCCAGCTTGAGAGCCTGATCGCGGAGCGCGTTGCACCGGTGACGCAGACCGAGCTTGTCGCCTTGCGCAGCGCGCGCGGCCGCGTGATTGCCGCCGATCTGAAAGCGCCCGTCGATCTTCCGCCTTTCGATAATTCCGCAGTCGATGGTTACGCCGTGAGCCACGCCGATCTCAACGCCGACGGCGACACGACAGTGAAAGTGGCGGGCCGGTTGACCGCAGGCCGCCGTCCCGATGCCGCGATCGAGCCGGGGCAGGCCATCCGTATCTTCACGGGTGCCGCGATGCCGGCCGGCGCCGACACCGTCTTCATGCAGGAAGACGTCACGGTTGACGGCGAGAACGTGACCGTGCCGAAAGGCCTTAAACTTGGCGCCAACCGGCGGCTCGCTGGCGAGGACGTCCCCGCGGGCAATGTTGTGCTGCCGGCCGGTACCGTGCTCGAAGCGCAGCACATCGCGCTGGCTGCCGCGCTCGGTGTTACCGAATTGGAGGTAAGGCGGCGTCTCACGGTTGCGATCTTCTCGACCGGCGACGAGGTCGTCGAGCCGGGCGCCAAGCGCGGCGGCGCGGCGATCTACGATGCCAATCGTTATTTGCTTAGCGCGCTGCTCGAACGTCTCGGCGCCGTCGTCACCGATCTCGGCATTCTCGCCGACGATCCGGAGGCGTTGTCCACCGCGCTGGCCAAGGCCGCGGTCTGGCACGATCTCGTCATCACCTCGGGCGGCGTCTCTACCGGCGAGGCCGATCACGTGCGCACCGCGGTCGAGCGCATCGGCAGTCTCGTGTTCTGGCGCGTTGCCATCAAGCCCGGCCGTCCGGTGGCAATGGGCGTGATCCGTGCCGCGCAGCGCAAGGCCTACGAGGCCAACACCGGCGCGGCCTTTGTCGGATTGCCTGGCAATCCGGTCGCGGTCTTCGTTACTTTCGTGCGCGTTGTGAAACCGCTGTTGTTGCGGCTTGCCGGTGCGCGGCCGCAGACCTTGGTGCCGCTGCCGGTGCGTGTGAGCTTTGCCTACAAGAAAAAGAAAGACCGCCGCGAATATGTCCGCGTCGCGCTGCGTCGCGGTGCCGACGGCACGGTCGAGGCGGTGAAACATCCGCAGGATGGCGCCGGCATTTTGACATCGTTGACGGAAACCGACGGACTCCTGGAATTCACCGAGGACGTCACCGCCGTGCAGCCGGGCGATCACGTCGGCTTTCTGTCGTACGCGACGCTAGTCGGCTAGCCCGTCTCGACTTCTTCCGCGCGCTTGACGTCTTCCGGCGTGTTGACGTTGAAGAACGGATCGATCGGTTGATCCGGCCATTCGGCTATGGCGATGCCGTGCCGCGCCGTGAACACCTCGATCTTGCGCAAGTCCTCGTCGACCAGCGCCTTGCGCAAGTCGGCGCGCAATGCGACCGGCCACAGACCGACGACCGGATGCCGCCAGTCGCCGGAGCGCGCGCAGGCCAATGGCACACCGGCGCCCATATTGCGCCGCGCTTCGTGCAACCGCTCGACCAGATCGTCCGGCAAAAACGGGCAATCGCCCGGCACGCTCATCATCCACTCGACGCCGTTGTTTTGTGCCGCGAGCCAGTCCAGCCCGGCGAGAATACCCGCGAGCGGCCCGGCAAAGCCCGGCACATTGTCGGGCACGACAGTACAGCCGGTGTCGGCGAAGCGCTCGGGATCGCCGTTTGCGTTGATGATGATGTCTACGCATTGGCCGGACAACGTCGCCAGCACGCGGTCGAGGATCGTCGAGCGGCCGATCTTGATGCGCACCTTGTCGCCGCCGCCCATGCGCCGCGCGAGACCGCCGGCCAAAACGAGACCGAAGGTCGGAGGAGGGGGAACGTCACTCGTCATGCATTGCCGCCTTGCGCCGGTGTTTGGACGTTTCTTCCGGCACCTTCGTCAGATCCTGATCGAACACGATGCGGTCTTCGCCCGCGAGCGCGACGAAACGTTGGCCGCGCGCGCGACCGATCAGCGTCAGGTTCGCCTTGCGTGCCAGTTCGACGCCCCACGCCGTAAATCCAGAACGTGAAATTAAAATCGGAATGCCCATGCGCACAGTCTTGATCACCATCTCCGAGGTGAGCCGCCCAGTGGTGTAGAAAATCTTGTCGCTGGGCGACACTTTCTCTTTGAACATCCA
>DASYCM010000319.1:0-13940 GCA_036500165.1 Pseudolabrys sp.
CGAGCATTCCGAGGATTTGGCCGACCAGGATCGTTCGGTCGCCTTTTACAAAGCATTGGGCGATGCCGACCTCCTGAAATGGGCGGAAATGCACGCCGATATTATCCGGCGCTTCGGCCGTTTTCCGCACCGCAACCAAATAGTGGGCCGGTCGACCACACCCGAAGAACAAACCTTCCTCGATAGCGGCGGTTTCGGCGGCTGATCTTTACTGGACGTCGCCCACCGGCTTGCTAGGCTTACGCCAACAATAGGTGGCCAAAGAGCCGCGGAAATCAGGGAGGCGACCATGCATGCGACCAAGGCGCTCGCGCGCTTATTGACGCTCGTCAGTCTGTTCGTACTGGCGATGACATTTTCCGGCAGCCTCAACGCCCAGCAGGTCAAAATCGGTGCAACCGATATCGGCGGCGTCGTGACGGGCTCCGGCGGTCCTGAAGCCGGCGTCTGGGTGATCGCCGAGACCACCGATACGCCGACAAAGTTTGCGCGCATCGTCGTCACCAACGATCAGGGTCAATATCTCATTCCCGACTTGCCGGTTGGCAATTACAGCGTCTGGGTGCGCGGCTACGGTCTGGTGGACTCGCCAAAGCTACGCGCCAAACCCGGCATGCAACTTAACCACGCCGCAGTGATGGCGCCGAACGCGGCCGCGGCCGCGCATTATTATCCAGCGATCTACTGGTACACGATGATGAAGATCCCGGCCGCCAGCGAGTTCGGGGGCAAGGGCGACATTCCGGAGAAGCTGACGCAGAGCGACTGGCTCAAGCAGATGAACAATGTCGATTGCATCGGCTGTCATCAACTTGGCCAGGAATCGACCCGCACAATTCCGGCTCAGTTCGGTACCTTCGCATCCGGTGAAGAAGCCTGGACGCGGCGCATTCAGTCCGGCCAGGCCGGCGAAAACATGATCAACCGCATCGCCGGCCAGTGGGGTGGCGTACCTTTCAAGTATTTAGGCGATTGGACCGACCGGATAGCCAAAGGCGAACTGCCGAAAACCAAGCCCGAACGTCCGCAGGGCATTGAACGCAATGTCGTCGTGACATCGTGGGAATGGTCGTCACCCGACAAATATATGCACGATCTGATCTCGTCCGACCGCCGCAATCCCACGGTCAATGCCTACGGTCCGCTATACGGTTCGCCGGAATACTCCACCGACAACATGCCGATCCTCGATCCGAAGACGAACAAGGTTTCGTTCTTCAAGATGCCGGTGGCCGATACCGAGATGCCGGTTTCGCTGGGGCCCGGTCATGCCGGCGCAGTCGAACCGTTGCAGCCGTCCGCCTATTGGGGCGACCGGAAACTTTGGGACACGCGCGCCAACAATCACAACTCGATGCTCGACCAGAAGGGCCGGGTCTGGCTCGCCGCTTCGGTGCGCGGCATGGATAATCCGGCCTGGTGCAAGAAGGGTTCGGACAACGAGTACGCCAAGGTGATGCCGCTCGATAAATCACAACGTCAGGCGGCGATGCTCGATCCGAAGACGATGAAGTACTCCTTCATCGATACCTGCTTTGCCACGCATCACCCGCAGTTCGGTTACGACGCCGACAATACGCTCTGGTTCAGCGGCAGCGGCCCCGTCGCCGGCTGGGTCAACACACGCGTGTTCGACGAAACAGGTGACGCGAAGAAGGCGCAAGGATGGGCGCCCTGGGTGCTCGACACCAATGGCAACGGCAAGCTCGACGACTTCGTCAATCCCGGCCAGCCCGCCGATGCCGCCAAGGACACACGCATTACCGCGGGCTCAGGCCCCTACTCGGTGATGCCGCATCCGACCGACGGCTCGATCTGGTATGCCATCGGCACCTTCGCCGGTCAGCCGGGGTTCCTGCGTTTCGATCCGAAGACCAAGCTGTCGGAGGTCTATTACATTCCGAAACCCGGCTTCGGCATTCGTGGCGGTGATATCGGCAAGGATGGCGTGCTGTGGGGTTCGGGCTCGAGCGGCCATCTGATGAGCTTCGACCGCCGCAAGTGCAAAGCACCACTGAACGGGCCGAATGCGACCGGCAACCATTGTCCGGAGGGCTGGGCTTTCTATAAATACCCCGGCCCCGGCTTCGACGGCTTCCCGGACACCAGCGCCGAAGCGAGCTACTACACGTGGGTCGACCATCACAACACAGTCGGTCTCGGTGAAAACGTGCCGATCTCGACTGCCAACCTGAGCGACGGCTTCGTCGCGCTCGTCAATGGCAAGATGGTGTCGTTGCGGATCCCTTACCCGATGAGCTTCTACGCCAAGGGCCTGGACGGACGTATCGACGATCCGAATGCCGGCTGGAAGGGCCGCGGCCTGTGGAGCACCAACGGCGATCGCACGCCATGGCTGATGGAAACCGGCAAGGGCTCAAGCCCGCGCGCTGTGCACATTCAAGTCCGGCCCGATCCGCTGGCTAACTGACGCGTTGCAACAAAAAATAAAGGCTCCGCTGCCAATGGCTGCGGGCCTTTTGCGCTTTCTAGCGCTTTTCTATAGCCCCGCTTCGAAGCCCTAGGGTACGATGCCGCTCGAACGGCCGTCCCGGGGGCGAGAGCGGCTGTAAAAACTTGGGAGTGATCATGCGAAACGTCCTTTCCGCCATTTTATTTGCCACCGCCCTGACCTTCGCCGGCAGCGCCAGTGCGCAAGCACCGGCCGGCTATCCAGCGGACTACGGCAAGATCGTCGATGCCGCGAAAAAAGAGGGCAAGGTCGTCATCTATTCGACCACCGACGCGGTGTCTGCCAACCCGCTCGTGAAAGATTTCGAGGCGATGTATCCGGGCATCAAGGTCGAATATTCCGACCTGAACTCGACCGAGCTTTACAACCGTTTCATCGCTGAAGCCGCCGCCAACAACGGCACCGCCGATCTGCTGTGGTCGTCGGCCATGGATTTGCAGGTGAAGCTGGTCAATGACGGCCAAGGCCTCGCCTACCCGTCGCCCGAAATCAAATCGCTGCCGAAGTGGGCGGTCTGGAAGGATTCGGCTTACGGTACGACGTATGAGCCGATCGCCATCGTCTACAACAAGCGCCTCGTGCCCGAAGGCGATGTGCCGAAGGATCACGCCGCACTGACGAAGCTGCTCAACGACAAAGCCGAAGCCTACAAGGGCAAGATCACGGCCTACGATCCGGAACGTTCGGGCGTCGGCTATCTGTTCTGCAACGAAGACGTCAAGAATTTCCCCGGCGCCTGGGATCTGTTCAAGGCGATGGGCAAGACCGGCGCCAAGTTCTACACCAGCGCCGGCGCCATGATGGAACGCGTCGCCTCGGGCGAGCACACCATCGCTTACGGCATCTTCGGTTCCTACGCGCTGTCGCGCTCCAGGAAGGACCCGAATGTCGGCATCGTGCTGCCGTCCGACTACACGATGGTGACGTCGCGCGTCGCTTTCATTTCCAAGCACGCCAAGAGCCCGAACGCCGCCAAGCTGTTCCTCGATTACTTGCTGTCGAAGCGCGGCCAGGAGGTTGTCGCCAAGACCGACCTCTATACGCTGCGCGACGACGTCGACAGCCCGGCCTCGATCAAGGCCGTCACCAAGCTGATTGGCGACAAGGCGCGTCCGGTGCCGATCGACCAGACGCTTCTCGAAAATCTCGACCAGACCAAGCGCCTCGCCTTCCTGTCGAAGTGGCAGAAGGCGAAGAAAGGCGAGTAACGCCGCAAAATACTTCGGTCATTCCGGGGACACGAGCAAAGCTCGTGGACCCGGAATCAAGAGGTTCGTTTGTTTTGTGTTTCTGGATTCCGGGTTCGCGCCTTCGGCGCGCCCCGGAATGACGGGTAAGGGGCCGGGCGAATGCCCATTGTTGCGTACCGCTTCCTGGTTCTCGGCATCACCGCGATTGCCGTAGCGATGCCGCTATCGCTGGTTTTTTACCAGAGCTTCCTGACCGCACCGTTCTTCGATCCGTCGGCCAAGCTCAGTTTGGCGGCATATTCGTTCGTCTTCGCCGACGACGATTTCTGGCAGGGCTTCTGGACCACCATCGCCATCGCCAGCGGCATGGCGGCCATCGCTGTGCCGCTCGGTGCTTTGCTCGCCTTCCTGATGGTGCGCACCGATGTGCCGGGCAAGAGATATCTCGAGCCGCTGCTGCTGATTCCGATTTTTGTCTCGGCGGTGGTCATCGCCTTCGGCTACGTCGTCGCCATCGGCCCGGTCGGCATATTCTCGACGCTCGCCAAGGAAGCCCTCGGCTTCGTGCCGTGGAACCTTTATTCGATTTGGTCCCTCATCATCATCGCCGGGCTGACGCACGTGCCGCACGTCTATCTCTACAGTGCCGCGGCGTTGCGCGGCCTCGGTAGCGATCTGGAAGAAGCGGCACGGGTTTCCGGCGCCAACCCCTTCCGGGTCGCGATCAATGTCAGCCTGCCGATGATCCTGCCGGCGATTTTGTTCGCCGGCGTGCTGGTGTTCTTCCTTGGCTTCGAACTGTTTGGCCTGCCACTGGTGCTCGGCGATCCGCAAGACGTGCTGGTGCTGTCTACCTATCTCTACAAACTCACCAACAAGCTGGGCGTGCCGTCGTATCAACTGATGGCCGTGGTTGTTGTCGTTATTATCGCCGTGACGGCGCCGCTCGTCTTCATGCAGCGCCTGCTACTGCGTCAGGCTCAGCGCTACGTCGCGGTGCGCGGCAAGGGCCAGAAAACCCAGCCGCTGCGGCTGCATGGCTGGCGCTGGTTCGCGTTCAGCGTGATTATTCTCTGGCTCGTGGTGACCGTGGTGGTGCCGCTGTTCGGTATTACCCTGCGTTCCTTCGTTGTTACCTGGGGTGAAGGCGTCAAACTGCGCGACGTGCTGACGCTCGATCATTACCGAGAATTACTCGATTACCCGAACGTTATCCGCGGCATCGTCAACACCTTCGGCATCGGCGTCATCGGCGGCGCCGTGGCGGTTGCCTGCTACACCGCCATCGCACTCGCGGTGCACCGCTGGAACTCCGGCTGGACGCGGCTGGTCGACTACATTGTCATGGTGCCGCGCGCCATGCCGGGACTTATCGCCGGTCTTGCCCTGTTATGGGTGTTCCTGTTCGTCCCATTCTTGTCGCCGCTGAAATCGACGATGGCGTCGATCTGGCTGGCCTACACTATCGTCTGGCTCGCCTACGGCATGCGGCTGGTCTCCGGCACGCTGTTGCAGGTCGGCCCGGAACTGGAAGAAGCCGGGCGGGTGTCCGGTGCAAGCGACTTGCAGGTCAAGCGCGACATCACAATCCCGCTCATCAAATACGGCATGCTGGCGAGCTGGCTTTTGATCTTCCTGATTTTCGTGCGCGAATATTCGACCGGCATTTACCTGCTCGGCCCCGGCACCGAAGTGATCGGCTCGCTGCTGGTCTCACTCTGGGGCACCGGCGCGGTCGATCTGGTGTCCGCGTTATCCGTCGTCAACGTGGTTATGATCGGCGCCGGCCTGGCCGTCGCGATCCGGCTTGGAGTGCGTTTGCATGGCTGACCTTATTGTCAAGGATCTCCGGTTGCGGCTCGGTGACAACGAGATTCTCAAGGGCGTCTCCGTCAGCGTCACGCCGGGACAGGTGGTGGCTCTGCTCGGGCCTTCGGGCAGCGGCAAGACCACGCTGCTGCGCGCGATTGCCGGCCTCGAAGTGCCGCATTCCGGTTCGATCGGCATTGGCGACAAGGTGTTCTTCGACGCCGGCCGCAAGATCGATCTTCCAGCGGAAAAACGCGGCCTCGGTCTCGTGTTCCAATCTTACGCGTTGTGGCCGCACCGCACAGTATTCGACAACGTCGGCTACGGTCTGAAGCTGCGCAACACGCCGTCCGCCGAAATCAAGACGCGTGTCGACAAGACATTGAGCCAGATCGGCCTCGGCCATCTCGGCGAACGCTTCCCGCATCAGCTTTCCGGCGGCCAGCAGCAGCGCGTCGCTATCGCCCGCGCTCTGGTTTACGAGCCGCCCGTAATCCTGCTCGACGAGCCGTTGTCTAACCTCGACGCCAAGCTGCGCGAGGAAGCCCGCGCCTGGCTACGCACGCTCATAGTTACCCTCGGATTATCCGCCATTCACGTCACGCACGATCAGGTCGAGGCCATGGCCATTGCCGACAAGATCGTGCTGCTCGATGGCGGGACCATCGCGCAGGAAGGCGCGCCGACGACGCTTTACAACGGCCCGCAGTCGCAGTTCACGGCCGAATTCATGGGCAGCAACAACAAGTTGGAAGGCAAACTGGTCGAGGTGTCCGGCGATAAGGCGACGATGGACGTGTTCGGCGAGAAAATCTCCGGGCTCGCGCGCACCAAGGCGGCGCCGGGCTCGAAAGCCGTCGGCATCATCCGGCTCGAGCGCGTGCATTGCTCGTCGAGCCCCGGCCCTAACCGTCTGAAAATGGAGCTTAAAGCGCCGATGTATCTCGGCGAACGCTGGGAATTGGTGTTCACGCGCGAGAACCTCACCGTGCGCGCTTACGCCTCGGCGCCGCTGCCGCCGGGCGAATGTTACGTCGAGTTTCCGCCAGACGCGCTTTGGGTGTTCTAGACTTTATGACCGACTTTCACGGCGTATTTCCCTATCTTGTTTCCCCGATCGACACAGCCGGCCGCATCAAGACCGATGTGCTCGGCAAGCTCTCCGACGATCTCATCAAGGCCGGCGTGCATGGCCTGACGCCGCTCGGCTCGACCGGCGAATTCGCCTATCTCAATCGCGAGCAGCGCGAGACGGTGGTGAAGACGACCATCGAGGCCGTGCACAAACGCGTGCCCGTCATTGCGGGCGTAGCATCGACATCGACAGCCGACGCGGTTGATCAAGCGAAGACGTGCGAGAAGCTTGGTGCTGACGGTATTCTTGCTATTTGCGAGGCCTATTTCCCGCTTAAAGACGGGCAAGTAGAAGCGTATTTCCGCGCTATTGCCGACGCCGTTTCCATCCCGGTCGTGCTGTACACCAATCCGAATTTCCAGCGCAGCGACTTGACGTTAGACGTCATCGCGCGGCTCTCGGAGCACCCACGCATCCGATATATCAAGGATGCTTCGACCAATACCGGCCGCTTGTTATCCATCATCAACCGCGCGCCGAACATGAAGGTATTTTCGGCCTCCGCGCACATCCCCGCCGCGGTGATGCTGATCGGCGGCGTCGGCTGGATGGCGGGGCCGGCCAACATCGTGCCGCGCCAGAGCGTGAAACTCTACGACTTGTGCCGCGCGCAAAAATGGCCCGAAGCGATGGCCCTTCAGCGCGAGATGTGGCGCATCAACGAGGCCTTCGCCCGCTTCAATCTCGCCGCCTGCATCAAGGCCGGATTGCAGATCCAAGGCTACGACGTCGGCGAGCCGGTACCGCCGCAGGCGGCGCTCAGTGCCGAAGACCGCAAGGTTATTGCCGGTATTCTCGCCTCATTACCCTGAGGATACATCCCGAGGGTTATTCCCCTTCCTCCGAGCTCTGCGGAGGCCGGGAATACCCCTGTTCCGTCTCTGTGGAAGGTACTGCAACTCAAAGGAAATCGGCGCGGAAGCCTAATGTTAACGAATCCTTGCTACGCGAGGATATGGCTTTGCCGTCGTTCGTCTCCCGGTCGCCGGCCCGGGACGAACCAGCCGCCTCGACCGGCTCCGATGACGCGGGTCGTCCGCGTCAGCGCATTTTTGCGCGTGCCTTCGCGCGCATCAAGACCATCCTCACCGACAAAAGCGAATCCCGCATCGCGCAGCTTGTCGCCGGCAAGGCGTTCCTTGTGCGCGTCGCCAGCGCCGGCCTCGCGCTCGTCAGCCAGGTTTTTCTCGCGCGCTGGATGGGCGCGTTCGAGTTCGGCATCTTCATCTATGCCTGGACCTGGGTGCTGATGATCGGCGCATTGTCCGATCTCGGCCTGTCGTCGTCAGCCAAACGCTTCATTCCCGAATACACCGAGAACAAGGCCCTCGATCACCTGCGCGGCTTTCTCACCGGCTCGCGCTGGCTCTCCGTCGCCATCGCCACCGGCATCGGCGCGGCAGGCGCGCTCGGCGTCTGGCTAGTGTCGGCGCATCTCGATCAATATGCAGTCGTGCCGCTCTATCTCGCCTGCGCCGTGATCCCGATTTACGGCCTCGTGCAGACGCAGGCCGGCATCGCGCAATCCTACGACTGGCCGAACCTCGCGCTGATGCCGTTCTTCGTCTGGCGGCAGCTTGCCATGACCGCGCTGATGGGTGCGGCCTATTTCCTCGGTGCGCCGACCGGCGCGGTAGTTGCGATGATCGTCGCGGCAGTGACGACGTGGGGCGTAACGATAGGCCAGACGGTCGTGCTCAATCGCCGCCTCAAAGTCAGAGTGCCCGAAGGCCGGAAGGTCCACGAGCCGCGCGTCTGGCTCGCCACATCGCTACCGATCTTCATCGTCGAAGGCTTCTATTTGCTACTGACCTATGTCGACATCCTGATGCTGGAGCACTACCGCTCGCCCGACGAAGTCGCGGTCTACTATGCCGGTGCGCGGCTGCTGGCGATTGTCGCCTTCGTCTATTTCGCCATCGCCAGCGCCACCACGCACAAATTCACCGAGTATCACATCTCCGGCGACAGTAAGCGGCTGGCCTCGTTCTTTGCCGAGACGATCAAATGGACCTTCTGGCCGTCGCTCGCCGTCTGCGCCGGTATTCTCGTTCTCGGCAAGCCACTGCTCGGCCTGTTCGGCGGCGACTTCGAAAACGGCTACCGGGTGATGTTCATTCTCTCCGTCGGCATGCTGGCGCGCGCCGCGGTCGGGCCGGCCGAGCGCCTCCTGAACATGCTCGGTGAGCGCAAGCAATGCGCCGCAATTTATGCCGGCGCCTTCGCGCTCAATCTCGCACTGTGCATCGCGCTCATTCCGCGTATCGGCATCGAAGGCGCGGGCATCGCCACCTCGACTGCACTGATTTTTGAGTCAATCTGCCTTTATCTCGTTGCCAAGCGCCGTCTCGGCTTCCACGTCTTCATTCTCGGCGGCGGGCGTTCTCCGTCACACTGAGGTGCGCCGGTTACGGCGCCTCGAAGGGCGACGGCCCGCTCATCCTTCGAGGCTCGCTTCGCCCGCACCTCAGGATGACGGGATCAAGCCTTTTCCCGCAACAAGCGCCGGATCACCTTGCCGGTCGTCGTCATCGGCATGTCGTCGATGAAGGCGACCTCGCGTGGATATTCATGGCCGGACAGCCGCGTCTTGACGAAGCTCTGGATCTCGGCAGCCAGCGTGTCTGAAGGCGCATAGTCCCTCTTCAACACGATAAAGGCTTTGACGATTTCGGTGCGGATCTTGTCCGGTTTGCCGACCGCAGCGGCCAGCGCCACAGCCGGATGGCGGATCAGGCAGTCCTCGATTTCACCGGGGCCGATGCGGAAGCCCGCGGACGTGATGACGTCGTCGTCGCGGCCGACGAAGGTGAAATAGCCCTCTTCATCCATGACGCCCTGATCGCCGGTCGTCATCCAGTCGCCGATGAACTTGTCACGCGTCGCTTCCGGCTTGCCCCAGTATTGCAGGAACATCACCGGATCGGGCCGCTGCACGGCGATCTGTCCGACCTCGCCCGGTTTCAATGGCTCGCCGTCAGGCCCGATCACCGCGACGACGTGGCCGGGCACAGCCTTGCCCATCGCACCGACCTTCAGCGCACCGAGTTGCGCGCAAGCCCCGATCACCAGATTACATTCGGTCTGGCCGTAGAACTCGTTGATGGTCATGCCGAAGGCTTCGCGGCCCCACTCAAGCGCTTCAACGCCAAGAGATTCTCCACCAGAGGCAACGCTGCGCAATTTGAAATTGTAGCGGCCGCGCGGGCTCGGCACGGCGCGCATCATGCGCAGCGCGGTCGGCGGAATGAAAGCGTTGCGGACCTGCGCCTTCTGCATCAGCGCGAAAGCTTCGTCCGGATCGAACTTGTCGAACTTGCGCGCCACCACCGGCACGCCGTGATGCAGCGACGGCAGCAGCACATCGAGCAGGCCGCCGGCCCAGGCCCAGTCGGCCGGCGTCCAGTAACTGTCGCCTTGTTGCGGAAACGGATAGTGCGGCAGCTCGGCGCCGGGCATGTGGCCGAGCAGCACGCGATGAGCGTGTAGCGCGCCCTTCGGCTGTCCCGTCGTGCCCGACGTGTAGATCATCATTGCCGGATCTTCGGCCGCGGTATCGACTGGTGTAAAATCTGACGATGCCTTCGCCAGCAATGTCTTGAAATCGTGCGCGCCATCGGCCGCGCCGTCGATCGACAGCACGCAAGTCAGATCGATGACCTGATCGCGTACTTCGGAGAGCTTCGCGAGACCTTGCGTGTTGGTCAGCAGCGCCTTGGCGCCGGAATTCTGCAAGCGATAGGACAACGCGTCGGGTCCGAACAAAATCGCGATCGGCAGCGCGATGGCGCCGAGTTTGTAGATCGCCATATGCGCGGCGGCGACTTCCGGCGACTGCGGCAGAAAGATCGCGACGCGGTCGCCACGCAACACGCCCTGCGAACGCAACACATTCGCCAGACGATTGGAGGTCTCACGCAGCCAGCCGAAACTGATGCGGTCTTCGCCGCCGGCGCGTACATGAAGGATGGCAAGGCGGTTCGGGTCCTGCGCCGCCCACTTGTCGCAGCAGTCGACGCCAATGTTGGTGCGCGCCGGAATATTCCAGCGGAACTCTTGATAGAGCTGGTCGTAGTCGCGAACGGCGCCCGGCATGGCGGCGTGAGGCTAGGCGGAGATGAGGGTGAGGTCTAGCGGGGAACTGTCATGGCAGGGCTTGTCCCGGCCATCTCGATGAGGGACGCACCTTGCCCGCCTAAGCGGGATCGCCGGGTCTCGCGCTTCGCGCGGCCCGGTGATGACAAACTACCGCGCGTCGGGCTCGGCGAGAATCAGCGTCCAGTACACCTTGTACTTGGACGACGGCGTATAGACCGCTGCAATACCCATGCGGGTCGCGCCCTTGAGCAGCATATTGGCGCGGTGCGGCGGTGAATCGCGCCAGCCGGAGAAAGCCTCAGCCAAAGTGCGATAGCCGGCGCTGATATTCTCGGCCGCGCCCTTGGCGTCATAGCCCGATGCTTTGAGTCGCGCTGCAAACGGTTTGGCGACGTCATGGCCGAGCTTGTCGCGCTTCGCCATGATCTCGGTCTGCGCCTGCGCCAGCCGCGTGAGTTCCGGATCGATGGTGACGACCGGCAGATTATTGTTGGTGCGATAGCCCGAGATCATCGACGCCGCCATCGCGGTGTCGAGCACGGCGCCCGGCTTGCCGAGGTCGCGGTAGAAGGCCGGTTCCTCTTTCGGCACGTAAGTCTCGGTCGACGCGCAACCGGCCAGCACGAACGCAACCGCAATCAGCCCGGCGGCGGGAACACGAAGTCGGGCTGACATCATTCAAAGCTCTCCGAATCGACGATTTTCACGATGACGAATGGCGGCAGACCATGGCCGAACCATGATGAAACGTCACGCCGGCACGGCACTAGCGCTGCCCAATTCCCTCCAGTACCATTTGGCCCAACAACAAGCCGTTAATCGGCGCAAATCACAGGGAGAAGAAGAATGTCCAACAATCCTGCCCCCCGCACGCCCGGCGCCGTCCGCGCCGGTGAAGGCGAATACGTGTTCGATCTCGGCACCGTTGCGAAAATTCAGGGCGGACCCGATTATTCGACGGCGCATGGTCCCTGCGTCGAGGGCGACCGCATTATCGTCGGTCTCATGCGCATGAAAGCGGGCACCGGCGCGGTGCTGCATTCACATCCGAACGAACAGTGGATCTACATCCTGGAAGGAACTTTCCAGGCCACCATCGGCGGCAAGCAATGCGACGCGCCCGCCGGCTCGGTCGTCTACATCCCCGCCAACACACTGCACGACGGCCGCGCCACGCCGGAAGCCGATGTCGTTTTCTTCACCTGCAAAGATGCCTCGTACGGCCTGCAAGGCATCAAGGCTGCCTGAACCTCGAATGCACGGAGGCAAAGACCTCCGGTCACCAACAGAACAATGCAAGGGAAGAAAATGATGAAGCGCGTAAGTCTGATGCTGTTGTCTGCAAGTCTGTTCGCTTGTTGTCTCGCCGCCGTCGTCGGCGTGGCATCCGCCACGGCACAGGAGAAATATCCGAACCGGCCAGTCAGGGTCATCGTGCCTTACGGCCCGGGCGGCGCCACCGACATCACCGCGCGCATCGTCGCTGACGGCTTTCAGAGAGTGACCGGCCAGCCGATGGTCGTGATCAACAAGCCGGGCGCTTACGGCCTGATCGCGATCGAGGAAGTGCTGCATTCAACGCCGGATGGCTACACCGTGATGGTCGGCAATGTCTCGACCAACACGATCACGCCCGTCCTCTTCCCGAAGAAGCTGTCGGTCGACTATCTCAAGGGTATCGTTCCGGTTTCCAACCTGATCGACGTGCCGGAATTTCTGGCCGTGACGACCGCCGATAATTTCGCACCGAAGACCGCCAAGGAATTCCTCGACTACGCCAAGAAAAACCCGGGCAAGATCCGCTACGGCAGCGTCGGCGTCGGCTCCTATCCGCATTACGACATGGCTTACTTCGCCAAGAAGGCCGGCGATCTCGACATGCAACATCTGCCGAACAAGGCCGGCGCCGCCGGCATGGTGCAGGACATTCTGCGCGGCGACATCCAGGCTGCGTTCATGAACGTCGCCAGCGCCGCGGGTCAGGTGCAGGCCGGCAAGGTCCGGCCGCTGATGATCGTCGCGCGTGAGCGGCTGTCCGATTATCCCAACGTGCCGACGATGACGGAAGCCGGTTATCCCGATGTCGGCACCATCGCCTGGAATGCGATGTTCATGTCGGCGGGCACGCCGGAGCCGGTGCAAAAGGCATTGTTCGACGCCGTCCAGAAGACACTCAAGGACCCGGAAACCGTCGACAAGATGAAGAAGCAGAACTTCAACATCGTGCCGAGCAAATCGCTGGCCGACGGCAAGACTTGGCTGGCCGGCGAAATGAAGCACTGGGAAGGCATTACCAGCGTCGTGAAGATCGACCTGGCCGCTCAATAAGCCGTTCCCGACCGAACGATCGCGATTACGAACTTCAGGAGACGACCGCATAGAACTTAACGCCGCACGGGAGCGAAGACTCCCGGCGGCAAAAATATCCAGGGAGGATACCGATGAAGCGTTCAAGCTGGCTGCTTTCCGCTCTTCTGTCCGTTTCTCTTGCCGCGGCTCTGGGTGTGGGGGCCGCCGCGGCCCAGGAAAAATATCCAAACCGGCCCATCAAGGTGCTGGTCCCTTACGCGCCGGGCGGCGCCACCGACATCACCGCCCGTCTCATCGGCGATGAATTTCAAAGGATCACGGGCCAGGGCTTCATCGTCCTGAACAAGCCGGGCGCCAACGGCCTTCTGGCGATCGACGAGTTGGTGAAGTCGGCGCCCGACGGTTACACCGTGATGGTCGGCAACGTCACGACCAACGCGATCGCGCCGATCCTCTACAAAAAACAAATGTCGTCGGATTACCTCAAGTCCGTCGTCGCCGTGACCAATCTGATCGACGTGCCGGCTTTCGTCGCCGCGACGACAGTCAACTTTCCGATCAAGACCATTCCCGAACTGGTCGATTACGCCAAGAAGAACCCGGGCAAGGTCAGCTACGGCACCGTCGGCGCCGGCTCCTATCCGCATTACGACATGGCCTATCTCGCCAAGAAGGCCGGCAATCTCGACATGACTGCGGTGCCGAACAAGAACGGCGCCTCCGGCGTGATCCAGGACCTGCTGCGCGGCGACATCCAGGTCGCGTTCCTCAACGTCGCAAGCTCAACGCCCCATATGCAGGCCGGCAAGTTCACGCCGCTCGCGGTCGTCAATAACGGCCGGCTTGCGGATTATCCGAACGTGCCGACGCTGAAGGAGCTCGGCTATCCGGACGTCGGCACCATCGCGTGGAACGGCATGTTTGC
>DASYCM010000320.1:0-7297 GCA_036500165.1 Pseudolabrys sp.
GCGGCAGATGTTGCCGTCGAGCTGGTCGCGGATGGTGTGTTCGTCGAGCTCGTTGCCGTTACGGCGAACGATATCGAGCGCGGCCATGATCATGCCCGGCGTGCAGTAGCCGCATTGCAGACCGTGGTGCTCGCGGAAGGCCTCTTGCATCGGGTGCAGCTTGCCATCAGCCAAGGCAACACCTTCGATGGTGGTGATGTTGGCGCCCTCGCATTGCAGGGCGAGCAAAGTGCAGGACTTGGCGGAGATGCCGTCGAGATGGATGACGCAAGCGCCGCACTGGGAGGTGTCGCAACCGACATGCGTGCCCGTAAGCCGCAGGTTCTCGCGCAAGAATTGCACCAGTAGAGTACGCTCTTCAACGTTGCCGGAAACGGCTTTACCGTTCACGGTCATGGACACGGCAGGCATGACCTTCCTCCCAAAATTCGGGGCCAAAAGCCCACTTTTCGCCCTCGCCCCTCCGGGCTGCGGCGCCCAAAGTTTAAATTCGAGCCGATTTTGGCCCGAATGCACTTTGGAACATGAATAAGTCTGAACCCCCATCACCCACTGGGTCAAGGGAGTCAAACGGTGAAGTCAGTCCGGGCTATGGGCTTGAAGCCTAGCCGGCGGCGATGTGGGCCTGGAAGTTCTTGAAGAAGTCGTCGGCGACCTTCTTGGCCGCGCCATTGACCAGGCGCTGGCCGAGTTGGGCGAGCTTACCGCCAATCTGGGCCTCGACATTGTAGGTCAGCAACGTACCGCCGTCCTTCTCCGTCAGGGCGACGCTGGCGCCCCCTTTGGCAAAGCCGGCCACGCCGCCGTCACCCTCACCGGAAATCCGGTAGCCATTGGGCGGATCGAGGTCGGTCAGATGAACCTTGCCTTTAAAGCGCGCCTTGACCGGACCGATCTTGGTGACGGCTACGGCCGACATTTCTGTATCCGAGGACTTGATAAGCTCCTCGCAACCCGGAATGCAGGCCTTGAGCACCTCCGCGTCGTTGAGCTTGGCATACACAACCTCGCGGCTGGCTGGGAGTTGAACCTCCCCGGTCATCGTCATCGCCATAGGCGCCGTCTCCTTGAATACTTGTTCTGGAATGAGTGCGGGGCCCTCCGGCCCTCTCGCCCCACGACTTAAGCCCTCAGGCCGCGCATGAAAAGAGCTTTGCACCGATCTCAGGGCGCTTTATGGGTGACGCCTGATGCCACACCGACAACCATAATCCGTCCCTGGAGAGTGAATTCATGCCGATGATCGATGCCGACGGCTGCCCGATCAATGTCGAGGTTGCAGGAAACGACAGCGCACCCGTTTTGATCCTGTCAAACTCGCTCGGCACCGACCTGCATATGTGGGACGACCAAACCCCGGAATGGAGCAAGCATTTCCGCGTGGTGCGCTATGACCGCCGCGGCCACGGCAAGTCCGGCTCGCCGAAGGGCCCCTACACCATGGAGCGGCTTGGCCGCGATGTGCTGGCGATTGCCGACGCGCTCAAGATCAAGACCTTCAACTGGTGCGGCCTGTCGATGGGCGGCATGGTCGGTCAGTGGCTCGGCGCCAATGCGCCCGACCGCGTCGAGAAGCTGATCCTGTCGAACACCAACTTCCATTACGCCGACAAGACATTCTGGAATTCGCGCATCAAGGCCGTTCAGGAGAACGGCCTCGCGCCGCTGGTCGAGCCGAATATGGAGCGCTGGTTCACCAAGCCATTCCGCGACCGCGCACCTGACGTGATGGCAAAAATGAAAACGATGTTCCTTGCCACGAACACCGTCGGCTACATCGCATGCTGCGAAGCCGTGCGCGACATGGACTTCACCGCGTCCAATCCTTCGATCAAGGCGCCGACTTTGGTGATCGTCGGATCGCAGGACGCTGCGACGCCGCCCGCGGGAGGCGAAGCCATCGCCAAGGCGATCAAGGGCGCCAAGGTTGCATCGCTCGATGCCGCTCACATCGCCAACGTCGAGCAGCCGAAGCAGTACACCGAGACAGTTCTGAATTTCCTCAAATCCTGAAGAGCAAGCGCCATGGACGAAAAGGAACGCTACGAAAAGGGCATGGCGCAGCGCCGCAAGGTGCTGGGCAATGAGTGGGTCGATCGCGCCAACGCCAAGAAGACGCCGCTGACCTCCGAGTTTCAGGACTTCATCACGCGCGCCGCGTGGGGCGAGGTTTGGACGCGTCCGCACTTCGACGAGCGCACGCGCCGTATCCTGGTAATCGGCACCATGCTGGCACTCGGCCACTGGGACGAATTCCGCATGCATGTGCGCTCGGCTTTGGTCGAAGGCGGTTTTTCACAGGACGACATCAAAGAGATCATCCTGCAGCAGGCGATCTATGCCGGCGTACCGGCCGCCAATCATGCCTTCAAAGAAGCCGGCGAAATCATCGCCGACGTAGAGAAGGCAAAATAAGCAGCCTTACCTTCGCCTTTTGGCGTCTTCATGCGTTGGTAGCCAGCCAATGACAGGAGACACTATGGTCGAAGTCCGCAAAGGCATGCCGTCCGTCCAGCTCGACGAGCAGGAATTCAAACGACGGTTTTTGGCGCGTTTTTACGATCCGGCTTTCGAGCCGCTGCAGACAGAACTCGACCGTATCGCCGACGCGGCATGGGACGGCTACAGCAACAGCCGCAAGGCCCCGCGCACGGTCAAGGCCGGCGCCGGATTTGCCGACCCGGACTACGATATTTCCGTCGAATGGCTGGCGGCAAAGCAAGCGATCGACGACGCGCAACGCCGCCATGACAACGTCTCCGGTCCTTCGCGCGTTCTTCTCATCAACGGCTCGTCGCGCAGCGAGCACACCTGCCCCGGAGAAATGTCGAAGAGCTGGCGGCTCCTTCAACTCGCCGACGAAGTTATCCGCCGCGAACGGGGCTTCGAATGCGACATCCTCGATCTGTCGGTGCTGACATCGGAATTCAATCGCGTCATCTATCCGTGCAAGTCATGCGTTTCGACGGCGATGCCGCTCTGTCACTGGCCATGCTCCTGTTACCCCAACCATTCGCTGCAGCAGAACAACGACTGGATGAACGAAATCTATCCGCGATGGGTTGCGGCGCATGGCATCGTCATTGTCGCGCCTGTGAACTGGTATCAGGTGTCGTCGGCATTCAAATCGATGATGGACCGGCTGGTCTGCGCCGACGGCGGCAACGCGGACCCAAGTTCGACGCACGGCAAAGACCCGAAGAAGGCGAAAGAGATCGAACTCGCAGGCTGGGACTATCCACGGCATCTCGCCGGCCGCACCTTCGGCGTGTTTGTGCACGGCGATTCAGCCGGCGCCGAAAATCTGCGCCGCATCCTCACAGACTGGCTTGAAGATATAGGATTGATCCCGGCGGGCCATCTTGCGCTGGTCAATCGTTACATTGGCTACCTGGCGCCCTATGCCACCAGCCACGACGATTTCGACAAGGATGCCGCGACACAGGAAGACATGCGCAATCTGGCAAGCGCCGTGGTGCAGTCGGTCAGACAGGTCCGTAATGGCGAACTGAAACAGCCTGATCGCGGCTTGCGAGAGCCGCGGCCAAAATAACGTTCAACTGCGTTAAATTACGAACGCCAAATCACGAACGCCAAATCACGAACGCCATGGCGTGAACGACGCGCCTTCCGGCAACTTGATCGAAGCCACGAGATCCGTGTCACGGCGATAGTTGCGCTCGACCATGCAGAGCGCGACGGCGAGACCGGCGAGCGCTAGCTGGATCACTTGCTCGCGCGCCAGTTCATGGTTGTGCGACCAGATCGCCGGGCCGGCCGAGACAACCGAGATCAATACGACCAGCGCCAATCCGCCTTCTAGAATTTCGGTCGCCGGCTTGCCGCCCGCGAGGCTGCGCACCCGGTCGACGAGATGGATGGCGCAGATGAAGGCGACGGCGAGCTTGAGGGTACCGAAGAAGGCGGCGAGCTGGATAAGGCTCATCGGCGAAAGCTTGAAATGGCTGCCTATGCCGAACACGAATTGCGAGCGCCACACGTCCTCAAGGCCGTAGGTTGGCGAGGTCAGCACCCGCAAAGCGTCGTAACCCCAGAACAGCGTGAAATACAGCGCGATCGCCATGATCATGGCCACCGTAGCGCTAGAAACTTTCCGCATGTGTGCCTCCCTAAAATCAGGAAGCTTCAGCCGTAGGCGCATCAAATGTTAATTTCAAAAGAAACCAAGCCTTTACCTTACCGGCCCGCCGCTTAACCAAACTGCGCCGCAGGTTCCCTTCGGCCGGCACCGAAACAAATCGGGTGGTCTTCGTTGTCTCGTCGCCTAGATCGGATTGGCACCCGTAAGGCGACGGAGAAACGCGCAATGACTTCAAATCCAATAACGATGAACGGCGCGGCCGCGCCAAACAGCGCTCGCATTGTCCTGCTGGCAACGTCGCTCGGTGTGCTGTTCGCGCAGATCGACACGTCGGTCGTTAATCTCGCTGTCAAAAGTATCGCGGCCGATCTGCAGGCCGGCGTCAGCCAGATGCAGTGGGTCATCGACTCCTACAATCTCGTCTATGCTTGCCTCCTCCTCACCGGCGGCACGCTCGGCGATCTCTATGGCCGCCGCCGGATTTTCGTCTTGGGCATTGTGCTGTTCATCGCCGGCACGCTGATCTGCGCATTCGCGCCTAATGCAGGCGTGCTGATTTGCGGACGCCTCATCAGCGGCATTGGCGCCGCTTTCGAAGTACCGATGTCGCTTGTCCTGCTCACGGCCGCTTACCCCGGCCGCGCGGAACGCGCGCATGCCATGGGCATCTGGGCCAGTTGCAACGGCATTGCTTTCATCATCGGGCCCACCGTTGGCGGCTGGCTGGTCGACAGCGTCGGCTGGCGCAGCATCTTCTTCATGATCCTGCCAGTCTGCGCCGCGGCTTTAGCGCTCACATTCTATGCTGTGCGTGAAAGCGCCGACCCGGAAGGCCGCCGGCTCGATCTGCCCGGCCAGGCTCTTGCCGTCATCGGGCTTGCCGCCCTGGCCTTCGGCGCCATCGAAGGCGCGCATTGGGGCTGGAATTCGCCGCTGTTCCTGGCGGTTTCCGCGCTCGCGGTTGCCACCCTGGCCTTATTCGTCTGGGTTGAAGCACGCACGCCGGGCCCGCTGATGCCGCTAGAATTTTTGCGCCGACCGGCATTCTCGGCGGCACTCGCCTGCGCCGGCCTGATGACGTTCGGCATGTACGCGCTGCTGTTCCTCATGCCGCTCTATTTCCAGACTGCGCGTGGCGCGAGCCCGGCCATTGCCGGCCTAGAACTCTTGCCCATGTCATTAAGCTTCGTGGTCGTGTCTCAGCTTGTCGGCCATCTGAACAACCGGCTGGGACCACGCATCGTGATGACCGCGGGCATGGCGAGCATGGGCATCGGCGCCCTGGCGCTGACCTTCATTAGCGAGACCACACCGTACTTTCTGATCGGATCGGCATTGTTCGTGGTCGGTGTTGGCCTTGGATTCAACACGGCACCGGTCAATGGCGTCGCTGTCGCGGCGTTGCCGCCAGAGCGCTCCGGTACGGCGTCGGGAATGGTCAACACCTCACGCATGGTCGGCGCCACGTTGGGTGTCGCAATCCTCGGCACCATATTCGCGGCCTTTGCCGGACAAGACGCAACGATGGGCGCTGGATTTCTGCCGGGCCTGCATGCAGCGATGGCCGGCAGCGCCGTGTCCGAATTTAGCGGCGCCTACATTGCAATAGCGTTCATCCGCAATAACTCGCTCCAAACGAAAGCCTGAGCGCGCCTCAAACACGACGGCGCAAACCGAAAAGCCCCGCCTTGAGGCGGGGCTCCTTTCGATTGGAGCTGATGTCAGAAGTCGAGAACCGAGTTAGCGGTTCTGTTGTCCACCCTGCTGGCCGGGCTGACCCTGCTGCTGCTGACCCGGCTTCTGCCCGCCGCCCTGCTGCTGGCCACCTTGCTGACCACCCTGCTGCTGCTGACCGGGCTTCTGGTCGGGCTTCTGGTCGGAATTTTGATTCTGGTTCATTCTCTTCTTCCTCCAACGTTGTCGGCTTCTGAAAACTCCGTGGTCTCCGGAATCTCCAGCCATCGTAACAACGTCGCCTAAAGAGCATCGTTCCCGGATGAAACCGGTTCCATCACGTCTGTAGCCACAATTTAATGTCGCTTCGCCACATTGGCGCGCCACCGCGTGACCGGGATAGTTCCGACACAGACCGGCATTCGAGATCAGCGATTCTGCGGTACATCCCGCCGCCTACCCGGCGTTTGGCCGAGGTGTTGCGCGCCGCCATGCTGGCCGCCCTGTGGTTGTTCACCCAGCTTTTGGTCCTGGCTCATTCTGGCTCCCCTCATCATCTAACAATGTTGCAATGCATCTTGCTGCGGGCCCCGGTAACCGCACCTGCCAGCGGCCGAAAATGCCACCGACTTAACAACAACCTGATGACGTGGCGGGGGTTAGCAGCGTTGCCGCTGATCTAAGGCCCTGTTAAGGCTGTCATATTGAACCATCGGTCGTCGCCGGGCGAGCGTTCCAGAGGCAAAGCGCGCGCATGGAAGTGTTCCTCCAGCAACTCATCAACGGCATTACGCTGGGCTCGATCTACGGCCTGATCGCCATCGGCTACACTATGGTGTTCGGCATCGTCGGCATGGTGAACTTTGCCCACGGCGACGTCTTCATGGTGTCGTCCTTTATCGCGCTGATCGCCTTCCTGATCCTGACCACCTGGCTCGGCATTACCTCAGTCGCACTGGCGCTGCTGATCGTGCTCGTTGTGGCAATGGTCTTCACGTCGCTGGTGAACTGGACCATTGAGCGCCTTGCCTACCGGCCCTTGCGCGGATCGTTCCGGCTGGCGCCGCTCATTTCTGCAATCGGCATGTCGATCTTCCTGTCGAACTTCGTGCAGGTCAGTCAGGGTCCGCGCAACAAATCGATCCCACCGATGATCCAGGGCGAATTCGTGCTGTTCACGAAAAACGATTACGCGGTGACGCTGTCTTTCAAGCAGCTGATCATCTGGGGCGTCACCGCCGTGCTGTTGGTGTGCTTCTGGTATCTGGTCGCGAAAACCAAGCTCGGCCGTGCGCAACGCGCCTGTGAGCAGGATCAGAAAATGGCGGCGCTTGTTGGCGTCGATGTCGACCGGACGATTTCGATGACCTTCGTCATTGCCGCCGCGCTCGCCGCCGTCGCCGGCACCATGTACCTGATGTATTACGGCGTCGTCAGTTTCGCGGACGGCTTCGTGCCCGGCGTAAAGGCTTTCACCGCGGCCGTGCTCGGCGGCATAGGCTCGCTGCCCGGCGCGGTGAT
>DASYCM010000321.1:0-17625 GCA_036500165.1 Pseudolabrys sp.
CGGCGGCGTGCCTTGCGCCTGCGTCAATAATTTTCAGGAAGTGTTCGACGACCCGCACATGGTCGCGCGCGGGATCGTCAAGGACGTCGAGCATCCGCGCCTTGGCAAGATGCGTGCCGTGCGCAATCCGGTTCTGCTCGACCACGACAGCCCCGCCGTCGAACGCCATGCGCCGATGCTGGGCGAACACTCGGAGGAAATATTGCGTCAGCTCGGTTATTCCGACGACGCGATAAAGGGACTCTTCGCTTCAGGCGCAACGCGCGGAGCCACGAAGCCGAAGGCGCCTGTTCAGGCCGCCGAATAAAGCATCAGGCCTTGGCCGCGCCGAACGGCGCAGTGCCGTCCTCGAACAGATCGATTACTGTTCCCGGCCCTGACTCGTCGCGAAGACCGACGGTCATGCGCGGACCATTGACGGTGCGCACATTGGCGAGACGCCGTGGCGCCCAGTCGGTCTGACCGAGCACGTGGCGGATGACTGTCACCTCCTCTACCACGCCTTCGGTGACGCGGTCCGGCGTGAATTCATGACCATGGCAGCGCGGGCACAACAGCCGCTCGGGGAAATATCCGGTGCCGCACGACGCGCACCGCCAGATGCCGACACCAGCGCTCATTCCATGCGCTCCAAAATTGCCGCAGCGGCGGTGCCGCCATAGCGATACATCGTCATGCCGTAGCCGGTAGTCACCGCACGCCGTGCGTTTTTGACTTGCCGGTCGCCGGCCCGATGCTGAAGCTGCAGCACGGCTTCGGAAATTCCGTTGAGGCCGCCGGCCGGACCGCCTGGTTGGCCCGCTGACATCATGCCGCCCCAGGTATTGATTGGCTTGCGCTGCTCGCCGATATCCCGGCGTGCGAAGGTTGCCAGATCGTGATCCTTAATCATGCCGAGATCGTTGAGTTGCGCGAGCACCATGGCTGGATAGTCGTCGTAGATGCTGGCGACATCGATATCTGACGGCTTTGCATCGGCGTCCTTCCAAAGCTCGTCGGCGAAGGTGCTGATGCCGGTCTGAAGGCCGTCGCCTTCCTGATTGTCGTAATTGAAGCTGTTGCGGATAGCGCGCACCCGCACCGGCGCTCGCCCTTTCGGGACGCGATCGGGGTGCGCGATGATGATCGCCTGAGCGCCGGCAACGACAGGCACGCAGTCGTAACGCGTCAGCGGGTCGGCCACCATCGGCGCGGCCAGATACTCATCCATCGTCAGCGGTTCGCGATAGACCGCGAAGGGATTCTTCGCCGCCCAGGCGCGCTGGGCGATCGCCATATGGCCGTAATCGGATTTCTCCAGGCCATATTTGTTCATCTGCCGCGTGGTCACCAGCGAGTACACGCCATTGGGGCCACCGTGGCCGAGCGGCGCGAGATGCTCGCGGGTGGCGACGTTGTAGTTCGCGGCGATCTTGGCATAGCCGCTCAAACCGGTGGCGTCGCCCGCCACGACCAGGATCGGCGAGGCGGCGCCAGTTTCGACGCCGCGCAAGGCGTGACCGAGCATGTTCATCGACGACGAGCCGCCATTGGTGTCCTGCAACAGCCAGCGCAGCGAGAGTCCGAGACGCCAGGCGAGATCGACGGCGGTGTCGGGCGCCAGCGAGAACGACGTCACCGCCATGCCCTGAATTTCGCTGCCGTCGATTTGCGCATCCTTCAGTGCGGCAACGACCGCGTCGCGGATGAAGGTGTGTGTCGACTGTCCGGATTGCGGACGCCGCACGTAAGCGGATTGTCCGACGCCGATAATGGCTGCGTTGTTGAACATTGCACTTCCGGCTGACAGACGAAACGTTGTTGCAGATACGTGACGATGTTATTAGCACTTCCGCATCGCAACGCCAGCCCGATAGGTCAAAATGATTCGCGCAGCCATCGTTGGATTGGGGCGCTGGGGCCGCTCACTCGTGAACGCGGTACAGGACAGCACCGACATTCGCTTCGTCGTCGCCCACACGCGCACGCGGGCCAAGGCGGAAGAATTCTGTCAGAGCAAAGGCGTGCCGCTGGTCGATAGCTTCGATGCTATCCTCGCCAGTCCCGATGTCGACGCTGTCGTGCTGGCGACACCGCACAGCCAGCACGAAGAGCAGATCAAGCGCGCGGCCGCGGCGGGAAAACACATCCATGTCGAAAAACCGATCACGCTCGACTATCCGACGGCGAAGTCGGCTGTCGAGGCGACACGGCGCGCTGACATTATGCTTGCGGTCGGCTTTTGCCGGCGCTTTCACCCGTCAATCAACGAAGTGCGGCAGCGGCTGCGGGATGGCCGTTTGGGAAATCTGGTCGGCATGGTCGGCCAGCACACCACGAGCACCTCGACGTTCATTCCGCTAGAAAACTGGCGCGCCGATCCCGACGAGGCGCCCGCCGGCGCAATGACCGCGGTCGGCCTGCATTCGCTCGACCACATGATCGAATTTGCCGGGCGTGTGCGTGATGTCCACTGCATCACCGCGCGACATGGCAGCGGTCGGGCAGACGATACGACAACGCTGGTATTGCGATTCGAAAGCGGCGTCACCGGCACGCTGTTCTGCTCTGTCGCCACCGCGACGAGTTTCAGCTTCAGTGCTTATGGCACCAAGGGCATGGCGGAGATTTCCGGCGCCGCGCTGCAACGCGTGCGGTTAGTGCCGCTATCGGAGCACGCGCCGGTTGGCCCGGTAACGGCGCCGCCCGACCAGTTCATCGAACACACCGGCTTCAACATGCTCAAGGCCGAGCTGCTCGAATTTGCCCGGTGCATTCGGAACAAGCAGCCCTACCCTGTCGATATCGAGCAGGTGCTGCACGGCATGGCGGTGTTCGACGCGGCAAAGCAATCCGCCAAAACCGGCGGCAGCATCGTCGAGATTCGTTAGTCGCTCAGGGCTTCCCCGACAGCAACACCTCGGCATTGCCGTTCAGGATGCGGTTCTTGTCGGCATCCGAAATCGACAATGAGCGGACGTGCTTCACGCAGTCCATCATGGCCATGTCGTAGGGATAGTCGCTGCCAAGCACGACGCGAGAAATGCCGGTGAGCCCGATCATTGCTTCGAGCGTTTTGCCTGAGTGCAGGATCGTGTCGTAGTAGAACTTGCCGATAATGTCGGTCGGCTGCTCTTTCAGATACTTCTTCGTTTCGGGCCGCACTGCCCAGCCATGCTCCCAGCGCGCCGCCTGATAGGGCGTAAAGCCGCCGCCATGGGCGAGCACCACTTTCAATTTCGGATGCCGGTGCATCACGCCGCCGAAGATGAGAGAGGCGGCGGCAATCGTTGTGTCGAGCGGATTTCCGATCAGATTACCGAGATAAAATGACTTGAGACGGTCGGCCCCGGCCACCGTGTAGGGATGAATGAACATGAAAGCGCCGAGTTCTTCCGCCGTCGCCCATAGCGGCTCGAAACTCGGGTCGTCGAGGTTCTTGCCCGCGATGTTCGAGGCGAACATCGCACCGCGCAGGCCGCACTTGGTCATGGCGCGCCTGAGTTCGTCAGCAGCGAGCTCCGATGCCTGCATCGGCAGCGTGCCGATCCCCATGAAACGCGTTGGATGCGCGGCGATAAGTTTGGCCAATTGGTCGTTCTGGATGACGCAGGTTTCGACGCAGACTTCGGCTTCCTGGCCGTACAGATAGGTCGTCGGCGTCACCGACAGGACCTGCACGTCCACATCTGTATCGTCCATGTCCTTGAGCCGGCGCGTGACGTCAAAGCCGCCGGTGGGAAAGTCCGGATACACGATATTGCCAGCCTGCAATTTCGCGAGGTTGTCATCGATTGGCGTGATCGCAATGTTGAGCTTCGGCGCAGCCTTGCTCAGCAGCTTCGCGGTTTCCTGCGTGAGAATATGCGTGTGAGTGTCGATCGTTCGCACTGGGGTCATTTCCTGTCCTGAAAAATTGTCTTGGCCCGCGCATGAGCTAGTTTGGAGTGCCGCAGCCGGTCGCCGAACGCAAGCGCCAGTGGAGGCGCGTCGTCCGCAATGCGGACGTAAGTTCGTTGCGCCAATATCATTTCGTGTGATGACGTCATGCGTTCATAACTTGACCCTGCTGATCAACTGGCCGATGCTCGTTGAACAAAATGTCCACAATCCGGACGATGATTGCCGCCCGTTCAATCCTAAAAGTCGTGACGTCTGACGCAGTCTGCGCGTCGTCATGACGTGGAGTATCGATGACTAAAGTTCGTACCATTGACTCGCATACTCACATTCTCACCGAAGAGGCGATGCGCCTTCTCGCCAAGGAGTCGCCCAAGGTCGCGCCGATTCTGAAAGGCCGCGGCACGCCGCAGGCCACCCTCACCATCGACAGCAAGATCGTCCAGGATCCGATGCCGAGCGAAATTTGGGATGTCGATATGCGTCTGCGCGATATGGACGCCAATGACGTCGACGTTCAGGTGCTCTCTCCGACGGTGTTTACGTTCTACTACAGCCAGGATCCGGCTCTCGCGCTGACCTGCGCCGCGATTCAGAACGAAGAGATCGCCGCGCTGGCCAAACGCATGCCCGCTCGCTTCATCGGGCTTGGCAGCGTACCACTGCAGGCGCCCGAACTGGCCGCTAATGAATTGCGCCGCGCGATGACCAAACTCGGCCTGCGCGGCGCCATGATCGGCACCAACGTCAATGGCCGCAATCTCGACGATCCGGCGCTCGAGCCGTTTTGGGCGGCAGCCGAAGAACTCGGCGCCTTCCTCTTTATCCATCCGCATGGCGGCATCTTCGGCGAGCGTCTTGGTTCCTATTACATGAAGAACTTTGTCGGCCTTCCATTCGACACCACTATCGCCGGCGCAAGCCTGGTGTTCGGCGGCGTGCTCGAGCGCTTTCCCCGGCTGAAGATTTCGCTGTCGCATGGCGGCGGCTATGTGCCGTACCAGGCCGGCCGGTTTCAGCATGCCTACGATGTGCGCCCAGAGGCCAAGGTTCATCTGCCCAATGGCCCGGCCGCCTCGATCGGCCGACTGTACTACGACACGATCCTGCATTCAAAACCGGCGCTGGAATTCCTCATCAGCTCGGCCGGCGCTGACCATGTGCTGCTCGGCAGCGACTATCCCTTCGACATGGGTAATCTCGACTGTGTCGCGCGCGTGCGCGCTCTGTCTATCCCCGAAGCTCAACGCGATCTCATTCTCGGCGGCTATGCGCGCCAGGTCCTTGGAGTCTGAATAGACAATAACCGGCGGAAGTCGTCGTCCCGCCGGGCAAAGACAAAGACAACCATGGGGAAGAAACACGATGTTCACGACAGCAAGGCTGCTCGCAGCGCTCTTGGCCGTTACCGTATCAAGCGGAATCGCGCGCGCCGAATATCCTGAGCGGGCGATCACAATCTTCGCGTGTTTTCCGGTCGGCGGCGGCAACGATATTGCTATGCGCGTCATCGCCGCGCCGCTTCAGGAAGCGCTCGGCAAGCCGGTAATCGTTGAAAATCGCGGCGGCGCCGGCGGATTGCTCGGCACCGCGGCGGTCGCTCGCATGGCGGGCGATGGCTATTCGCTGCTTGGATGCTCAAGCGCGTTCAACGTCAACCCAAACCTCTATGCCAATGCGAGTTACGATCCGTTCAAGGACTTCGTGCCGGTCATCGTGCTCGGTGCCTCGCCGAACGTATTCGTGGTTCCCGAGCAATCGAAGTTCAAGACCATGAAAGAGTTCATCGCGTTCGGAAAAGCCAATCCGGGCAAGCTGAACTGGACTAGTCCGGGCGCGGGCACGACGCCGCAATTGGCGGGAGAGATCCTCAAGGCCCGCGCTGGAATCGAAATGGTGCACATTCCTTTCACCGGCTCCGGACCCGCCAACAATGCGGTGATGGCCAATCAGGTCGACATGTACACCGCGAACTACGCATCGGCCTTGCCGCTGCTCAACAGCGGCAAGGCGCGCACGATCGCCGTTACGTCCAAGACTCGGTATGCGGACTTACCGGACGTGCCTACGCTCGACGAGATCGGCATTAAGGACGCGGCGACCGATACCTTCCAGGCCATCTTTGCGCCGGCCGGAACGCCGAAAGCCGTTGTCGACCGGCTGGCCAAGGAAATCGCGATCATCCTCGCGCGTCCCGACGTCAAAGAGAAATTTCATAACATCGGGCTGCCGGTGGTAGCCGAAGGCCCTGAGGAATTTCGCGCACGTGTCGCTCGCGAGGTGCCGATGTATAAAGAAGCCATCGACAAGGCGGGACTGAAAATTAAATAGGCACGCAAGAGCTGTTCGCTTCCCGCCGCGATTAGTCAGAGGTCTGTCCAACCAAGTCGACGCACGATCGGCTTCCAGCGTTCCCATTCGCTTCGGACGAGTGCGGCAAACTCCTCAGCGCTGCAAGCTGCGATATCTGAGCCCACATCGGCCGCAGCGGTGTCGCGCGCCGCGGCTGCAAAGCCCTTACCGATTTGCGCTACCACCGCCGCGGGCAGACCAGCCGGGCCGACCACACCAAGCCAGTTGCTAACTTCATAGCCGCTTAAACCCGCGTCCGCGATCGGCGGAACGCCGCGCAGAGTCGGATGAGGCCACGGGCCGGTGGTTCCAAGCGCTCTCAGTTTCCCGGCGCGGATCAGCGGCACCATCGACATGACGTTGTTGAAGCTCAGAGCGATGCGGCTGTCGACCAGATCGGCGTAAAGCTGACGGGTGTCGCGATAGCGGACATGGTCGAATTTCACGCCGGCACAATCCGCGAACAGCGCAGCCGCCAGATGCGGCGCGCCGCCGATTGCTGAACTCCCGTAAGTCAGCGGCGGGTCGGCTGTTCGCGCGGCCTCAATAAGCTCCGCAGCGCTGCTAATCCCGCTCGAACTTGGCACCCCCAAGATCAACGGCGCCTTCAGCAACAGTGAGATCGGAGTGAAATCTTTCAGCGGGTGATAGCCGCAACCGGGATCGATCGCAGGCACCAATGCGTGGGTGCCGAGTGTCGCCACCAGCAGCGTATTACCATCGGGCGGCGAGGCCGCAGCCAGGCGCGCCGCGATTCTGCCACTGTCGCCGGGATACAATTCCAGTTCCACCGGCCGACCCAGATGCGCCGCCAAACGCGGCACGATCGCCTGCGCAACATTGTGCGAGGCGCTGCCCGGCGAGAATCCGAGAAGCAGGCGCAAAGGTGACGATGCGGGCACGGCAAAATCCTCAATCAATGGCGATACCGGCCTGTTTGACGATGGCGCCCCACTTCACTGTCTGCGCACGGATGAAGGCGGCGAAATCCTGCGGCCTACCGCCCATCATCTCAAAACCTTCGGTTTGCAGACGCTTGCGTACGCCGCTGTCCTGTACCGCCGCACTGAACGCTTTGTTGAGCGTTTGAACTATATGATCCGGCGTACCGCGCGGCGCCATCACACCGAACCAGGTGGTGGCCTCGTACTCAGCCACGCCAGATTCGGCGATCGTCGGCAGATCCGGCAGCGTTTCGAGGCGGTGCGCCGCCGACAAGGCGATCCCGCGAATGCGGCCGCTCTGCATCAGCGCTACAGACGCAGGCGTCGTCAGGAATGAGGCCTGAACGCGCCCGGCCATCAGGTCTTCCGCGGCCGGCGCCGCACCCTTGTACGGAATATGCGTAAGCTTCACGCCTGTGAGCGAAGCCAGCAATTCCATCGCAAGATGGCTTGGCCCGCCAACGCCTGACGACGCATAATTAAGCGCGCCGGGTTTTGCCCGCGCCAAAGCAAGAAAATCCTGCACCGATTTCACCGGCACGCTGGGCGACACTGCCAGAACGAACGGTACCGAGCCGAGGGCAATGACCGGCGTGAAGTCCTTCTCGATGTCGTAGCGCACGTTACGGTAAAGCGTCATCGCTATGGCATGGGCGAGATTGCCTTCCAAAAGCGTGTAGCCATCGGCGCTGGCCTTCGCGACCATCTCGGCAGAGATGTTACCGCCGGCGCCAGGGCGATTATCGATGAATATCTGTTGGCCCAATTGTTTGGAGGCGACTTGGCCGGCAATCCGCGCCAGTGCATCGGCGCCACCACCGGGCGTGAAAGGAACAACGAAGCGGATCGGCTTTTGCGGATAGTCCGCCGCGAGCAGAACGCCGCCGCTCAATGCCGATGCGGCTACGCCCGCCGACAGTATCAGCGCCGACCGCCGCGTCAGCCCGGCGGGATTGCGCGTGGCCATCCTGCGTCTCCTATTGCGGGACAATTTCACCTTGCCGCACGACTTCCGCCCAGCGTTTATTTTCGCCGCGGATATAAGCGGCATACTCCGCCGCGCTGCCGAACGACGGCTCCGCGCCGAACTTCCGCAGCCGTTCCGCCATCGCCGGCGTATGCAGTATTTCGCTCACCGCCGTGTTGAGCTTTACCACCACATCGTCGGGCATTCCGGCAGGCCCGACCAGCCCGATCCAAGTATCGGCGTCGAAGCCGGCAAGACCGGCTTCGGCGAGCGTCGGAATTTCAGGCGCCGATTCCGTACGTTTGGCACTGGTCACTCCGAGCGCAACCAGGCGACCGTCCCTCACATAAGGCAACGCCGCCGGCAAGCTGCTGAAATAGGCATCGACCTGCGCGCCGACCAACGCTGCGATAGCCGGACCGCCGCCACGATAAGGCACCTGCGTCATGTTGGCGCCGGTCGCCAGACGGAACATCACGGCCGCCAAGTTGGTAATGCTGCCGTTGCCGGCGGTGGCATAGTTCAAGCCCGTGGGTTTCTTCTTACTCAGCTCGACAAGCTCGCTGACTTTGCGCGCGTTGAGACTCGGCGGCACCACCAGAATATTGACGAACACCGCCAATGGCGCGATCGCGGTAAAGTCCTTTACCGGATCATAGGGTAATTGCTTGAACACCGAAGCATTGATCGCCATCGGTGCAACGTTGGACATCAGCAGCGTGTAGCCGTCGGGCCGCGCATGCGCGACGAAATCCGTGCCTATATTGCCGCTGGCGCCGGCGCGATTTTCGACGATCACAGCCTGTCCCAAGCGTAGCGACAGTTCCTGCCCGATCAGACGGACGATAATGTCACCGCCCCCGCCGGGCTCGAACGGCACGATGATGTGGATCGGCCGCACAGGATAGCCTTCGGCATGGCCTGACGGCGACGCCATCAGCGCACCAGCGGCCACGGCACAGAGCGCAATAAAATGCCGAAGATTTTTCCGCGTCATTGCGCCTCCAGGCCGCTAGAAACCGTAGCGTTTCGCCGGATTATCCACCAGCACACGGCGGCGGGTGACTTCGTCGGGAATCCAATCCAGCAGCATGTCCGCCAATGCACCGTCATTCGGCATGCGATTCGAAATCGTGGTGTGCGGCCAGTCAGTGGCCCACAGCATCTGCGATGGCGCCGTCGCGACCAGTTCACGCACGAACGGCGTCACGTCGTTATAAGGCAGCTCCTGCTTCGACATGCGCATCGGCGCTGAGAGTTTCACCCAGACACGTCCGGTCCGCACCAGTGTGAGTAGTGCCTGGAAGTCCTTGCCGCCGACTCCGTCCTCGATCGGCACCTGGCCGATATGGTCGACCACGATATCGACCGCCAGATCGTCAAGCATACGCAGCACGCTGGCGTAGTTCTCGCTCATGATACGAAATTGTAAATGCCAGCCGAGCGGCGCAATGCGCCGCGCCAGCGTCGGGGCGATGTCGGCGCCAACGCCATTGTCGAAACGCAAGTTCAGCCGCAAACCACGCACACCCACCGCATGCATCTGTTCGAGCTTCGCATCGGTAACGTTAGCATCAACAACCGCGATACCGCGCATTGGAATCGGCGATTCCGCTAGGCCGTTCAGCAACGCGATATTATCAGTCATATAAACGCTGGGCTGCACCAGCACGCCGCGGTCAACACCGAGCACGGTCAGCATGCGGACATAATCGGTGATCAAGGCATCCGGCGGCGTGTAGCGGCGCTTTGGGTCATAAGCGTAACGGCTCTGCGGGCCAAAAATGTGTGCATGACAGTCGCACGAGCCGGGTGGCATCTCGAATTGCGGCTGGACGGTTCCCTCGATCGGCCCGGGAATGGTCGGCTTGGTATAAGCTGCGGCGAGTGACATTCGGAATGGTCCTTCAGTTTGGATTTGGTGAGATATCGGCCCGTTTGGCGAGGTCCGCCCACTTCGCGGTGTCGACTTTCAGTGCGCTGGCGAAGGCTTCGGGCGTGCTGCCGACCGGCTCCAGTCCTTCGCTCAGCAAACGCTCGCGTAGCGCAGGCGTCTGCATCGCCTTGGAGACCGCCGTATGCAGCGCGGCCACGATCGAGGATGGTGTTTTCACCGGCGCCAGCAAGCCGTACCAGGAACTCGCCTCGTAGCCGGCCAACCCGGCTTCAGCGATGGTTGGCACATCGGGCAGCGACGTCGCGCGCACCGCACTGGTCACAGCCAAGGCGCGCAGTTTGTTGGCCTGGATGAACGGCAACGCCGAAGGAATAGTTGGAAAAGAGATCGGTACGCGGTTGCTGATGACATCAAGCATCACCTGATCGTTGCCGCGATAGGGCACGTGGGTGAGCTTCACTCCGGCCATCACCAGGAAAAGCTCGCCGGCAAGATGGGGCGGTGTGCCCATCCCGGCCGATGCGAAGGCCATCGGCTTTGGTTGCGCCTTGATGTAATCGATCAGTTCCTTGATCGAGTTCACCGGCAAAGATGGGTTGACCACCAGGACGCCTGGGCCCGAGCACAACAGCGAGACCGGCTGAAACCCGCCGATCGAATCATAGGGCAGACCTTTGTAAAGGCTTGGATTGACCGCGTGACCGGCACTCACCAGACCGAGCGTGTAGCCATCCGGTGCGGCGCTGGCGACTGTCGCGGTGCCGACAACCCCGCCGGCGCCACCACGATTTTCGATGACGATGGTGCCGCCAAGTGCGTCGCCGATCTTCGGCATGATGGTGCGCGCAACGATATCGGTGCCGCCGCCGGCGGTGAATGGCACAATCACGCGGATCGGCCGCGTTGGGTATTTTTCCGCGGCCACAGCCTTGCTTGCCGCAGCGCACAGGATGGCCGACAAGACATTGCGGCGATTCAGCATCCGATTTTTCCTCCCGCGGGGCCGCCTCTTGCCGGGCGATACCGCGCAACATCCAAGATCAGGCGGGTTCAGCCTCCGCAATCTTTGTATCGGCAGCCTGCAGCTCGCCGATAACCGCCTTCGTAAATTGGCTGGTCGAGGCGTTGCCGCCAAGATCGGCGGTCACCGTGCCTTTGCGGATCACAGCCGTCACCGCATGCTCAATGATCTGCGCGGTCGCGCGCGCGGCGTCCACTCTGGTGCGTTGATAGAGCCAGCGCATCAGCAGTGCGGTCGACAGGACCAGCGCGGCCGGATTGGCCTGTCCCTTCCCTGCGATATCGGCGGCAGTCCCATGCACCGCCTGCGCCATCGCATTATCGGCGCCGGCATTAAGCGAAGCCGCCAAGCCAACGCCGCCGGCGAGCCCGGACGCCTGATCCGACAAGATGTCGCCGAACAGATTGGTGGTGGCGACAAGTTTGTATTCTTTGTGGTGGCGCGGAAACGCCGAGCTGAAAGTGTCGACCCGCAGCAAATTGAGGTCGACATCCGGGAATTCCGGCTTCAACGCTTCGAATGCGCCGATGAACAGGCCCTCGGTCTGCGGCATAGCGGTGCGTTTGTGTACGACATGCAGCCGTTTTACGCCGGACGCGGATGCATATTCCATCGCGAACCGGGCAAACCGGTTGCACGCGACGCCGGTGATGACACGCAATGACAGCGCGACGTCGTCCGTCGGTTTGAATTCGCCATAGCCCCACGCGAGATTGCGATCGGGGTAAAACCCTTCCGTGTTCTCGCGCAGCACGGTGATATCGAGGTCGGGAATCAGCGGATCGAGCTGCGGCCAAGCTTGTACCGGGCGTACATTGGCGAACAGCTTGAAGGTGCGGCGCAGATAACCGCTTGGATGCCCTTTGGTGTGATCGTCCTTCGGGTATTCGCCCGCGAATGTCGGCCCCATGATCCAGGCGTCGGCTTTCCGCAACGCATTCAGCGTCTCGTCCGGCAACAGATTGCCGAACTTCTCGCGCGCCTTCCAGCCGACGAGCGCGTGAACGAACCGCACACCGAGTCCGGTTCGCTTAGCCGCCGCGGCCAAAACTTCGACCGTTGCTTCGCTGACTTCGGGGCCGATACCGTCGCCCGCCAAGACACCGATTTCGAATTCTTTGCTGCGCGACATTGCTCGCGTCTCCTGCCCGTATTTTTTGTATCGGACTGGCGCGACGACCCGCACCGTCAGTGCGAGCAAGGTTAGGGAGCTCTATCGGCAAAACAAGCAACATTTCGTGGCATGCTTTTGCGTAAATCGCATAAGCGGCTTTACTGTCGCCTCACGCGATCCGCCGATAGAGCGCGCGGACGCGGCACGGACGACCCCTGCTGTTCCGGGGCGGCCAAAGTTTTCTCAACAGCCTTGCGAGTCAGATGCGGCGCGAACAGCGAGATAAATTCGAACATGTAGCCACGTAGCGATCGGCTTCGGTTTAGTCCGACATAGATCTGATTTGGCGGGAACAGGTGCTTGGCATCCATCGCGCGCAAGTCACTGTCCTGGCGCGCGTCGAAGGCGATGGCGCCAACCACGGCGATCCCGAAGCCGAGCTTCACATAAGCCTTCATCAAATCGGCATCGGTCGCGCTCAGCACGATGCGCGGCTGCAGGCCCGCGCGTTCAAATGCGGTGTTTATGGTGCCGCGGCCGGGGAAACTCGGATCGTAGGTGATCATCGGGTAGCGCGCGATGGTCTCCAATGTCAGCTTGCCGGATTTCAGGATTGGATGACCCGGCTTCGCCAGCACGACGCGATGTAGTTCATAGTAAGGCAGCAGCAACACACCGGGCATGGCCACCGGTGGCGCGGCGCAGATCGAGAGATCGACGCGGCCCGCTGCAACCCATTCCGCAATCTGCACGGGCGTGCCTTGCAATAGACTGAGCCGCACCTTCGGATAGCGTTTGATGAAAGTCCGCACCGTCTCCGGCAATGCGTAACGTGCATGCAGATGCGTAGTCGCGACGACGAAATCGCCTTCGGTCTCGCGCAGCCGGTCGTCGGTCACACGCCGGATGCGCTCGGCATCCAGCAAGATGCGACGGCCGACCTCAAGCACCTCCTCTCCGGCGGGCGTGAGTCGCAAAATGCGTTTGCCGCGCCGGACCAATAACGGGCTGCCGAGTTCCGCCTCGAGCGCCTTGATGTGGCGGCTGAGGCCGGATTGCGAGGTATTCAACGTGGCTGCTGCGGCCGAAAGCACCATGTCGTGATCGACGATTTCGCGCAGGTAGCGGATTTGCTGGAGTTTCACGGTCACCTCCGCATTTTCTTATTCATTCCACGAAACGATATTTGCGTTATCTGCATAAGACAAGCCGCCGAAACGATAGTAATGCATATGGCAACGATGGTGGCTTTGCGTGGTCGCCGACAAAAAAGAAATCGCTCAGCTCGGGAGGCTATTCATGTCCACCACGGTCGAAGTGCTGGCTGCTGCGTTCAAGGATGCCGGCACACCATTCATTGTCGGGCATCCCGGCGGCGAGTCGGTGGAACTGATGGAAGCGGCGCGCCAGCGCCAGATGCGCTTTCTGCTGATGAAACAGGAAGTCGCGGGCGCGATGCTCGCCTCGACCTGGGGCGATCTCACGGGAAGCCCGGGCATCTGTCTGTCAACGCGTGGGCCGGGCGCCGCCAACATGGTCAACGGCGTGGCGCATGCATTTCTTGATCGTTCGCCGCTCATTGCGATCACTGATGCCTATTCGCGCCCGACTTACGAGACGGGGCTGCGGCAAGTCCTCAATCAACAGGCGATCTACGAGCCAATCGTGAAGTGGAGCACCGTCATCGACGCCAAGGCGGTCCGCCAGCAGGTGCGCCGTGCCATGCGCACTGCGACCGCAACGCCGCCCGGCCCGGTGCATTTCGAATTCCCACAGACGGAGACCACGCGCGAAGCCAGCGCGATGACGGCCGAGCCGACGCTGATGCCGAACTGGATCACGCCAGGCCCGGACCGCAACGATCTCAAACCCGCGCTCGACATGCTCAATCGTGCGAAACGGCCGATCCTGATCGCCGGTATGGGCGTCTACTGGTGCAAAGCTTCGGCCGAGTTCGTGAAGTTCGCCGAGCGCCTCGGCGCCCCGGTTCTCACCACCACCAAGTGCAAAGGCGTAATCCCGGAGGATCACCCGTTGCGCGCCGGTTGCATCATCGGCGGCCTCATCGAGCGCAAGTTGGTGATGGAGTCGGACCTCATCGTCACCATTGGCCTGGACGCTGTGGAACTGCAGCCCAAGCCCTGGCCTTACACTTTGCCCGTGCTGGCGCTGTTATCCATCGCCAGCACGGATGCGCTGGTGCCTGCCGACCCCGAAATCATCGGCGATCTCAAGACCATCCTGGCTGGCCTTGCCCAATGGGCGCCCGAAGGCACTAGCTGGGGTGAGAAATCAGCGAAGAACTTCCGCATCGAGGTGCGCGACGCGCTCAATACGCCTGCCAACGGCCTGTCGCCGCAACGCGCCATGGAAGTCGCCCGCGCCATCCTGCCGCGTGACACCATTGCCACCTGCGACGCAGGCGCCAGCCGTTTGCTCGTCGTGCAGAAGTGGGAATCCTATGGGCCGCGCGAGTTCCTTACTTCGAACGGCCTCGCCTCGATGGGCTATGCCGTGCCCGGCGCGCTCGCCGCGCGCATGGCGTTTCCCGACCGGCCTGTGGTCGCCTTCACCGGCGACGGCGGCTTCCTGATGACCGTTGCCGAATTGCAGACCGCGCAGCGCGAAAATCTGCCGATCATCATCATCGTGTTCGACGATCGCGAGATCGGACTCATTCGCGTCAAGCAGGAAATCAAGGGCATTCCGCTGCATGGCGTGGCGCTCGGCGGCGTCGACTGGCAGAAGCTGGCGCAATCCTTCGGCGCCGACGGCGTTACCGTCGAAACCGAACAGGACTTCAGCAATGCCTTGAGCTCCGCCCTCAAGACCAAGCGCACCACCGTGATCGGCGTGCGCATCGACGCATCGGGCTACGTCGCGCAGTTCAATGCGTTGAGGGAGCTCTAGGCCAACCCCTCTCGAATGCCGCTTGTCCACTTCGACGCCGCGGCCGAGAGGAAGCCCATGTCGGACTGCGTGGTGATGAACTGGCAGCCCTTCTTGATGATGTCGAGTTGACGCGCGACATCGCGATTGCCGCCGCAACCGGCAAATTTTTTGTGCTTGCGACACGCGGCGATCAGCCGCTCCTGCGCCTCGACCAGAGCTGGATCGTCGAACTGGCCAGGCTTGCCCATGTTGGCGAGCAAGTCGTTGCTGCCAAGATGAATAACGTCAACGCCGTCGACTGCCGCGATGGCGTCGATATTGTTCAGTCCTTCGACGGTTTCGACCATGCAGACTAAGAGGCAACTATCGTTGAGCTGTGGCACGCTCGTCGTGAGCGGCACCGAACGATAGTCGAAATGCGGATAACCGCCGGATACCGAGCGTCTGCCGAGTGGCGCGAACTTGCAGATGTCGACCGCCTTCTTCGCCTGTGCCGGCGTCCCGATATCCGGATAGACGATGCCCATAACGCCGTTGTCGAGCAGCAACGACACGTCCGGATCGTCGATACCGCGCACGCGCACCAATGGCGTGATGCCGATGGCACGTGCGGTGCTGGAAATCTCGCCAATGGTTTCGAGATTGAACAGGGAGTGCTGGCAGTCGATAAAGATGAAGTCGTGGCCCGCGGATTTGGCGATGCGAGCGATGTCGGAAGAGTGTCCGAGCCGCACTGGCATGCCGAGCGCGATGCCGCCGCCCTGCATGCGCTCTTTTGTGAGATTAACGAGCTTGTCAGTCATGCGACCCGGCCCAGCGGCTGACCGCCGGCCAGTGCCTCGAACAATTGCTCGGCAACCAATAGTGAGGACCGCACCTGGGTTTCGTAGGTGCCGCCGGCGGCATGCGGCGTAAGGACCACGGTTGGAAGCTTCGCTAACGGATTTTCGAGAGTCGGCGGCTCAATGTCGAACACGTCGAGACCGGAACCGAATAATTTGCCAGACGAAATCGCCTGATACAGCGCCTTCTCGTCGACGATGCCGCCGCGCGAAGTGTTGACCACCACTGCGGTCGGCTTCATCAGCGCCAACGCCGCGGCATCGATCATGCCATTGCTCTCGTTGGTAAAGGGTAAGTGCAGAGTCAGGATATCTACCTGCGGCAGCAATTCTTGCAAAGACTTGGCGCGGGTGTGCGGAATATCGCTCCAGCACGTCGCCTCGACGTAAGGATCATAGGCGACGATCCTCGCATCGAAGGCGCCCCGCCATTTACGGGCAACGCGCGTACCGATGTCGCCCATGCCGACGACGCCAACTGTCTTGCCCCAGGACTCAAGGCCAAGAAAATTCGAGCGTTCGACCACCGCACCGGAGCGGATCATGCGGTCAAGCTCGCCAACACGCCGCACGACAGCTAGCGCCAACGATAGTGCGTGTTCCGCCACCGCCTCCTTGTTGACGCCAGGCGTCCGGTAGACTGCTATCCCACGCGCGGTTGCCGCAACGACATCGACATTCTCGATGCCGACGCCCTGTTTGGAGATCACCCTCAGTTTCTTGGCGCGCGCAATGTCGTCGGCTTTGATCTTGGATCCCCGGACCATGATGCCATCGGCATCTTTATGCCAATTCTTCACGCGGGGATCATCCCAGCGCACGACCTCCGCGCGCTGCTCCGCATATTCGACGCCGTTCGGAAAAAATGGATCGAGCACATAAATCTTCATTTCGGCCTCCCGACCGCATTTTCGCGTTGAAACCGAAAACTCAGGCGCCCTTCAGATCGTGAGCGACCGGCATATAGAGGTCTTTCCACGAATTCGGTAACCGCTTCATGGTGCCGACTCTATGCATGAAAGCAGCAAAATTCATGTTCTGCTGCGGCGTCGTGGTCCAGACGTTGTCCGGATCGGAAATGAACTTGGACATCTCGGCCTGCGTGCTGCGTTTCTCGTTGGTGGTCTTGATGTAGATTTCGGCGGCTTCACCCGGCTTCTTGTTGATGAAGTCATTGGCCTCGGTCACCGCGGCGTAGACCGCGGCGCTGATTTTCGGATTGGCGTCGTAAAACTTCTTCGACATGATCATGGAGCCGTTGGTCGCCGGGCCGCCCAGCGTGTCGTAGGACTTGAGCACGTTGTGCACGCCGGGCGTGGCCAGTTCGTAGTAGTAGAATGGCGCGACGGCGTAATGGCTGTTGACCTCGCTCGCCTTGGAGATCACCGAAATTGCGGCCTCTGGGTGCGACCGCGTGATTGTCATCGAATCGAGCTTGGCGTAGTTTTCGAAGCCGAACTCCTTGGCAACCGCCATTTGCAGACAGATCGCCTGGCTTGACACCTTCACCGCCGGCACTGCGATCTTGTCCTTGTCGGTGAAGTCGCGCAGCGTCTTGATGTTTTCCTTGTTGGTCACCAGCATGAAGGGCATCGACTGCACGGCACAAAGCGCGCGGACTTCCTGCGGCGTGCCTGCGGTCTTGTCCCACAGCGTGTTCAGGCTCGGCACGCCGGTAACGCCGAAGTGCATCTGACCACTAATCAGCGCGTCGATC
>DASYCM010000322.1:0-27145 GCA_036500165.1 Pseudolabrys sp.
ATCAGATAGCCTTCCGGACCAACAACGGCAATCGACACCGGCACGCCCATCTCATCGGCCTTCTCGACTACCGCCTTGATGAACTCACGGCACTCGACTGCACGCAATTTCGACATTGAAATTTCCTATTGTTTACGAAGCCCGGCGCTGGTGATGACCTGATCCCAGGTCTTCGTCTCGCTGGCGATGATGGCAGCGAATGCGGCCGGCGTCCCGCCTTTGATATCGAGGCCAGCAGCGCGCAGTGGCTTCGCGACCTCGTCGTTCTTGAGCGCCTCGTTGATCGCGGCCGCAAGCTTGTCGACAACCGGCTGGGGCGTACCCGCCGGTGCAACGAAGCCAAACCAGAGACTGGTGTCGAAGCCCGGCAGTGTCTCGGCGACCGCCGGCAAGTTCGGCGCGCCTGGCGAACGCTTTCCCTCCGAGGTGCCCAGCGCCTTGATCGCGCCGCTCTCGATATGCGCCGTCACCGTGGAAGCCGGCGAGAACATCACCTGGATGCGGCCTGCCAACAGATCGGTCAGCGCCTGCGCGCTGCCCTGGTAATGCACGCTGACGATTTTGGTGCCGGCCATGATGTTGAACAGCTCGCCTGTCATGTGCGGCGAGGTGCCGAAACCCGACGAGCCGAAATTGAGCTGGCCAGGCTTCGTCTTCGCCAGCGCGATCAACTCGGCGACATTGTTGACGCCAATCGATGGATTGACGACGAGGATATTGCCGGAGCCGGTCGCTTGCGCAATCGGCGCGAAATCGCCGGCAAAGTTCACCTTTAGGCTGGGCTGGATCAGGCCATTGATGATGATCGCGACCGATCCCATCAGCAGCGTGTAACCGTCCTTCGGCGCCCGCGCGACCTGTTCGGCGGCTACCGTCGAGCCACCGCCCGGCTTGTTCTCGACGACGAATTGCTGACCAAGCGTTGTCGACAGGCGCTGCGCCACGACGCGCGCGGTCAGGTCGGCGGCGGAGCCTGGGCCGAAACCGACGATGATGTGCACAGGCTTAGATGGATAGTCGGCTTGCGCGTTCGCCATTGCTGGCGCGCAAACCAGCAAGGCGCAGCAAATCCAGGCAAACCGCATCGCATCCCCCCGTTTTTTAAGTTTTTGTTAAGAACCCGGTCACCGGACATTAACCGCAAAACAACGGGTTGGGGAATACCTTCCAGCCCGGGTTGATCATGAACGACGTTATGCCTGCACGCGCCAATTGGCACGAACAGCGGCCGGTCGCGCTGACCGGTCTCACTGTATTTGCCGCAAGTCTCGCGGCGCTCCAATTATTCAGCGTGGCCACGCTGTCGCAGTCGGCGCTCGCCGCAATCGCGGTCGCGGCATTGGCCATGACGGTCACGGCCACAGTGGCCGCGCTCCGCTATCGCGGGCGCAACGCGCTGATGACCATCGCGCTCAATAACATGACGCAGGGCATATGCATGTTCGACAAGAACGAACGTCTTGTCATCTGCAATCAGCGTTACATTGAGATTTACAGGCTCTCGCCCGAGGTTTCTGCGCCCGGCATCACGATCGTCAACATGCTCAAATATCGCGCCGCCAATGGCACGTTTCTCGCCGATCCGGAAAAGTACCGGCACGACCTGGTTACCTCGATGGCTGCCGGCAAAACCATCGCCACCGAAGTAAAATCGCCCGGTCGCCGCACCATCGCCGTGATCAACCGCGCCATGCCGCAGGGCGGCTGGGTCGGCAGTCATGAAGATATCACCGACCGTCGCGAAGCGGAGCGTGAACGCGCCGCGATGAGCCAGCAGCAAGAGCAGCGCACCAGGATCGAACAAGCAATCATCGCGTTCCGCAAACGCGTCGAAGAACACCTGCACATGGTGACCGAAGGCGCAGGTGCAATGCGTTCTACCGCCGCGACCCTTTTGTCCAACTCGGCTCTGACATCGCAAAGCGCCGAGAGCGCGGTGTCGGCCTCGAACGAAGCCTCCGCCAATGTCGAGACAGCGGCTATCGCCGCAGATCAATTGAGCGGCTCGATCGGCGATATCGGTCGCCAGCTCGATGCGACCACCAGCGTGGTGCGCAAAGCGGTCGGCGAAGCCGGAGACACCAATCGCGAGATCGGCACGCTGGCGCAGGCCGCGCAAAAAATCGGCGACGTCATCAAGCTGATCCGCAACATCGCCGGGCAGACCAACCTGCTGGCACTCAACGCCACCATCGAGGCAGCGCGCGCCGGCGAGGCCGGCAAGGGTTTCGCGGTGGTAGCGTCCGAAGTGAAATCGCTGGCCGTGCAGACCGCCAAGGCGACGGAGAATATCGCGGCCCTGATTGCCTCGGTGCAGGGCGCCACCGGCGGCGCCGTCGACGCGATCGGCCGTATCGCCGGCCGCATGCAGGAGATCGACGGCTATGCCGCCGCCGTGTCGAGCGCGGTCATCCAGCAAAGCGCCGCCACATCGGAGATTTCGCAAAACGTCGCCAGTGCGTCGGAAGGCGCCAAACTCGTCGTGTCGGTGCTCGACGACGTCGCCAATGCGGCGACCGAAACCCGCCAGTCGGCGGAAAGCGTGCTCACCGCGTCGCAAGCAGTTGAAGCGGCCGCTGCCGAGTTACGTCACGAGGTTGAAGACTTCCTCGCCCGCGTCGCGGCCTAGCTAAAACTCTTGCTCAGCCAGTAAAACAGCGCGGCAATCGTCGCCGAAGCCGGGATCGTGATGATCCAGGCCATCACGATGCTATTGGCGACGCCCCAGCGTACTGCGGACATGCGGCGCGCCGCGCCGACGCCGATAATCGCGCCCGTAATGGTATGAGTTGTCGACACCGGGATGCCGAGCCAGGTCGCGCCGAACAAGGTCAGCGCACCGCCGGTTTCGGCGCAGAAGCCCTGCATCGGCGTCAACCGAGTGATTTTCGAACCCATCGTTTTAACGATGCGCCAGCCGCCGAACAGCGTACCGAGCGCCATTGCCAGTTGACACGAGATCACGACCCAGAACGGCACGTGAAACTCGGTGCCGGGAGGCGCTTGTGAGAACAATAGTACGGCGATGATGCCCATCGTCTTTTGCGCGTCGTTGCCACCATGGCCGAGCGAGTAAAGCGATGCCGAAATGAATTGCAGACGTTGGAAGCCGCGGTCGATCGCGTAAGGCGTCCGCCGCAGCAACAGCCACGAAAGCGCGAGCACCAGCAACAACGCCAGAACAAAGCCTACGAACGGCGACGCGACGATCGCCACGGTGGTCGGGATCAAGCCATGCCATACAATGGCGCTGATGCCGGCTTTGGCCATGCCGGCGCCGACGAGGCCGCCGACCAGCGCATGCGAACTGCTCGACGGAATTCCCAGACCCCACGTAATCAAGTTCCAGACGATAGCGCCCATCAGGGCGCCGAAAATCACACTCGGATCGACCACGCTCGCCGAGATGATGCCAGTGCCAAGCGTGTTGGCGACGTGCAGTCCGAAAAACAAAAATGCGATGAAATTGAAGAACGCCGCCCAAGCCACCGCGTATTGCGGCCGCAGCACGCGCGTCGAGACGATGGTGGCAATCGAATTGGCGGCGTCGTGCAGGCCGTTCAGAAAATCGAACAACAACGCAACCGCGATGAGCCCGAACAGCACCGGCGTGGACAAAACGGCATCCATGGTCGCGCTACTCCGGAACGGCGCTTAAACGTGCTCGATGACAATGCCGTGCATGACGTTGGCTACATCATCGAAGCGGTCAACCACCTTTTCCAGATGATCGTAGACTTCATTGCCGACAAAGAACTTCATCGCATTGCCATTGGCGTTGGCCTGATACAGTTCGCGCAACCCGATATCGTGCAATTCGTCGGCGCGGCCTTCGAGCGCCGAAATCTGCGCCGTCAGGTCGCTGATTTTTACCGCATGCGTGCTGATCGAACTCAAAAGCGGCACGGCCTCCTTCTGAAGCTGCGCGCATTTGACGACGACGTCCGCCATTTCCCTCATCTGCGGCGTGAACTCGGTCACGTCGAACAGTTTGACGCCCTTGGCTGTTTTCTGCATCTGGTCGATGGAATTATCCATCGACGTGATCAGGTCGCGGATGTTACCGCGATCGAAGGGCGTGATGAAGGTGCGGCGCACCGCAATCAGAACCTCGCGGGTGACATCGTCGGCGTCTTGCTCGCGGTCCATGACGACCTGATAGTTGCGCTGGATCGCATCGCCGCCTTCGAGCATTGCCCGCAGCGCTTCCGCGCCTGCCAGCACGGCTTGGGAATGGCGCGCGAAGAGATCGAAAAACCGCTCTTCCTTTGGCATCAAAGCCTGAAACCAGCGCATCATGGCGGAACTCCCCAACCCCAAAACTTTGCCGAATCGATTACCTGCCCGTGGCTACCCTAGCCCTGTAGCAAAACTGTCATAATCGCACTGCCTGGGCCTGTGGGTACCCTGGGATAACCCGCATCGTGGGTAGACGGGATCGCCGGAACCCCTTGTTGCATCTGGACTTTCGTCCCCTCAAATTAGACATTGGTCACATAAAACACGTACACAACCGTGGGCGTCATGGGCTAGTTTCGGGACGCAATAAGTCAGGCGGAGATTGATATGCGGTTGGGTTATTTCACGATGCCGGTGCACCCGTTGGGCCGGGACTGGGCAGAGACGCTGCAGGAAGACCGCGAGCAGATCATCCTGTGCGACCAGCTCGGCTTCCACGATGCCTTCGTCGGCGAACATCTGACCGATGGCTGCGAAAGCGTCACCAACAGCACGATATTCCTCGCCACGCTGATCTCCGACACCAAAACCATCAAGCTCGCGACCGGCACCACCAATCTGTCGCAGATTCATCCGACCGTGGTCGCGGCCAACGCGGCGATGTTCGACCACCTGTCGAAGGGCCGCTTCATTTTCGGCATCAGCCCCGGCGCGTTAACGTCCGACGCCGAAGCGCTCGGCCTGCTGGACGAAGACCGCAACAAGATTTTCGCCGAAGCGATCGACGTGATCCTGGAAATCTGGCAGCGCGACCCGCCTTACAACATCGATCTGCCGAACAACCGCTTCAAGGTTTCGACCGCGCGCACCGCGACGCTCGATCTCGGCATCGGCATCATGCAGAAGCCGTATCAGAAGCCGCGGCCGGAAATCGTCGGCACCGTGGTGGCGCCGTTCTCGCCGGGCGTCGTGCTGATGGGCAAACGCGACTTCCATCCGCTGTCGGCCAACTTCCTGTTGCCGAACCATCTCCAATCCCACTGGACCAACTACGCCAAGGGCAAGGCCGAGGCCGGAGCCAAGGCCAGCATCAATGACTGGCGCGTCGCGCGCAACATCTTCGTCGCCGATGACGACAAGACCGCGCTGCGCTACGGCCGCGAAGACGCCAAGAGCCCCTATCGTTTCTACTTCGAGCAGATGGGCGCCAAGATGCGCCGCGGCGGCCGCATCTATGTGTTCAAGAAGTACAAGGAACAGCCGGACGAAGAGATTACGCACGACTACGTCATGGACAATTGCGTGATCCATGGCACCGTCAACAAAGTGGTCGACGAAATCCTCAAGCTGCGCGAAATGACCGGCGACTTCGGCGAGCTGGTTTACGCCGGCATGGAATGGGTCGATCCCGCGCTCGGCAAGCGTTCGATGCAGTTGCTGGCCGAAGAGGTCATGCCGCGCGTCAACGCGGCGATCGGCAAGTCGGTTAAGACCGCGGCGGAATAGCTAGAAGGTGCCCGCGACCAGCGCGGCCACCTTCGCCGCGCCCCGCTGCAGTTCGTCCACTTTCATGCAGGCAGCGACATAACGGTCCGGCCGCAGCAGGAAGACGTGATCGTTGTATGCGGCGAGCCGCGGCCCGCCGGTGTCGAGCGGCATCGTGACGGTGCGCGCCTTGAGCTTTGACCACGGCTCGCCCGTTACCTGCGCCATCACGGTGTCAGGACGCGTGCTACGCACGACCAGCGAAAAGCCCTTGCCGAGCAGATCGTCCAGCAGAACGCCGCCGATGCGCGGTTGCGGAAATAGCCGCCCGACCAGGGTCGTCTTCACCTCTTCGCCATCCGGAATCAGAAAGCCTTTGGCAAACCGTGGCGGCGGCTTGAACTTCATCTGCGCGATGTAGTCGCGCGCCTTCGGAAACAGTGACAGCACGCGGAAGGCATTCTCGATCGCCCACGCCTTGATGGCGCTTTTCGGCGCGATCACCTGCCCCATATTGAGTGCGAATTCGATCATCGCCCAGGCGTGATCGCGGCGTTCCGGCTCGTAGCTCGCCAGAAGTTTAGGCCCGAGCTGGCCGCGCGTCACGGCGGCGAGTTTCCAGGCGAGATTGTTGGCGTCGCGCAAACCGCTGTTCATGCCCTGCCCGGCGAAGGGCGGCGTCAGATGCGCAGCATCGCCGGCGAGAAACACACGGCCATTGGACCACCGCTCCGCCAGCCGCGCGTGGAACGTATAAACGGTCTTGCGCACGATGCGACTCTGCGGCGCGGCCTCATGCGTCTGCATCAGGTGCGCGATCATGTTCGGCGCCAGCATTTCTTCGTCCGACTCATGATCGTGCAGCATGAATTCGTAACGGCGCGTATTCTCCGGCCCCGGCAAGGCGATACAGGGCCGCTTTGGATTGGAATACACTTTCGTGTGCGGCGAGGGGCTCGGCGAATTCTCAAGATCGACGATCAGCCAGCGTTCGCGGAACGTCGAGCCGCTCATGGCGACACCAAGTGCCTTGCGCACTGGGCTTGAGGCACCGTCGCAGGCGATCAGATAATCGCAACTGAACTGAATAGCGCCACCCCACGGGTCGCGCACATGCAACAAAACGCCGTCGGATGCCTGCTCGAAGGACGTCAGTTCGTGACGATAGGCTTCGGTGACATGGTCGAAACGGTCGAGCGCCTCGCGCAACTGCCGCTCCAGCACTTGCTGACGGAACGCATTGCGGCGCGGAAAGCCGAACGGCTCTTCGGTCGGCTGCACCTTGGCAAAGCAGCGGCCCTTGGCGGAAAAATAATGCGAGCCATAACCGGCAACGGTCTCCGACATGACTTCGGCTGCAAGGCCTGCGGCCTGCATGGTGCGCAAGGATTCGTCGTCGATCGACACCGCGCGCGGCTCGTGCACGGTCGCCGCGTTGCGCTCGAGCACAAGCGTTTCGATGCCATAGATGCCGAGCAGATTGGCAAGCGTCAGTCCAGTCGGACCGCCGCCGACGATCGCAACGGGAAAGTGGGTGCTAGCCGCCATGCATCATGCGCAGCACGATGGCGGTCAGCGCGCCGAGCCACAGCACGGCACAGGCGGCCAACTGAATGAAGAAGCCGGCGTGCCGTCTCTCGGAAGCGTCGCTGTAACCGACCATATAAACGAGACGGCCTGCGGCCCAAACCAGACCGGCAACCGCCGCCCAGACATCGCTGACGTAGAAGGCGAACAGCCACAGCGACGGCAGGAAAATTGGCATCCACTCCAGCATGTTCTGCTGGACGCGGAAGACGCGTTCAAAATCGGCGTGCCCGCTGGTGGCTGGCACAACCACGCCGAATTTCTGCCGTGCCTTCGCGACCATCAACCCGGTCGAGAAATAAAGCGCGACCGAAAGCAATGTCACGAGCGCGGTGTAAGTCGGCATGAGCCACCTCTTCTCTTCCGGCTTCCTTTAAACCGGAAGCGGAGGGGAAAGCTAGACGTTCAAGATGGCTCCGACGCGACAGCCGTTATTACTTCAACAATGGAATGCTGTTGGGATCTTTCGGCTTCGCCACTGTATGCAGAAAGGCGTAGATGTCGGCGAGGTCGGCGCTCGACAGAATCGCCTCCCGGAACGGCGGCATTGCCCGATTGGTTCCGCGCACGAAGCCTTCGAACGCTTCGAACGGCAATTCCGTGTTGGCTACAACCGCGCCATTGCTGGTCACAGCGGAGCCCTGCCCCTCAAAACCGTGGCATTGCCAGCAGCCGTGGGTGACGAATGCCTTGCGGCCATTTTCGGGCGATGCAGCAAACGCGGCACTGCCGCCGGCGACGCAGGTCACCGCAACGAGTGCGGCTTTGATTGCAAACTTCATGATTTTTCTCACCGCGGCTGCGTCCAGACATTGAGCAAGGCAGGTTGGCCGGATTTGACCACCGCGATGGCTTCCTTGATGGCGGGTCCGAGATCGGCCGGATCCTTGATCGGACCCTTGGCCCACCAACCCATAGACTCGGCAAGCTTGTGATATTCGATGTCGGGGTTCTGAATGCTGGTGCCGAGCGGTGCCATGTCGTTGCCAAGATAGGCGACACGGTCGCGGAAGTTCGCCAGCCGCTGCACGTGCATGACCTCCTGATGGTAGCCGCGGTTGTTGTGCATGACCGACAGCAGCGGAATCTTGTGCCGCGCCGCGGTCCACAATACGCCCGGCGCATACATCAAATCGCCATCGCCCTGGATCGAGACGGAGAAGCGGCCGAGATCGCGGTTGGCCAAAGCGGCGCCGACCGAAGCCGGTGCGCCGTAGCCGACGCCATAGCCGCCGGAACGTCCGAGCCAATGATGGTGCTTTTCCATTGGCCACAAACGGTTGGGCCAGTTGCTGACATTGCCTTCCGAAGCAACGAGCGACCAGTCGAGATCCTTGATCTGACCGTACAGCTCCATGCACAAGCGCGCGGTGCTGATCGGGCTCGCATCCCAGGCAATCGCCGCGGCCTTGCGGACGTTCTCGCGGCCATTGGCCGAAGCTTTTTTGAAGGCTTCGCCGCGCTTGGCGATGGCGTCCTTGCGGCTGTCGGGGATGGCAGACTTCACCGCCTCGATCAGCGCCGGCAGCGTGGCTTCCGCATCCGCCGGCATCGACACGTCGACAACCTGGAAGCGCTGGAAGTCCTGATAGTTCGACTTGGTCAGAAGTTCGGCCGAGTTGATACTGATGAGCTTGGTATTCGGCTTCATCTTCTTTTCGTTGTAGCCGACGCCATCATCACCGTTGTCGACGTAGCCGTTCACTACGGCCCAGAAGTCCGACAATTCCAGACCCATGATGACGTCCGCCTGACCCACCACATTCGGCGGGCGGCTCAGGTAATGCGTCTTCGGGAAGTTCATGCGGCCGCCCTGATCGACGACGGCGGCCTGCAGCAGCTCGGCAAGTTCGACGAGCAGCTTGACCCCGTTCGGCGTGCGCGCGGCGCGGTCGACGACGATGACCGGGTGTTCGGCATTGGCGAGCAGCCGTGCTGCCTCCTTCACCGCACCCGTGTCGCCCTGCGGCGGCGAGCTCGGCACGTAACGCGGGATGTAAAGTTTCTCGCCGCCATGCTCGCGGATGGGCTCCTGCTGGAGCCCGGCGTCGAGCGACATCATCACCGGCCCATAGGGCGGCGTCATCGCGGTCTTGTACATGCGCACGAAAGACTGCGCGAAGTGCTGCGCTGACACAGGCGTGTCGTCCCACTTGGTGAAGTCGCGCACCAGCGCGTTGATATCCTGCGCGGAATGGAATGTCGGCACGCCGGGCGGACGATAGGCGGCGTCCATGTCGTTGCCGCCCATGACGATGACGGGCACGCGATCGCACCAAGCGTTGTAGATGCCCATCGCCGCGTGTTGCAGGCCGACCGTGCCATGCACGATGGTCATCAGCGGCTTGCCGGCGGCCTTGAAGTAGCCGTGCGCCATGCCGACGGCCGACTCTTCATGCATACACGTGAGGAATTCCGGCTGCTTGTTCTGCCCGTAATCGATCAGCGATTCGTGCAGCGCGCGGAAACTCGAAGCCGGATTGCAGGGCATGTACTTGATGTCGAGCGTCTTGATGACGTCGACCATGAAGTCGGAACCGGGCCGTCCACCTTCGTGCCCGCCCTTGATTTCCTGAGGCGTGCCGGTTTCGGCGGCGGCCACTTTGGCATTTGGCGGCAATGCGGAAGGTCGCGTAGGTACGGCGGGCGCCTCCGCCGTCGTCACCGCACCAGCGGGCGCCGATGTCGCCGCGGCGCCGGCAACTGCTACGCCCGCCAAAAACTTGCGTCGATTGAGCTTAGTTCGCGAATCATCACGCGCCGAATCGTCGTCGATCATTGCCGGCTCCATCGCTTCCAACCAAAGGCCGCGCTTGCTCGAATCTTCGAGTGCGCGGCTTGTTGAATGCGATGCTAGTGCAGAGAGCGACTCGCCGCTACGGGGGTCGCTCCTTTCCGCATCAACGTGCGGGCGGCAGCGAGTGACTGGAGATTGCGTTACCCGCGGTACCCTGAATGGCGGGCGCGCTTGCGCCCGGCTTCGGCGGCGGCGCCATCGGGTTGGCGGGCTCGGGCGACGCGCCGGAATTCGCCACCGCATCGGGAGCCCTGCCCGGCAACACGACGACACGGGTGCCGACCTGCACGCGGCTGAACAAGTCCTCGACATCCTCATTGAGCATGCCGACGCAACCCGACGAAACGTAGGTGCCAATCGTCGACGGCTGGTTGGTGCCGTGAATACGATACAGCGTCTTACCGAGATACATCGCACGCGCGCCAAGCGGATTGCCGTTACCGCCGGCCATGAAGCGCGGCAGATAAGGCTGGCGCTCGATCATCTCGGACGGCGGGAACCAATCCGGCCATTCCTTCATGCGGCTGATGCGTTCGGTGCCGGTCCAGGTGAATCCTTCGCGGCCGACGCGAACGCCGTAGCGCATCGCCTTGCCGCTGCCGAGCACGAGATAAAGGTACGTGTTCGCCGTATCGACAACGATGGTGCCGGCCGGTTCCCTGGTATCGTAATCGACCAGTTGCTTCTTCAGGTTCGGCGCCAGTTCTTTCGGCGCGCCGGTTTCCGGCTGATCCTCGGGCGGCAGCGTGGCCACCGACTGCGGCGCACCGGATGCCGCGGCGGCCGGCGGAGCAGAAGCGGGTCCAGGTAGCGGCGATCCGACAACGCCCGGCGGGCGCATCACGGGATCGGCGTCGAGTTGGTGACCCGACTGCGGACCATCCGGCAGAATGCTGCTCGGCACGCCAGGCTGAACCTGTTGTGGGTTCTGAGTATAGCGGCGGGGAAGAGGACGCATCGGCGGCGCGTCGTCCTCGTCATCCTGCATCAGGTAGCCGGGCGCAGGGAGACGGTCGTCACTCCCGTAGGCGCCGGGAAGCGGCGCGGCCCGGTAATAAGGTTCGGGCGCCTGACGATATGTTTGCGCTTGCGCCGAAGCGGCCGGAAGTGCCGCTAGCGCGGAACCTGCCAGCAGGAAGAAGCCGAGACGTCGGATCATTCTGTTTTCACCTGTAGACTGCCCGCGGGCGACCTTGATTTCGGGAAATACGCGGAACAGCCAAAATACCCCCAAATCCTGCCCTGAATTGCCCAAGGATGAAGGCACATTCAAGACAAGATTGGGGCTATCCCATTAACGTGATTTCCGCCGTGTCGCGTGAGCAACATCAGGCCTTTTTGGCCTCATCCAATACCTTCTTGGCAATGCGGTGGGCGTCGACCGCGGCCGGAAAGCCGCAATAGATCGCTACTTGCCGCAGAATCGCGGCCAATTCGACCTCAGTCACCCCATTCCGGAGCGCGCCCTTAAAATGCGCCTCGAATTCGTGCATCCGGCCGAGGCAGGCAATCATGCCGAGGTTGAGGATGCTGCGGTCGCGGGGCGACAGCCGATCGTCACCCCAGACCGAGCCCCAGGCGAACTCGTTCAGTATGTTCTGGAAGTCCCGATTGAAGTCGTCGGTATTGGCGATGGCCCGGTCGACATATTCATCCCCCAGAACTTTCCGCCGCATCGCCAGACCGCGATCGTACATTGCCTTGTCCATTGGTTTTTCCTCCGTTTTGGGCGGGCTGTTCCGCCGATTGAGGCGATGTTGACAGAAAATGGCCGATCCCGTCCATTCGGCCAGACCACCGCTTGGGCAGGACAATTCCAAGGACACTCGAATGGAAGTAGCGATTATCGGTGGCGGAATTTGCGGCCTCGCGCTCGCGCTCAATCTGCGTCAGCGCGGCGTCAGCTGCCGGATTTACGAGCGCGCGCCGGAGATCAAGCCGCTCGGCGTCGGCATCACGCTGCTACCCCATGCGATGCGCGAATTCACCGCCCTCGGCGTCGGCGACGAGTTGCTCAAGGCCGGCATCGAAAATCGCGAGAGCGCGTTCTTCAACCGCTTCGGACAGCTGATTTACAAGGAAGAGCGCGGCAAGCTCGCCGGGTATCAGTACCCAGAAGTCGGAATTCATCGCGGCACGCTGCATTTGATGCTGTACGAAGCCGCAAAGACGAAGCTCGGCAATGACGCCATCGTCCTCGGCCACGAATGCATCGGCGTCGAGCAGGACGACACCGGCGTCACCATCCGCTTCAAAGACCGCGACAGCGTGCGTGCGGACGTGGCTATCGCCTGCGACGGCATCAATTCGCCCATCCGCAAGCAGTTTTATCCAGACGACAAGCTCGCTTTCGCCGGCATCAATACGTGGCGCGGCATCACCCGCCGCAAGCCGATCCTCGATGGCCGGACGTATATGCGCGTCGGCTCGATTTTCACCGGCAAGATCGTCATCTATCCAATCGTCGACAATATCGACGACGAGGGCCGCCAGCTCATCAACTGGATGGCCGAAATCCAGCGCGACAGCTACGAACAAAACGACTGGAATAAGCCGGGAAATCTCGACGACTTCCTGGCGATCTATGAGAACTGGCGTTTCGACTGGCTCGACGTCGGTCAGCTCATCCGCGACGCCGACCAGATCCTCGAATACCCGATGGTCGACAAGGACCCCATCAATACGTGGACCTATGGCCGCGTCACGTTGGCCGGCGACGCCGCGCACCCAATGTATCCGCGCGGCTCCAACGGCGCGGCGCAGGCCGCCATCGATGCGCGCACGCTTGCAGACCTGCTGCGCAATTACGCCGACCCTCGCGATGCGCTGAAAGCCTACGAGGCCGCCCGCGCTCAGCCGGCGGCAAAAGTCGTCCGCACGAACCGTGAATTCCCGCCGGATTTCATCAATATCAAGGTCGAAGAACTGGTTGGCGACCGGCCATTCGACGACCTGTCCCAATACATCACGCAGGACGAACTGCGGGGGCTGTCCGACAATTACAAACGGGTTGCCGGATTTTCCTTAAACGACGTCGCCGCACCGAACCATTAGAGGAAATATCCTTTGTTATTCAATAGCTTAAAGTTAACGGGTTATTTGCGCTGAATATCCCCCATAATCTTGGCCGCACAGGTTTTCCCCTCCTCGCCCGTTCATCCAGTAAGCCAGGCTCTAGTATGGACGGGCATCACGTATGGCAGCATTCAAAACGAGATGGCTGACAGCGACGACGCCAATGATGAAGCGCGTGCCGACGAAGCCCTTATGGCGAAGGTCGCCCGCGGTGATGAGGCGGCCTTCCGCCAGCTCAGCCGGCGCCACGTACCGGCCATGGTCGGGCTTGCCCGCCGTGTTCTCGGTAATACGGCCGACGCCGAGGATGTTGTTCAAGAAGCCATGCTGCGCGTTTGGACGCATGCGCCGCGCTGGCAGCCTCTGGCGGCGTTCCGAACATGGCTTACGCGGGTCGTGGTCAACCTTTGCCTCGACCGCAAGCGGCGCAAGCCTTGGGTCGGCCTCGACGCTGCCGGCGAAATCGCCGACCCGACCCCCAGCGTTCCGGAGGTCGCCGAACAAAATGAGCGCGAGCATGCGCTCACCGCAGCGATTGGCGAACTGCCGGACCGCCAGCGCACGGCAATTGTCCTCACTTACAGCGAGGGCATGACCAATGCACAGGTTGCCGAGGTACTCGACACCTCGGTATCCGCAGTAGAGACGCTACTGATACGAGGCAAAAAAAGTTTACGCGCCAAACTGGGCGGCCTGATCGACGGGGATGAAGACCATGACCGGAAATAAAGTGGACGAAAACGAATTCGAGCAGTTGCTCAAAACTACGCTGAAGCCCGGCGCCTCCGCGGAACGCGACGATCAAGCCGCGGCGGATCGCGTGTTCAGGCGGCTCGCCGGCCCGCTGCCGCGCCAGCAGATGGCGTGGTGGCGCCTGCCCGCCGTGCTGCTCAACTGGGAATTCACGCCGGCCTGGCCGCGCGTCGCGGCCCTCGTCAGCTGCGCCATTGTCGGATTCACCATCGGCATGATCGGTCTCGACCGTCAGGTCGACACCGCTGATGCGGCACTGTCTTTTGCCAGCCGCGCCGATTTCGGCGGTGGCTTCGGAGATCAGCGATGAGCGCCATCAATATGACGCCCACTGCGACATCTCGCGGTTCGTCGCGCTGGCTGCTGCTCGGCTCGCTGGCGCTCAATCTGTTTTTCATCGGTATCGCGGTAGCGATGTACGTGCGCGCGCCGGGTTCCCCGACCTGGGATCGCAATGTCTTCGTGCGCGTCGAACGCATTGCGGCCAGCCTGCCGCCGTCCGACGCCGATCTGCTGCGCGGCCAGATCAAGGCACATCACGACGCCATTGAAGATGCGCAAAGCAAATTCCGGGCGTCTCAGGACACGATCCGCGCCATGTTGCGCAAGGAACCGTTCGATGTCGCCGCCGTGCAGGACGCGATGGCCAAAGCGCGGACCGCGCGGCAGAACTTCGACCAAGCCATTCAAGGCGCATTTGCAGGTTCCGCGGCGCAAATGTCACCCGCTGGACGCCAAGCTTTGGCAGACTGGCCTCCGGGACGAAAAACAGCGGGAAAATCCCAATAATTACAAGGCTCACGTGGTTTTCTGGGCTAGTTTCACTCTCGCCTAAAATGGTTTCAGTCAGTCTTTGAGAGTTTTCTTTATGCGTCGCGGTCGTGGTCTCGAGTCGTCATCTGGAACCCAAGTTGGAACCATTGCGGGCCTGCGTCCGTTGCGAACGATGCTCTGGGGTTTATGTCTCGCTCTGCCTTTGGGCGGATGCCTGCTGACCGACAAGCCCGAACCCGGGCTCGATATTCCGCAAGCCTATGATCGCTCGTCGCCCAATCCGGCGGTCGCCGAAGCAGCGCTGCCGCCGCTCGATTGGTGGCATGGCTTCCGCTCCCGCGAACTCACCGAGATCATCCAGGAAGCACGCGAGGCCAATCTCGACATCGCCGCCGCCGTCGCCCGCATCGTGCAGGCCGATGCACAGGCCCGCATCGCCGGTTCGGCCTTGCTGCCTGTCGTCGATCTCGGTGCCAGTGGCACGCGCGCTCACGCCGCCGAAATCAACACCACTGGGGTGCGCGCTTCGTTGACCGCCAGCTACGAGATCGATTTCTGGGGCAAGAACCGCGCGGCGTTGCGCGCAGCCGAACAAACCGCCGTTGCCACCCGCTACGACCGTGAAGTCGTCGGACTTGCCACCGTTGCCGCTACCGCCAATGCCTATTTCCAGGTGCTGGCAGCGCAGGACCGTCTTCAGGTCAACCGCGACAACGTCGCCAGCGCCAGCCGCGTGCTCAACCTTATCCAGCAGCGTCTCAATGCCGGCACCGCGTCGGCGCTCGATACCGCGCAGCAGGAAGCGCTGCTCAACACGCAGCGCGCCGCGCTGCCGTCGCTGGAGCAGTCGCTTGTGCAAAACCGCAATGCGCTGGCGCTGTTACTGGCGCGCTCGCCGGAGAGCGTGCGCATCCGTGGCGGCTCATTGCGCGGCATTTCCTATCCGCGCGTGACGCCGGGTCTGCCGTCCGAACTGCTCGCTCAGCGCCCCGACATTCGCGAAGCCGAAGCTTTGCTCGCTGCCGCCAATGCCAATGTCGAGAATGCGCGCGCGCAATTCCTGCCGAGTATCTCCATCACCGGCGAAGGCGGCTATTCGAGCGTGGTGCTCAAGACGCTGCTGCGGCCTGAATCGGCGCTCTACAGTGTCGGCGCAGGTCTGACGCAGCCGATCTTCGACGGCCTACGGCTGCAGGGTAATCTCGACCTGACAAAGGGCCGGCAAGACGAACTCCTGCAGAACTACCGCAAGTCCGTTATCTCCGGCTTTGTCGACGTCGAAAATGGGCTCGATGGCATCCGCCAGTCCGCGCTGCGCGAACGTCTGCAACGCGAGGTCGTCACCAGTTCGCAACGCGCCTTCGATATTTCCGAGCAGCGTTTGAACCAGGGCACCATCGATCTGGTCACCGTGCTGCAAACCCAGCAGACGCTTTTCCAGGCGCAGGATAATCTGGTGCAGGCGCGGCTCGCGCACGCACAGGCGATCGTGAGCCTCTATCAGGCGCTCGGTGGCGGCTGGTTCCCGAAGCCGTTGGAGGCGTCGAATGCACGGTGAACTGCCAAAGCAGGCATTGGCGCCGACACAGCCGGTGAAACGCGGCAACCGCCGCGTCTTCGTCATCGGGCTGATCGTCGTCGTGGTCGCCGCCGCCGCAGTTTATCACTTCACCGGATCGACGAACACGCAGCAACGCCGCAGCCGCTTCGGCGGTGAAAACGGCCCGGTCCCCGTGCTGGTCGCGCCCGCTGCCAAGGCCGATGTGCCGGTCTATCTCGATGCCGTTGGCACGACAAAGGCGCTCAACACCGTGCTGGTGAAGGCGCAGGTCGATGGCAAGCTGATCGAAGTGGCCTTCAAGGAAGGCCAGGACGTGAAGCGCGGCGACGTGCTCGCGCGCATCGATCCGACGACCTACCAGGCGGCACTCGATCAGGCGATCGCCAAGAAGGCGCAGGACGAGGCGCTGCTCGCGAACGCCAAGAACGATCTGGCGCGTTACGAACAACTCGCAGCTACCAACGCCATCAACCGCCAGCAGGCGGACACGCAGAAATCGCTGGTCGCGCAATACGTCGCGCAGATCCAATCCGATCAAGGCGCCATTGAGAGTGCGCAGGCGACGCTGGCTTATACGACGATCCGTTCGCCGCTCGACGGCCGCACCGGCATTCGTGCCGTTGATGAAGGCAACATCATTCGCGCCGCGGACACGACCGGCGTCGTTACGCTGACGCAGTTGCAGCCAATCTCGATCCTGTTCAACCTGCCGCAGCAGGAAATCACCCGCGTCAACTCGACTTTCGCCAAGGGGCCGCTCACCGTCGACGCCCTGCGCTCCGACAATGACGAAGTCATCGACAGCGGCACCTTGAGCGTCGTCGACAACCAGGTCGACTCGACGACCGGCACCGTCCGGCTCAAGGCCGAATTCCCCAACAAAACTTTGCAACTGTGGCCGGGGCAGTTCGTCAACATCCGGCTGCTAATCGATACACTCAAGCAGGTCGTGACCATTCCAACCGGCGCGGTGCAGCGCGGCCCGACCGGCACGTTCGTCTATGTCGTCAAGGACGACAACGCTGTGTCGATGCGGACGATCACCGTGCAGAAGCAAGACGAAAATCAGACAGTCGTGTCGAAGGGCGTGGAGGCGGGCGAGCGTGTTGTCACTACCGGCTTTGCCCGCCTGACTGACAACGCCAAGATTACGATCAGCAGCGGTGACGGCACGGCCGCGCCCGCTGCGCCACGGCAGCGCGGACCGCGCTCGCCGGGCGAAAAGGGCGAACGCCGGCGGGGTGGCGGCGACGCATCACCGAACGCACTGCAAGGTGCGGCTCCTGGCACGGCACCCGGCACCACACCGAGCGCACCGCCAGCCGCAACAAAGTGAGAGCGCGCGCATGAGCGTCTCCTCACCCTTCATTCATCGGCCCATCGCCACCTCGCTCCTCGGCGTCGCCGTCATGCTCGGCGGCATGCTGGGCTACTGGTGGCTGCCGGTCTCGGCGCTACCGCAGGTCGATTTTCCCTCGATCCAGGTAACGACGCAGCTTCCCGGCGCTAATCCCGACACCATCACTGCGCTGGTGACGTCGCCGCTGGAGACCCAGTTCGGCAAGATCCCGGCCTTGCAGTCGATGACGTCGTCGAGCTCGTTCGGCATCAGCCAGGTCACACTGCAATTCGACCTGTCGCGCGACATTGACGCCGCGGCGCAGGACGTGCAGTCCGCCATCAATGCCGCCGGCTCGACGCTGCCAAAGAACCTGCCCTACCCGCCGCTTTATTCGAAGGTAAACCCGGCCGACGCGCCGATCATCACGCTGGCATTGACATCGAAGACCGTCGACCAGCGCTCACTGAGCGACATGGCTGACACCATCATGGCGCCGCGGCTGTCGGAAGTGACCGGCGTCGGCCGCGTTTCGGTGCAAGGCGGCATCCGTCCGGCGATCCGCATTCAGGCTGATCTATCGCGGCTCGCCGCCTACGGCATCGCACTCGAGGATTTACGCACCGCCATTGTCGGCGCCAATGTCGCCGGCGCCAAAGGCGCGCTCGACGGCACGCATCAGTCCTACACCATCGCCGCCAACGACCAGATCACCAGCGCCGCAGCCTACCGCGCGATCACCGTGGCGTTCCGCAACGGTGCACCGGTGCTGCTCAGCGACGTCGCCGACGTGGTCGACGGGCTAGAGAACACCAAGGTCGGGGCCAGCTATGACGGCGGACCGGCCATCGTCATCGACGTACAGCGCCAGCCTGGCGCCAACGTCATTGAAACCGTGCAGCGCGTGCAGGCTGAATTGCCGCGGCTGCGGCGTGCGATTCCGGCGGGTGCGAGTCTGACCGTCGTCACCGATCGCACCACGACAATCCGCGCTTCGATTCACGACGTGCAATTCACACTGGTGCTGTCGATCGGGCTGGTCGTGCTGGTCGTACTGATTTTCTTGCGCACCATCCGCGCCACCATTATCGCGGGTGTGGCGCTGCCACTCTCGCTGATCGCGACCTTCGGTGTGATGTGGTTCTGCGGGTTCTCGCTCGACAATCTGTCGCTCATGGCGCTGACCATCGGCACCGGCTTCGTCGTCGACGACGCCATCGTCATGATCGAGAACATCGTCCGCCATATCGAGGACGGCGAAAATCCGCTGCAGGCGGCTCTCAAGGGTGCCCGCGAAATCGGCTTTACCGTTATTTCGCTGACTTTGTCGCTGATTGCCGTGTTCATCCCGCTGTTGTTCATGACAGGCCTTGTCGGCCGCATGTTCCGCGAATTCGCTCTGACCTTGACCATCGCCGTTGTGGCCTCGGCCGTCGTATCGCTGACGCTAACGCCGATGATGTGCGCCCGATTGCTGCGTCCGCATGGCGAGGAGCGTGAGCCGGGCGCGCTGGCCAAGTCGTTCAACGATTATGTCGAGCGCACCATCGAACTCTATCATCGAAGCCTGTTGTGGGTGCTCAAACGCCAGCGCGCGACGCTATTCGTCACGCTCGCGACGTTTGCGGCCACGATCTTCCTCTACATCGCCATGCCGAAGGGCTTCCTGCCGTTGCAGGATACCGGCGTCATTACGGCCGTTACCGAAGCCGGCACCGACGTTTCGTTCACCGAGATGCAGCGCCGCCAGAAGCAGGTCGAGGACATCGTCCGCGCCGATCCGGATGTCGCCAGCGTCGTATCGGTGATCGGCGTCAGCACGATGAACGCGTCGCCGAACGCCGGACGCATTTCCATTACGTTGAAGCCGCGCGAAGACCGCAGCAACCGCGTCGAAGCCATCATTACGCGACTCAAGGACGCCGTTTCGCATCTGCCCGGCATGACGGTCTATTTCCAGGCAACGCAAGACATCCAGATCTCGACGCGCTCGGCCCGCGCGCAATATCAATACACATTGGTTGGCACCGATTCCGCCGAAGTCATCGAGTGGGCCGACAAGCTGACCCGCACGCTGCGCGCCGAACACGAATTCCGCGAAGTCGCGTCCGAAGCGCAGGAAGGCGGCCCGCGCGTGCTGGTCGACGTCGACCGCGAACAGGCCGGACGTCTCGGCGTGTCGATGCAGAGCATCACCGATACGCTGAACGACGCTTTCGGCCAGCGGCAGATTTCGACGATCTACGGCCAGGCCAACCAGTATCGCGTCATTCTCGAAGCGCAGCCGCGCTATCTCCAGGATCCGACCTCGCTCGACAAGCTCTACGTTACAGGCGCCACCACCAGCAACGGCACTGCGGCGACTGCCGGCAATACCGCGGCCGGCGGCACAAACACCAACACCACTGCGACGCCCAACACCGTCACCGGCTCGAACCAGGTGCCGCTCGCCTCCTTCGCCCGCTTCGTCTACACCTCGGCGCCGCTGGCGATTGCGCATCAGGAGCAATTTCCATCGGTCACCATCAGCTTCGATCTGGCGCATGGTTATTCGCTGAGCGACGCGGTGACATTGATCACTAAAGCACAGCAGGACCTCGGCATGCCGACGTCCGTGACCGGCACCTACTCTGGCGACGCCGCCGAGTTCGCCAAGTCGATCGCCGGCGAACCGTGGCTGCTGCTCGCCGCCGCCATCACGATCTACATCGTGCTCGGCGTGCTGTACGAGAGCTTCATCCATCCGTTGACCATTCTCTCGACTTTGCCCTCCGCCGGTGTCGGCGCGCTGCTCGCACTGATGCTGTTTGGCTACGATCTCTCGGTGATCGCGCTGATCGGCATCGTGCTGCTGATGGGCATCGTGAAAAAGAACGCCATTATGATGATCGACTTTGCGCTTGAAGCCGAGCGCAAAGAGGGGATGTCGCCGGAGCAGTCCATCGTACAGGCAGCGCTGTTGCGCTTCCGTCCGATCATGATGACGACGCTTGCCGCATTGTTCGGTGCACTGCCGCTGGCGCTGGAAAGCGGCACCGGCTCGGAACTGCGCAATCCGCTCGGCGTGTCGATCGTCGGCGGCTTGCTGCTCAGCCAATTGCTTACGCTCTACACGACGCCGGTCGTCTACCTTTACATGGAGCGGCTGCGCGCCCGGCTCAGTTCGCTGCCGCCGACGGCGCCGCGCACGCAGCCTGCCGAGTAGCGCATGAACTTCTCATACCCCTTCATCCGGCGGCCGATCGGCACGACGCTGCTGGCGATCGGGTTGTTCATGACGGGCGCAACGGCCTACGGCTTCCTGCCGGTCGCAAGCCTGCCCAGCGTCGATTTCCCGACCATCAACATCACCGCAAGCCGGCCCGGCGCCGATCCCAACATCATGGCTGCGACCGTCGCCGCGCCGCTGGAACGGCGGCTCGGCGAGATTTCGGGCATCACCGAACTCACCTCGACCAGTTCGCTCGGCTCGACCCGCATTACCGCGCAGTTCGATCTTAGCCGCAGCATCGAAGGCGCCGCCCGCGACGTACAGGCCGCGCTCAACGCCGCCTTGACCGACCTGCCGGCCGACATGCCGACGCTACCGACCTTCCGCAAGGCCAACCCTGCCGCGGCGCCGATCCTCATTCTGGCACTGACGTCGAAGACTATGCAGGGCAGCGCCATCTATGACGCCGCCGACAGCGTGATCGCCCAGCGCCTCAGTCAGGTCGATGGCGTCGCGGACGTTTCCGTCGCCGGCTCCGAGCAGCCGGCCCTGCGCGTACGCGTCGATCCAGCCCGGCTGTCCGCCATGGGCCTGTCCATGGAAGACGTGCGCGCGGCGATTGCCAATTCCAACGCGGTCGGCCCGCTCGGCACGTTCGACGGCAGCAAGCGCGCCGTCAGCATCGGCATCAACGACCAACTGACCAACGCCGCCGACTACGACCCGCTGGTGATCAAAACCGTCGGCGGCACCGCGATCCGCCTCTCCACGGTCGCTTCGATCCAGCCCAGCGTGCGCAACAGCCGCTCCGCCGGCTGGTTCAACCGCGACCCTTCGGTCCTGCTGATCATCACCAAACAGGCCGACGCCAACGTCATCGACACGGTCGACCGGATTTACGCTTTGCTGCCGGAGATCAAGCAATACGTTCCGGCCGGCCTCGAATTCTCGGTTCTGACCGACCGCACCCAGACCATCCGCGCCAGTGTGCACGACATGCAGTGGACGCTGGCCGCCACCGCCCTGCTGGTAATGGTCGTGGTCTTCCTGTTCCTCCGGCGCACCGCGGCGACTTTGGCCGCCGGCGTAACCGTGCCGTTGTCGCTCGCGGGCACCTGCGCGGCCATGTGGGCCGCCGGTTTCTCCATCGACAATCTGTCGCTGATGGCGCTCGCGGTGAGCATCGGCTTCGTCGTCGACGACGCGATCGTCATGATCGAGAACGTGTTCCGCAATCTCGAGAACGGCCACCGGCCACTCCGCGCGGCGTTGATGGGCGCCAAGCAGATCGGCTTTACCGTCGTTTCGATCTCGATATCGCTGATTGCCGCATTCATCCCGTTGCTGTTCATGGGCGGCATCGTCGGCCGCCTGTTCCGCGAATTCTCGGTGACGCTGGCGTTCGCTATCGCCGTCTCCACCGTGGTGTCGCTGTCGGTGACGCCGATGATCTGCGCCTATTTCGTCAAGGCAGGGCCCAGCCCGAATGCCACCTGGCTCGACCGCCGTATCGAGGGAATCCTGTCGCGCATGATCCGGTTCTACGACCGGACTTTGTCCTTTGTGCTCGAACATCGCGCACTGGCGATGATGACCTTCATCGCCACCATCGTGCTCACCGGATTCCTGTTCGTGAAAGTACCGAAAGGCTATTTCCCGCAAGACGACACCGGGCTCATCTTTGGCGGCACGCAGGCTTCGACCGACATTTCCTACGAAGCCATGCTGGTGCTGCAACAACAGGCGATGGACATCGTTCTGGCCGATCCCGCGGTATCGGGCCTCGGCTCATCGGCCGGTGGTGGCGGCGGCCCGGGCGGCGCCTCGGTCAACCGTGGTCGGCTGTTCATCAGCCTGAAACCGCTGGATGAACGCAACAACGTCACCACGCAGCAGGTCATCAACCGCCTGCGGGCCAGGTTGTCGAATATCCCCGGCATCCGCGTCTTCATGTTCCCGGCGCAGGATTTGCGCGTCGGCGGCCGCCAGAGCGACTCGCAGTACCAGTTCACGCTGTGGAGCTCCGACATCGACCAGTTGCAGAGCTGGGTGCCGAAAGTCGTCGACCGCGTGAAACAGTTGCCGCAGGTCACGGACATGAACACCGACCGTGAGCAAGGCGGTCTGCAGGCCAATATTTCAATCGACCGGCAGGCCGCCGCGCGGCTCGGCGTACGCATTCAGGATATCGACAGCGCGCTCAACAACGCCTTCTCGCAGCGCCAGATTTCGACGATCTACGGCCCGCGCAACCAGTACCGCGTCATTCTCGAGGTCGACCAGCAGTACCAGCGCGATCCGAACGACCTGTCACAGGTTTACGTGCCCGGCAACGGCAACGCGCAGGTGCCGCTACCGACTCTGGTGAAAGTCGAGCGCGGTATCGCGCCCTTGGTGGTGAACCATCAGGGCCAATTCCCCTCGACCACCATCACCTACAATCTCGCGCCAGGCGTCACCATCGAGGAAGCCACCGCGGCGATCACGCAAGCGGTCGCTGAAATGCACATCCCCGACATCGTGCATGCCGATTTCTCCGGCGATGTGCAGGCGTTCAAGCAGGCCTCCAGCGCGCAACCACTGCTGCTGCTGGCAGCGCTGATCGCGGTCTACATCGTGCTCGGCGTCCTCTACGAAAGCCTGGCGCATCCGCTCACCATCATCTCGACGCTACCGTCGGCAGGTCTCGGCGCACTGCTGGCGCTGCAGGTTTCAGGCACCGAACTGACGGTGATCGCCTTCATCGGCATCATTCTGCTGATCGGCATCGTCAAGAAGAACGGTATCATGATGGTGGACTTCGCTCTCGAAGGGGAGCGGCAACGCGGCCTGCCGCCTATGCAGGCCATTCACGAAGCTTGCATGGAACGCTTTCGGCCGATTTTGATGACGACGATGGCGGCGATGCTCGGCGCCGTGCCTTTGGTAATCGCCTCTGGCCCCGGTTCGGAGCTGCGGCGTCCACTCGGCATCACCATCATCGGCGGCTTGCTGGTATCGCAAATCCTGACGCTCTACACGACACCGGTGATCTACCTGCTGCTCGACAAGCTTCACCGCAAGCTCGGTGGCGCAACACCGTCATTCGTGTGGCGAAAATCGCCGCCACCCAGCACGCAGCCGGCGGAGTAATCAGACGCCGAGATACCGGTGCTGAATCTCGGGCGCGGCAGCAAGTTCAGCCGACAGCCCACTCCAAACCACGCGGCCCCGTTCGATCAGGAAATGCCGGTCGGCAACGCGGGTGAGCGCGCCGACATTCTTGTCAATCACCAGAATGGCGAGGCCGGACTCCTTGAGCTGCGCCAGGCAGCGCCAGATTTCGGCGCGGATCAGCGGCGCCAGGCCTTCGGTGGCCTCGTCGAGGATGAGCAGGCGCGGATTGGTCATGAGCGCGCGGCCGATGGCCAGCATCTGCTGCTCGCCGCCAGACAGTTGATTGCCCATGCTGGAGGCGCGCTCGGCGAGCCGTGGAAACAGCTCGTGAACACGCTCGAGCGTCCAGCCGCCACCATCGCGCGCCACCGCCGTCGCCAGCAGGTTCTCGCGCACCGTCAGGTTCGGGAAAATCTGGCGGCCTTCCGGCACCAGACCGATGCCAAGCTGCGCAATCTTGTAGGACGGCAGGCCACGGATCTCGCGGCCGAGAAAACGGATGCTGCCGGCGCGCGCCGGCGTCAGGCCCATGACGGAACGCACGGTCGTCGTTTTGCCCATGCCGTTGCGGCCCATCAGCGTCACCATCTCGCCGGGGGCGATGGTGAGCGACAGCCCGAATAGCACCTGCGAGAGGCCGTAGCAGGTCTCAATGCCGTCGACGGCAAGCACGTCAGACTTTCCGTCAGACATGCGTCGCCTCCTGCTCACCCAGATAGGCATCGCGTACGGCCGTGTCGGCGCGGATCTCGGCCGGCGCGCCGGACGCAATGGCGCGGCCGTAGACCAGCACCGTAATGCGGTCGGCCAAAGCGAACACCGCTTCCATGTCGTGTTCGACCAGCAGGATGGTCATTTCACCTTTGAGCGCACGCAGCATGCCGACCATGCGCGCCGATTCCTCAGGCCCCAGGCCCGCCATCGGCTCATCGAGCAGCAGCATGCGTGGGCTACCGGCAAGCGCCATAGCCAATTCAAGCTGGCGATGCTCGCCGTGACTCAGCAGCGACGCCGGCCTGTCCGCGCGCGCGGCCAATCCGGCACGCTCCAGCGCGGCACGTGCCGGCTCACGCAACTCCTGCTCCTGCCGCGCATCGCGCCAGAAACGGAACGAATGCCCGGCATGGGCCTGCACGGCGAGCGCGACATTGTCGAGCACGCTGAGATCGAGAAACAACGACGTCATCTGGAAAGAACGCGCGAGGCCGAGCGCACTGCGCCTGTACATCGGCAGCGCCGTGATGTCGGTATCCGCGAATTGGATGCGGCCAGAATCCGGCGGCAGTCGTCCCGACAACTGCGAGATCAGCGTTGTCTTGCCTGCACCGTTCGGGCCGATGATGGCATGCAGTTCACCCGGCGCGACGGCGAGCGACAGGTCGTCGGTTGCGACGATGCCGCCGAAACGTTTGGCAAGGTTGTCGACCTTGAGAAGCGGCTCGCTCATGCGTGCCCCTTTTCATCGGGTTTGCTGCTGAGCTTGCGCAGCAGACCGTCGATACCGCCGCGCGCGAACAGCACGACCAGCAGCAACAGCGGGCCCATGACGATCTGCCAATATTCCGAGGCGCGCGACGCCTGCTCGCCGAACATCGGCGTACCCAGCAGCTTGATGAGTGCTGGCAACAGTTCCTCGAACACCAGCAGCGCGATCGCGCCGAACACGGGACCGAACAGAGAGCCCATGCCGCCCAAGACGACCATGATGATGAGGTCGCCCGAACGGGTCCAATACATGATCGACGGACTGACGAAGTCGTTGTGGTTCGCGAGCAGTGCCCCGGACAGTCCGCACAGCGTCCCGGCGATGACGAAGCAGACAAGCTTGTAGCGATAAGTCGGGAAACCGATGGCGCGCATCCGCACGTCGTTGGAGCGCGAACCCTGGATCACCATGCCAAAACGCGAATTCACCAGCCGCCAGACCAGATAGATCGCGGCCAACAGTAGCGCCAGGCAGATGTAATAAAACTGCACCTTGTTCGAGAGGTTGATCGGGCCGCCGAACTCGCTGCGTTTGTAGATGGTCAACCCGTCGTCACCGCCATAGCGCGCAATGCCAGCGAAGATGTAATAGGCCATTTGCGCGAAGGCCAAGGTGATCATGATGAAGTAGACGCCGCGCGTGCGCAGCGATAGCGCGCCGATCACCAGCGCGAACAAGGCCGAGGCCGCGAGCGCCACAGGCCATTGAACGAAACCGCTATAAATCCCTTCATGCGCCAGCATGCCGACGGCATAGCCACCAATCCCCAGATAGGCGGCGTGGCCGAAGCTCATCATGCCGCCATAGCCCAGAATCAGATTGAGGCTCACCGCGGCGAGCGCCAGAATGACGATGCGTGTGAACAGCGTCAGCATGAAGCGGTTGCCGGTGACGCCCGTATAGACCGGCAGCAACACGAGCGCGGCGAGGAGAACAAAAATCACGATATTCCGGGGCGTCAGCACGCTGCTTATTTTGCCGGTCATTTCTGGGCCGCCGAGAACAGGCCTTCGGGCTTCACCACCAGCACGATCGCCATCAGGAGATAGATCAGCATCGACGACAATGCGGGTGCGGCTGTCGCCGCCGCTTCCTTGCTCAGCATCATACGCAAAAGGTCAGGGAAGAAGGCGCGACCGAGCGTATCGATGAATCCGACGAAGATCGCCGCCACCAGCGCCCCACGAATCGAGCCGATGCCGCCGATCACCGTGATGACGAAAGCGAGAATGAGAATGTTCTCACCCATGCCGATCTGCACGGTCAGGATCGGCGCCTGCATAAGGCCAGCGAGCCCGGCGAGTGCCGCGCCAAGGCCGAATACCAGCGTGTAGAGCAACTTGATGTTGACGCCGAGCGCGCCGACCATTTCGCGATTCGATGCCCCTGCGCGGATCAGCATGCCGACGCGCGTGCGCATTACCAGCACGTAGAGGAACGCCGCAACCGCGGCGGTGACGACGATGATTGCCAGCCGGTAGGCCGAATACTCCACACCCGGAAGGATGCGCACCGGTTGGCTGAGCCAGGCCGGCAGCGGCAGGCTCAGGCCCGCCGGGCCCCAGATCAGACGCACGGATTCGTCGAAGAATAAAATTAGCCCGAACGTCGCCAGCACATGATCGATATGATCGCGGCCGTAGAGCCTGCGCATCGCGACGACTTCGACCACCATGCCGACCAACAACGTCGCGGCGAGCGCCAGCACGGCGCCGAGCACAAAGCTGCCGGTCCAGGCCGCA
>DASYCM010000323.1:0-17245 GCA_036500165.1 Pseudolabrys sp.
AATGGGTGTCTTCGGTGTGTTTTTGGCGCGCTGCCATAGCCAATAATCCTTTGCGAGCAGGACCATAGCGTGCGGGGCCGCGGGGCGCTATGTGTCGTTAAGAAACAGGTTAACCATGCCCGAGCTACCCGAAGTAGAGACTGTCCGCCGGGGTCTGGCGCCTTCAATGGAAGGCACGCGGATCAAAAAGGTCGAGGTGCGACACCGCGGCCTGCGCTGGCCGATCGCCAAGGACTTCGAGAAGCGGCTGGAAGGCCAGACTGTCACCAGCGTTGGCCGGCGGGCGAAATACCTGATTGTCGATATCTCGTCCGGTGACGTCCTGGTCATGCATCTCGGCATGTCCGGGTCATTCCGCGTCAATGACGGCAAGATCGCGAAATACCATCACGAGAAATCCAAAAGCACGGCGCACGACCACGTCGTGTTTCACATGTCCAACGGCGCGGTCGTCACCTTTAACGATCCGCGCCGTTTCGGTTCGATGAAGCTGGTGCCGCGCAGCAAGATGGACGAAGAGCCGTTGCTGCGTTCGATCGGCCCTGAGCCGCTCGGCAATGAGTTTGATGCCGCGATGCTGGCGAAGGCTGTCGCTGGCAAGAAGACGTCGCTGAAGGCCGCATTGCTCGATCAGCGCGTCGTCGCCGGCCTCGGCAATATCTATGTCTGCGAAGCTTTGTTCCGCGCGCGGCTGTCGCCGAAGCGTCAGGCGTCCACCATTGCCGACCGAAAAGGTGCGCCGACCGAACGCGCCATCGTGCTTGTCGATGCGATCAAGGCGGTGCTGCACGACGCCATTAAGGCCGGCGGCTCGTCGCTGCGCGATCATCGCCGCGCCGACGGATCGCTTGGCGATTTCCAGCACAATTTTCTCGTCTATGATCGCGAAGGCAAGCCGTGCCCTGGTGCCAAAGGCACCGTGAAGCGCATTGTGCAGAGCGGCCGTTCGACTTTTTACTGCCCGGATTGTCAGAAGTAACTTTCCTGCGCTGCAGCAATTCTGGCGTGGGCTGATGGTGGGCGACGATATCGCCCTTGTGCCCGGCATCTTGAACTTGCTTTCATATCGGCAAGGCGAAGACTTGGACCGGGAAAACCCGGCCAAGAAACAGAATGAATAAGAACAATGCCTGGGAGGCAAACATGCGACGTGTGGCTCTTGCCGCAGCGACTCTTGCTGCGTTAATGTCCGCTGGGCTTTGCGGCGGCGCTCTTGCTGAGTATCCCGATAAACCGATCCGATTCATCGTGCCGCAAGCGCCCGGCAGCAACACCGATCTTTACGCGCGCGTGCTCGGCGCCGAAATGGGCAAGTCGCTCGGTCAACAACTCATCATCGAAAACCGGCCGGGCGGCGCGTTCGTTATCGGTCTCGATGCCATCGCGAAGTCGCCGCCGGATGGCTACACCATCGGCGTTGGACTGATTGGCGGCATGGCGCTCACGCCGCACATGGTCGGCAAACTGCCGTACGATGTAGTGAAGGACTTCGAGCCGATCGGCATGATCGGGCGCGGACATCTGATGCTTGCGATATCGCCGTCGCTACAAGTGAAGTCGGTCAAGGAATTGATCGACTATGCGAAGGCCAATCCCGGCAAACTGTCGGCCGCGTCGTCCGGCAACGGTTCGCCCGGTCATATCGGCCTGGAGCTGTTCAAGAGTCTGACCGGCACGCAGATCACGCACGTGCCCTATCGCGGTGGTGCGCCGGCCATCAACGATCTCATCGCTGGCCGCGTCGAGATCATGTTCGAGGGACTCGCGTCGATGGCGCCCTTTGTGCTCGACCATCGCATTCGGGGGCTTGGTGTCAGCGGCCCCGCGCGCTCGCCTGCCTTCCCTGACACGCCCACCATCGCCGAAGCCGGCGTCCCGGGTTACGTTGCGGTGACGTGGCTTGGTGTGGTCGGTCCGGCGAAGATGCCGCGACCGATCGTCGAAAAGCTCAACCGCGCCGTCAACGACGCGCTCAAATCCCAGTTGATGGCGGACAGGTTCAAGCTGATCGGTGAGGAGCCGGCGCCCGGCACGCCGGAAGACTACGCCAAGGTGATCAGGACCGACTTCGTGAAGTGGAAAGAGGTCATTGAGAAGGCGAACATCAAGTTGAGTGAATGAAGGCCGCATCGGTGACAAACCCGGCCGTCACGCAGTAGAGTGCGGCGGCCGGGAACACATCATGCGAAAACTCTTTCTGATCGCCTTTGCCACTATTCTTCACACAGGCGCGGCATTCGCCGAATACCCGGACCACCCGGTCCGGCTGGTCGTTCCGCAGGCGGCAGGAAGCGCCACCGATACGGCGGCGCGAATTCTTGCCAACGAACTGGCGCGTGAACTAGGCCAACCCGTTGTCGTCGACGATCGTCCCGGCGGCGCGCTGACGCTCGGGCTCGACATGGTGGCGAAGTCAACGCCGGATGGCTACACCATCGGCATGGGCCCCATTGGCGGTCTGGCGCTCACGCGTCATCTGGTGCCGAAAATGCCGTTCGACATAGAGCGCGATCTGCAACCGATCTGTTTGCTGACGCGCGGACATTTGTTGCTGGCGGTGTCGCCGAAGCTGCCGGTCAGTTCGATTCAAGAACTGATCGCTTACGCCAAGGCGAACCCCGGCAAGCTAACCAATGCTTCGTCGAGCAACGGTTCGCCCGGTCATCTCGGCGGTGAGTTATTCAAGTCCATGACGGGTACGCAGATCGTGCATGTGCCATATCGCGGCGGTGCGGCCGCGATCAACGACCTCATCGCCGGTCACGTCGATATCATGTTCGAAAGTCTGCAATCGATCGCGCCCCACGCCAAGGCGGGTGCGGTGCGGGCTATCGGCGTTAGCGGCGCCGCTCGCTCACCGGCTTTTCCCGATCTGCCGGCTATCGGTGAAGTCGTACCCGGCTATCTGGCGCCGACATGGACCGGCGTTGTCGGGCCTGCCGGCCTACCGCGGCCGATCGTCGACAGGCTAAATGCTGCGATCAACAAGGCGATACTGTCGGATGGCTTCAAGGACAAGTTCGCCAAGATCGGCGATGAAGGCGGCGGTGGGACGCCGGAAGATTTCGCTGCCATCATCAAGGCTGATTCAGCTAAATGGGGTGACGTTATCAGCCGTGCTGGCGTAAAGCTGGAATGATGCTGGTTTTATTCTTTTTGGGACAAGCGCATGAGCGAGCCAAACGTCATCGTCGAAACCAAAGGTCGTGTCGGTATCATGCGGCTCAACCGGCCGCAGGCGCTCAACGCGCTCAACCGGGCGCTGGTGGCTGAACTATTCGCGGCCATCGATGCCTTCGAAGCCGATGAAAAAATCGGCTGCATGCTGATCACCGGCAACGACAAGGCCTTCGCGGCTGGCGCCGACATCAAGGAAATGGCCGACAAGACTTTCATCGAAGCCTATCTCGGCAATTTCTGCGCCGATTGGGACCGCGCCGCGCGCGCTCGCAAGCCCATTGTCGCCGCGGTCGCGGGTTTCGCGCTCGGTGGCGGCTGTGAGCTGGCGATGCAGTGCGACATCATAGTCGCCGCGGATAGCGCGAAGTTCGGTCAGCCGGAAATCAAGATCGGTGTCATTCCTGGCATTGGCGGCACCCAGCGACTGACGCGCGCGGTCGGCAAGGCCAAGGCAATGGATATGATCCTTACCGGCCGCATGATGGATGCTGCCGAGGCCGAGCGTTCGGGTCTTGTCGCGCGCGTGGTGCCGGCGGCAAACCTGATGGACGAGGCGATGAAGGTTGCCGAAACCATCGCCGGACTGTCGCTGCCCTCGGTGCTGGCAGGCAAGGAAGCGGTCAATACCGCGTTCGAGACCTCGCTCGCTGAAGGCACGCGCTTCGAGCGGCGTATTTTCCACTCGCTGTTCGCGACGCACGATCAGAAGGAAGGCATGAAAGCCTTCGTCGAGAAGCGAAAGCCGGATTGGAAGAATAAGTAATTCTTCGGATTTCTAGCGGCGGCGCCACAGGATCGCTGCGGCTCCGAATGCAATTGCCGTCATGCATCCCCAGATGATTCCCGATTGCTCCAGCAATACGGTGTCGCCGCTTGGATCGTAGCAGCGGCCGAGTTCGTTGAAGCAGTCTCGCCAGATCCAATAGCGGGTGTAGAAAGCGCAGCCGAATAAAGCGGCTAGCGCGAGGCTGAAAGCGGCGAGAATTCGAGAGAGCGTCAATTGCGCCGCTTTCTTTGGAGTCGGCTGATACGCCCGACCGGTAGAGCCGCTCGTGACGTGAACTATTTTCGCACGCAGATCATGCGCACCACGGCCGCCTTGGCATCGGTGCCGGGCGTGTCGTTCGCAGCCACATTTTGCTTGGCGAGAAACCCGCGGATCGTCTGTGCGGTCACGAGCTGTACCGGCGGCGCGGACGGTTCGATGCTGGCGAGCACGGCGTTGCGCATTTCCATCATGCCGAGGAAGCGGCCCTGACCGTCGAGCGCAGCGGCGCCAGCGAATCCGGCCATCGGCACCGGCTGACGTAATTCGATGGCCGTGCCGTTGACCAAACGTGCCTTGATTTCCGTGAGCTTGCGGCTGCCGTCTTCCTTCGGGTCGGGAATGCCGAACAAAGTGAGGTCGCCCATCTTTGGCGCATCCTGTGGCAAGGACAGCGGCGACAGTTTGCGCGGGCCGTAGACACGTAGCAACGCCAGTCCGTTGTCCTTGTCCTCCGCGACGCGCACGACGTCACCGATGCCCGACGCGACCAGCACCTGGCAGCCGTCAATCAACTTGCGATCGGTGATAATGTAACCGTCGGCGCTGACGACGAGTCCATTGCCGTATTCGACTGACTTGGTCAGCGTCGCGAAGGGCGCGCTGCGGTCGGGGAACGGTGAGAACGACGCCGACATCGCCACCATCACTGGCGTGACGATGGTTTCCATCATCTGGTCGTACAGCATGGTGAAGCCGCGTACTTCGCCGTCGCGGAACGTTGCTTTCACCGAAAATTTCTTCAGGCCCTGAAAGCCGCTGATGAAGAAGCCATCGTCGCGCAGCAGGCTGTACTCGATTTTGCGTGTCGCGGGATCTCGCTTCTCCTGCTCGAACAGCGCCGACAGCTTGAGGTTACGATCTGCAACGCGGAACGTCTCGACCTGCACATCGCCATGCGTCGAGGACCAGCGCGTGCCGCGTGCGGTATCGCGTGCATGCGGCATCATTTTGATAGGCAGTCCGATGCGGGAGCCGGTCGCCGGATCGATGACGACGCTCCAGCCGAATTCCTGTTCGCGATTATTCGTCGCCGCAATGAGACTGGCGCGCTCGGCATCGGTCAGTACGCCGGTGATCTTGATCTTGCTGCGCTTCTGATAATTTTTGACGGCGGCAACCAGCGGGTCTTCGCCTTTGACGTCACCGGAAAAGTCTCCGGCCCATAGCAGAGCCGCTTGCACCTTTTGACGTTCGGCGGCGGGAATGCTGGCGAAGGTATCGGACGAAGTTTCGATTTTTGGCGGCGTTATTTTCGCGGGCGCCGCTTTCGCAGGTTCCACCTTGGCAAGTTCGGGCTTTGCGGGCTCACCCTTTGTCGGTTCGAGTTTGGCCGCTTCTGTCTTTGCAATTTCAGGTTTCGGCACCGGCAACTTGACCGGCGTTGCCGTGGCAGTCGCGGCCTTTGGAGCTGCCTTCGGTTTGGCGGGCGTTGTCGCGGCAGGTGCCGCCGGCTTTTCCTCGGCGGGTGTGAACCACTTCATGATGCTTGGCGTGTCGTCGGCGCGCGCGGCAGCGCCGAGCAGGAGCGACAGGAGCAACAGGGTCGTCACCAAACGCATTGTTTACGCCGCCCTAACCATGTTTTCAGGCACCTTAGAGCATCGGGTCAAAGGCGCAAAGCGGCAGTGGGCTGGCGAAAATACCTACAACCCCATAGGGTTAACTCATGTTGGACGCTCAGGAATTGGAACGTTATGCGCGCCATATCGTGCTGCGCGAGGTCGGCGGCCCGGGTCAGGGCAAGCTGAAGGCTGCACGGGTGCTGGTGATCGGCGCCGGCGGGCTCGGCGCGCCGCTTCTTCTCTACTTGGCCGCGGCCGGGGTTGGCACCTTGGGCGTGGTCGATGACGACACAGTATCGTTGTCCAACCTGCAGCGTCAGGTCATCCATGCCACGCCCGATGTAGGCGAGCGCAAGGTCGACAGCGCGGAGGCGGCGATCGAACGGCTCAATCCGCTTGTCAAAGTCGAGACGCATATGATGCGGCTCGATACGCGCAACGCGCTCGATCTGATTTCGAAATACGACATCGTCGCCGACGGCTCGGATAATTTTGCCACGCGCTATCTGGTCTCGGATGCCTGTTATTTTGCAAAGAGGCCGCTGGTCACCGCTGCGATCGGCACCTTCGACGGCACGCTGACGACATTGCGGGCGCATGAAACGCGCGATGGTGTGCGTAATCCGACGTATCGCTGTTTGTTTCCGGAAGCGCCGCCGCCGGGCACGGTCCCCGCCTGCGCCGAGGCTGGTGTGCTCGGCGCGCTGCCTGGCATTCTCGGTTCGATGATGGCGCTGGAGGTCATCCGTGAGATCGTCGGCTTCGGCGAAGGACTCGTCGGGCGCCTGCTGATGGTCGATACGCGCTCGATGCGTTTCGAAACCCTGAATTATGCGTGGGACAAGGATAATTTGCTGAGCGGGGAAAAGCCGACGATCAAGGATTTATCGGGAAAATATTGATGTGTCCCGGGCGACGGTAGCAAGGCTCTTGCCGAGCGGAAGGAGACCCGGGACCCAGCGCAAGAATCTTTAGCAATATTTTTTATGAGTTAAGTCGCCGTTTTCGCGGCATTTATCCTGGGTCCCGGATCGTCGCTTGCTTGCGCTCGCTCGTCCGAGACACGGGCTACAGCATACTCGGAAGCACGCGATCCGGCGGCTTGTGCCCATCCATGAAGGTCCGGATGTTGATGATGACCTTCTCGCCCATGTCGACGCGGCCTTCGATGGTGGCCGAGCCCATGTGCGGCAGTACGATCACCTTGCCGGCGCGCGCCAGCTTCAGAAGCTTCGGGTTGATAGCGGGTTCATGTTCGAAAACGTCGAGGCCGGCGCCGGCCACGTCGCCGGCTTCGATCAGGCGCGCCAACGCGTTTTCATCGACGACTTCACCGCGCGCCGTATTCACGACAAAAGCTTCAGGCCGCAACATCTTCAGCCGCCGCGCCGATAGTAAGTGATACGTTGCCGGCGTGTGCGGACAATTCACCGACACGATATCCATGCGGGCGAGCATCTGGTCGAGGCTCTCCCAATAGGTCGCATCGAGTTCTTCCTCGATCTTCGGCGCGACCTTGCGGCGATTATGATAGTGGATCTGCAGACCGAAGGCGCGGGCGCGGCGCGCCACCGCTTGCCCGATGCGGCCCATGCCGATGATGCCGAGGCGTTTGCCCCAGATACGGTGGCCAAGCATCCAGGTCGGCGACCAGCCGGTCCAATCTTTTTCTGCGGTCAGCACATTGGCGCCCTCGGCTAGCCGACGTGGCACGGCGAGGATCAGCGCCATCGTCATATCGGCGGTGTCTTCCGTGAGTACGCCGGGCGTGTTCGTCACGGTGATACCGCGCTGAACCGCGGTGGCGACGTCGATGTTGTCGACGCCGTTACCAAAGTTCGCGATGAGCTTGAGCTGTTCCCCGGCTTTGCCGAGCACGGCGGTATCGATGCGGTCGGTGACGGTCGGCACCAGCACGTCGGCGACTTTGACGGCTTCGGCGAGTTGATGCGCCGTCATCGGCTTATCGTCGGTATTGAGCCGGGCGTCGAAAAGTTCCCACATCCGCAGCTCGACGCTGTCGGGCAACTTGCGGGTGACGATCACCACTGGTTTTTTGTTCTTCGCCATGGTCTCTTCGCGCTATCTTTGCCGCGCCGTTCAGGCCTCTTTAACCGTGCTCGCCCACACTGCGTTGCAACCGCGGGCAAGACCGAAATCCAACCAATTTCCTATCAGATGGCAGTGACAACACAAAGCTTTCGAGCCGTTTTGAGGCTCACAGGCTGCGCCGCGCTTGTGGCCGGGCTCCTGGCCGTGTGGGGCTGCGGAGCCTTTGCCGCCAATGACGGGCCGATCGGGTCGGTGAGCGGCCTGCCGGTACCGCGTTTCGTTAGCCTGAAATCGGACCGGGTCAATGTGCGCTCCGGGCCGAATAAGGATCAGGACGTCCGCTGGGTCTATACCCGCGTCGGCATGCCGGTCGAGATTACCGCCGAATTCGAGAACTGGCGGCGCATCCGCGACTGGGAGGGAGCCGAGGGCTGGGTCTACCATTCCCTGTTGAGCGGCCGGCGCAGTGCGGTGGTCGTGCCGACCCTCAAGGATGACATGGTGCCGCTCTATGAGAAGGCCAATCCGCAGTCCGCTGTGGTCGCGAAACTGCAGTCCGGCGTGCTCGGCCAGTTGAAGTCGTGCGACGGCACGTGGTGCCAGTTCAACGGCAAAAATTTCAGTGGCTGGATCCAGCAGGAACGGCTGTGGGGCGCCTATCCGAACGAGAAGGTAGAATAGCGCCGCTAGGTAGCGCCGATCCCGAACACTTCCCGAAGACCTTTCTGCCCTTTCACTGTCACGGTCACCGCTCGGGTGCCGTCGACGCGCCTGATCCAGCCAGCTTCAAAACAGTGTGCGCACAGCGCGGTGCCGACAGTGCCGGCAAGGTGAAGGCGGCGTTCGCTCCAGTCGAGACACGGCCGGCACAGCATGCGGCCTTTCTTGTTTGGGTTGAGATCGATGCCCAGCCGCTGCATCAACGCCATACCGGTCGCCGTAACGATGCCGGCGTCGGTGTCCAGCTCGATAAATCCATGAGACACCATGGCGTCCGCCAACGACACGCCGAGCCGTCCTGCAAGATGGTCGTAGCAGGTGCGGCCTTCGCGTAACGCCGCGTCGCGCGGGCCGGTAAAGACCTTGCGTGGGCGCGGCGCGGTTTCGGCGGCGACCTGCATGATGCTTTCCATCATGCGCGCGACGGCCGGCGAAGCGAGCCGGTGATAGCGATGGCGTCCCTGTTGGTTGACCGTGAGCAATCCAGCTGCGGCGAGTTGAGACAAGTGCCCACTCGCGGTTTGCGGTGTAATACCGGCAGCGTGGGCGAGCTCCGAGGCCGTCAAGGCACGGCCATCCATCAACGCATGCAACATATTGGCGCGGGCCGGATCGCCGGCAAGCGCCGCAACTTCCGCAAAGGCTGCATTGCTGGCCATTAAAAGCTCCTCGTTGACCGCCTTGAAGTTACGCCATTTCGCAGGCCTTTGCTTCGGCCGTCACCGTAACATTTGAGGCTACCGGCAGGCACCTTGCCGGCATGACAATCGCCGGCGATAGGTGGCTCGACGTTTCTATACGACGCGGCTTTTCTGAGAGAGCCCGCGTGATCGCCATGCTCTGGCTCCGCCGCATTCGGACGAGACAGCAATTGCGTGTGCTGGATGCTGCTCAACTCGACGATATTGGCCGCAGCGAAGCGGAACGCCGACACGAATGCGCGAAATGGTTCTGGCAATAAAAAAGCCGCGCAGTTGGCGCGGCCTTTAAAACAGTGATGGGCGTACTAGGCCTGTCGCTTAAGCTTTGCGGCGTAACCGCACGACAACGTCGACGCGCGCGATCTCGTAGCCTTCCGGCGGCGCCGGCGTCTTGCCGACGATCACATCGGCATTCGGGATATCGAGCAACTCATCTTCGCCTTCGACGAAGAAGTGATGGTGCGAAGACGCGTTGGTGTCGAAATAAGCCTTCGACCCATCCACGGCGACCTGACGCAGCAGGCCGACTTCGGTGAACTGGTGCAGCGTATTGTAAATGGTCGCGAGCGAGACCGGCACCTTGGCGCGGGTCGCTTCTTCATACAGCGCCTCGGCGGTCAGATGGCGGTCGCCCTTGCCGAACAGGATCCAGCCCAGCGCCATGCGCTGACGGGTCGGACGCAAGCCAACGTCGCGCAGCATCGATTTAACGTCATGCCACGGGCAGCCGGTCATCGCCGACTTGTCAGCCGGAGTCGCGGCATCCGCCTTGGTAAGCGGCATTAAAATGGTACGCGTCTGGGTCATAGAATTACGCCTATTGGGCTGGCCTCAATGAGGCCAGCTAAAAACCCGTTTCATTTGCAACATATCGAAACGGCAACCTTGATGCAACTGCTTCGCAACAGTTCCGAAAGGCCGGATTGCCACGTGTTTTTGCAGGAATTTTAGCCGCAAAGCGCGGATTACCACCATCTTTGCCCGCTAGCTTCGGTGTGTTAGGGATTCCGCATCGGAATTCAGGCCCCGGGCGCGCCTGCACGAGGGACTTCACGACATGGATAACCGGCGTTCCAGCTTTGCTTACGAAGACTTGCTGGCGTGCGGCCGTGGCGAGCTGTTCGGGCCGGGCAATGCCCAGTTGCCGCTGCCGCCGATGCTGATGTTCGACCGCATTACCGAGATCAGCGAGACCGGTGGCGAGCACGGCAAAGGCATGGTGCGCGCGGAACTCGACGTTAAGCCGGACCTCTGGTTTTTCCTCTGTCATTTCAAGGGCGATCCGGTGATGCCGGGCTGTCTTGGCCTCGATGCCCTCTGGCAGATGGTCGGATTTTTCCTCGGCTGGCTTGGTTCGCCGGGCCGTGGCCGTGCGCTCGGCATGGGCGAAGTGAAATTTTCCGGTCAGGTGCTGCCATCGGTGAAAAAGATCGTCTATGGCGTCGACTTCAAGCGCGTGATGCGCTCCAAGCTGGTGCTGGGCATTGCCGACGGCTGGCTGTCGGCCGACGGCACGGTGATCTACAAGGCGAGCGACCTGAAGGTAGGCCTGTTCAAACAGGATGAGGGTTTGCAGCCGGGCGGCGCTTGATAGGCTCCTTCGACACTATTGGTGCTCTTGCGGGGCCTCGCGGGGCGACCCAAATGTGGCCCATCACAACAATTCGCGAGTTAGGTGAGGATATTCGGCCATGAGACGAGTCGTCGTGACCGGGATGGGCATCGTTTCATCCATCGGCAACAATACCCAGGAAGTTCTTGCCAGCCTGCGCGAAGCCAAATCCGGCATCACGCGTGCCGAGGACTTCGCCAGCCACGGCTTCCGATGCCAGGTGCAGGGCATGCCGACGCTCGACCCGGCCGGTTCGATCGACCGCCGCGCGATGCGTTTCCTCGGACCGGGTTCGGCTTGGAACCACGTCGCCATGGAGCAGGCGATCCGCGATAGTGGCGTCGAAGAGAAAGATATCGTCAATCCGCGCACCGGCATCGTCATGGGTTCGGGCGGGCCGTCGACCAGCGTGCTCGTCGACGCTGCCGACACGACGCGCAAGAATAACTCGCCGAAACGCATCGGACCTTTTGCCGTTCCGAAAGTCATGTCGTCGACCGCGTCGGCGACGCTTGCCACCTGGTTCAAGATCAAGGGCGTGAACTATTCGATCTCGTCGGCCTGTGCGACCTCCAATCATTGCATCGGCAACGCCGCCGAACTGATCCAGTGGGGCAAGCAGGACATGGTGTTCGCCGGCGGCTCCGAAGAGCTGCACTGGACCTTGTCAAATATGTTCGACGCCATGGGCGCGATGTCGACGAAATATAACGACACCCCAACGACCGCGTCGCGCGCCTATGACGTCAGCCGCGACGGCTTCGTCATCGCCGGCGGCGCTGGCGTGCTGGTGCTGGAAGAACTCGAACACGCCAAGGCCCGCGGCGCGAAGATCTACGCCGAAATCGCCGGCTATGGCGCGACGTCGGACGGTGACGACATGGTGGCGCCATCCGGCGAAGGCGCAATGCGCTGCATGAAGATGGCGCTGGAAACCTGCAAGGCGCCGATCGATTACATCAACCCGCACGCCACCGCGACGCCGGTCGGCGACGCCGCCGAGATCGGCGCGATCCGCGAAGTGTTCGGCGACAAGTGCCCGCCGATCTCCGCGACCAAGTCGCTCTCCGGCCATTCGCTCGGCGCCGCCGGTGTTCAGGAAGCGATCTATTCGCTGCTGATGATGAACAATGGCTTCCTGTGCGAGAGCGCCAACATCGAGACCATCGATCCGGCGTTCGCCGATATGCCGATCCTGCGCGAGCGCAAGGACAATGTTAAAGTCGGCGCCGTGCTGTCGAACTCGTTCGGCTTCGGCGGCACCAACGCCTCGATCGTGCTCAAACACGTCGACGCCTGATTTCTTTTACTAACACTCAACTGGATTTCGACTTATGCCGGGATTGATGGACGGAAAACGCGGCCTGATTATGGGGGTCGCCAATGACCATTCCATCGCCTGGGGCATCGCCAAGATGCTTCACGAGCACGGCGCGGAGATCGCCTACACCTATCAAGGCGAGTCGCTGCTCAAGCGCATCAAGCCGCTCGCCGAACAGACGAAGTCCGACATCGTACTGCCCTGTGATGTCGAGGACATCGCGTCGGTCGACAATGTGTTCGACACGCTCAAGGAGAAGTGGGGCACGATCGACTTTTTCGTCCACGCGGTTGGTTTCTCCGACAAGAACGAACTCAAGGGCCGCTTCGCCGACAACACGCGCGAGAATTTCGTGCGGACGATGGTGATCTCCTGTTTCTCCTTCGCCGAAAGCGCCAAGCGCGCAGCCGAGCTGATGCCCAATGGCGGTTCGCTGGTCACGCTCACCTATAATGGCGGCGATCGGGCCATGCCCAATTACAACGTCATGGGTCTGGCGAAGGCGGCGCTCGAATCCTCGGTGCGCTATCTCGCCGTCGATTTCGGCCACCAGAAAATCCGCGTCAACGCCATCTCGGCGGGGCCGATCCGGACGTTGGCAGGCGCCGGTATTGGCGATGCACGCTATATGTTCGCGTTCCAGCAGAAATATTCGCCGCTCGGCCGCGGCGTCACGCTCGAGGAACTGGGCGGAGCCGGTCTCTATCTGTGCTCGGATTTGTCGGGCGGCGTCACCGGCGAAATCCATTTCGTCGATAGCGGATACAATGTCATCGCCATGCCGCAGCCGGATGCGCTGAGGGCGGCGGCGGGCAGTGTGGAGACCGGGGGCTAACGGCCTGTCGCATTCAGAAATAAAAACGGCCGGGGAATTTCCCCGGCCGTTTTGCATTTTTGCCCTGACGCTTACTTCGCGAGATCGAAGCGGTCGGCGTTCATCACCTTGGTCCAGGCGGCGACGAAGTCCTTCACGAACTTCTCCTTCGAGTCCTTGCAGGCATAGACTTCCGCGAAGGCGCGGAGCTGCGAGTGCGAGCCGAAGATCAAGTCGACGCGGGTCGCGGTCCACTTGGTAGCCTTCGTCTTGCGGTCCTTGCCCTCGTACAGGTTGTCGCCAGCCGGCGACCACTCCGTGCTCATGTCGAGCAAGTTGACGAAGTAATCGTTCGACAACGTGCCGACCTTCTTGGTGAAGACGCCGTTCTTGGAGCCGCCGGCGTTCGCACCGAGGACACGCAGTCCGCCGATGAGAGCGGTCGTTTCCGGTCCCGTCAGCCGCAAAAGTGCCGCACGGTCGATCAGCGCTTCTTCCTGCTTCATGAACTGCATCTTCTTGCCGTTCGTGTAGTTGCGGAAGGCGTCGGCGCGCGGCTCGAGCGGGGCGAATGAGTCGACATCCGTCTGATCCTGCGATGCGTCGGCGCGACCGCCCGTGAAGGGCACCTTCACGTTGACGCCTGCGGCCTTCGCAGCCTTCTCGACCGCAGCGGATCCGCCGAGGACGATCAGGTCGGCAAGCGATACCTTGCCCTTGAAGGACTGCTGGATCGCTTCGAGCTTCTTGAGCACCTTGGCGAGTTCAGCCGGATTGTTGACGTCCCAATCCTTCTGTGGGCTCAGACGAATGCGCCCGCCATTGGCGCCGCCGCGCTTGTCCGAGCCGCGGAACGTCGATGCGGACGCCCAGGCGGTCGAAACGAGCTGCGGCACCGTGAGACCCGACGCGAGGATCTTGGCCTTGAGAGCCGATACTTCCTTGTCGCCGAGCTTCTTGCCGGCCGGTACCGGGTCCTGCCAGATCAGCACTTCCTTCGGCACAAGCGGGCCGAGGTAGCGTGCGCGCGGCCCCATATCGCGGTGCGTGAGCTTGAACCAGGCGCGGGCGAACGCGTCGGCGAACTTCTTCGGGTTCTCATAGAAGCTGCGCGAGATTTTCTCGTAGGCCGGGTCCATGCGTAGCGAGAGGTCGGTGGTCAGCATGGTCGGCCGATGTTTCTTCGACGAGTCGAAGGCGTCCGGCACGTCGGCCACCGCGTTCTTCGCGACCCACTGCTTTGCGCCGCCCGGGCTCTTGGTCAGCTCCCATTCGTGCTCGAACAGGTTCTTGAAGAATAGGTTGCTCCACCTGGTCGGGGTCTGCGTCCAGGTGACTTCCAGGCCGCTGCCGATCGAGTCGGTGCCAATGCCGGTGCCGTGCTTGCTCTTCCAGCCGAGACCCTGGTCTTCCAGCGCGCCGGATTCCGGATCCTTGCCGACCAGCGATGGATCGCCCGCACCATGCGTCTTGCCGAAGGAGTGGCCACCCGCGATCAACGCGACGGTCTCTTCGTCGTTCATCGCCATGCGGAAGAAGGTTTCACGGATGTCCTTCGCCGCGGCGAGCGGATCTGGATTACCGCCCGGGCCTTCCGGATTGACGTAGATGAGGCCCATCTGAACGGCGCCGAGCGGCTCCGCGAGCTGACGTTCGCCGCTGTAGCGCTCGTCACCAAGCCAGGTGCCTTCCGGACCCCAGTAGAGTTCTTCCGGCTCCCACACGTCGGCGCGGCCACCCGCAAAACCAAAAGTCTTGAAGCCCATCGATTCGAGCGCGACGTTGCCGGCCAGAATCATAAGATCGGCCCACGAGATTTTCTTGCCGTACTTCTGCTTGATCGGCCACAGCAGGCGGCGGGTCTTGTCGAGGTTGACGTTGTCCGGCCACGAGTTCAGCGGCGCAAAGCGCTGCTGGCCTGCGCCTGCGCCGCCACGGCCGTCGGTGATGCGATACGTGCCGGCGCTGTGCCAGGCCATACGGATCATTGTGCCGCCGTAGTGTCCGAAATCTGCCGGCCACCAGGGCTGCGAGTCCGTCATCAGAGCCTTCAGGTCCTTGATCACGGCTTTCAGATCGAGCGTCTTGAATTCCTTGGCGTAGTCGAAATCCTTGCCCATCGGATCGGACAGGTTCGAATTGCGATGGAGCATCTCGATGCTGAGACCCTCAGGCCACCAGTCGCGGTTCGAATGACCCCGGCTTCCACCAACGGTGAACGGGCATTTGCCTGCGCCTTTGTCGTCCGTTTTTGCGTCCATCTCATTCTCCGTTTCTTGTTGGGGTCAGGGTCGTCTTAGTCCCTTGGCGCGGCACGATAACGACAGATTTGATAAGGTCTAATCTTATTGATTGGCCCTATCGATAAGTTTATCTTATCGACATGATTACTCTGCGACAGTTGCGGTACCTTGCCTCGCTCGCACGCCACCGGCATTTCGGCCGCGCGGCGGAGGATTGCGCCGTCACGCAGCCGGCGCTGTCGATGCAGATCCGTGAACTTGAGCGCGCGATCGGCGCCGAACTGATCGAGCGGCGGCCGGGCGATATCGCGCTGACCGAGACAGGACAGGAGGTCGCCGACCGCGCGGAGCAGATTCTCACCGCGACGCGCGATCTCGTCGACTTCGCCCGCCATCGCGATGTGCTCAGCGGCCAATTGCGACTCGGCATCATCCCAACGCTCGCACCCTACATATTGCCGCGTGTGCTGCCGCGTTTGCAGACGGCCTATCCGCAATTGCGTCTCGAAGTGCGCGAGACTCAAACCAAGTCACTGCTCGAGGAACTGACGCGCGGCGCGCTCGATGCCGTGATGCTGGCACTGCCGGCCGAAGGTGCTGACGTCGAGACATTGCCGCTTTTCACGGACGCATTTCTTCTGGCGGTGCCGGCGAACGACACTTCAATGTCGCGCACACGTGTCGATATCGACGATGTCGACCAGCGCCGTCTCATTCTGTTGGAGGAAGGTCACTGCTTGCGCGACCAAGCTTTGGCCTTTTGCGGCGCGCCGCAGCGTGACGCGCCGGCAAGTCTCGGCGCGACGTCATTGGCCACGGTGATCCAGATGGTCGCCAATGGTTACGGCGTTACTTTGATGCCGCAGGTCGCGATCGATGCGGAAGCGCACGACGATCGTGTCAGGCTGTTGCGCTTCCGCGATCCGGAACCGGGCCGGAGCGTCGGTCTGGCGTGGCGACGCACCTCGCCACGCCGTAAAGATTTCGAAGCGCTCGGTGCGCTGGTGAAGAAGGCGTTGTCGAATTAGCGCTTGACCGGTGCGAACGGCAAGGCATTGAGCAACTTGCTCTCTTGCGAGACGAGGTAGCCGGCTTCGGCGCTCATCTCGAGATACTTCTGCCACTCCGGGTCCTTGGCGAGCGCCGCGCGCCGCGTCATGCGGTCGTTGACATCCTGATAGGCCCACATGTGGATGAAGCTGTTCACGTCGCCATGCTCGTGCGTGAAATAACCTACGGGATCGCCGAGATGCTTCTTCTGGGTGGGGAAGCCGTGCTTTTCGTAGGTCGCAAGGTGCTTGCGGATGGTGCCGGGACGGCAGGTGTAAGTGCGGTGTTCGACGATCATCTCGTTTCCTCGTGTGGTGGCGCGCGTTCGTAGCACCAATCGCATCGCTACGCTTTCACACAAAGAAAAAGGGCGGCCCGAGAGCCGCCCTTTCAATTCATTCGCTCTGACGAAGCTTACTCAGCTGCGCCGGTCGCCGGCTGCGCCTCGTTGCCCTTGGCTTCGAGGTCTTCGCCGGTGGCCTGATCGACCGCCTTCATCGACAGGCGCACCTTACCGCGCTCGTCCATGCCCAGCAGCTTGACCTTGACCTTGTCGCCTTCCTTGACGACGTCGGTGACCTTGTTGACGCGGGCAGCAGCCAACTGGCTGATGTGCACGAGGCCATCCTTGGCGCCGAAGAAGTTCACGAAGGCGCCGAAGTCCATGGTCTTCACCACGGTGCCTTCATAGATCTTGCCCGGCTCCGGATCGGAGGCGATCGACTTGATCCAGTTGATCGCGGCCTTGATCGACTCGCCGTCGGCCGAGGCCACCTTCACCGAACCGTCGTCCTCGATGTTGATCTTGGCGCCGGTCTTCTCGACGATCTCGCGGATCACCTTGCCGCCGGTGCCGATCACTTCACGGATCTTGTCGGTCGGGATCTTGAACATCTCGATGCGCGGAGCGTGTTCGCCGAGTTCGGCGCGAGCCGAGGTGAG
>DASYCM010000324.1:0-9143 GCA_036500165.1 Pseudolabrys sp.
GAGCCGATGACGCCAGTGATGTCGATGCCGGCCTTCTTGAACAGGCCCTTCTCCATCGCCACGGCAAACGGTGCGCCGTAGAGACTCTGGCCCCACTGCGTGACGGCGATTTCGTCGGCCCGAACGGGCGCCGCCAGCAAGGCCGCGGCAAATACAGCGGCAGCGGTCAAACCCGCGCTTTTGCGCACGCCCGAAGATCGAATAAGCGACATATTCTCCACCTTTGTTTTAAAGCCTCACGTGTCCTTTTTTGCCGCTGCCTTATTCCGGCGCTGTTCCAAGGATAGCTGAGCCCGGCGAAGATGCTAGCGGCCGGCGGGAATGACTTGCATGACAATCAGGATGCGTCTCGGCAGGTCGCTTTCTGCTTTGGCTTTTGCGGCCGGGCTGCCGCTTTCGGCGATCGGCGCCGAGGATGTGCTGGCCACCCGACCCGCTTTTTCGCTCGGCGACCAGCCGGCCCCGGCCATCGCCCGCTGCAACGAAGTGCGCGCAATGTCGGCCGGTCTGGATTACCCGGGATACCGCGTCGATTTGTCGGTCCTCGGCGACATCACCAGCGTCCGCACAGACGGCGTGCTGTGGTACGTGACGATGTGCAATCTACCGGATGTAAGGTTGATGTGCGTCACGTATAAGTCGAACGACATGAAGGTAGGCGACCGGGTCTTCATGAAGGGTGGGTACCGCCGCCTCGACGGCAACCACGTCATGCTCGACCCGTGTCTCGCCAACTGGCCGGACAGCATCGCAGCGGACAAGTGACGCGTCTCAATCCCACGGCATTTCGAACGCGAGCAGCGGCCCACCTGATGTCCGGCAATCGCGCTGGCAATAGCGGTCGCATTTGTCGGTATATTTGAGGCACAACCCTTGAGAGTCGCGCTCCAGGCACTGGGTCTGGCCCCAGGCGCAGTAGGAGCCGCAGTCGGTCAAGCAGGCGCCGGCGGCCCACACGGCCTGCGAGCGCTCACTGCGCGGAAATTGCAGCGCGTCGGTCCGCGGGGACATGCGCCAGGTTTTGGCTGTTACCGGTTTGAGGTCGGCTGCACCAGAAGGCCCGCTTAAGGCCAGACCGCCAAGGAGCAATGCGAAAAGGAGAATTGCACGTGTCATGAAGGTCCTGCCTTTCGTCGACGATAGCGCCGCCTTGCGCGCGAGCCAATCCGGGAATAGGAGCTTTGGACAGCTAAGTGCCGGTGGAACTTGCCTGCCGGCGGAGCGGGTTTGGACCGTATAGCGCCTGGAGGTGCCGCATGAGCGTTGCTGAACAAACGCCCCCCGATCAGAGCCCTGAACAGCGCTTCGGCACCGACGGCATCAAGCCTCTAGCGCGCGCCAGCCTCGTCACCCGCATATTCATGAGGGTTGTGTCCGCGGTTGAGCGGCTCAATTTGACGTGCAGCAAGGTCGGCAACCCGCCGATTTACGACAACGTGGTGTTCCCCTGGACCAAGGACATCGAAGCTGAGTGGCAAGCCATCCGCACCGAGCTCGACCGCGTCCTGACGCGACAGGCCGACCTGCCCGGCTTCCATGAAATTTCAACCGACGTAGCCACCATCAGCCAGGACCGCGGCTGGAAGACGTTCCTTTTGTCTGGCTACGGCTTCAAGTCGGACGCCAATATCAAGCTGTGCCCGCAGACCTGGCGCATCTGCCAGAAAATCCCCGGCCTGATCACCGTGATGTTTTCGATCCTCGAGCCGGGCAAGCACTTGCCAGCCCACCGCGGACCTTATAACGGCGTGCTGCGGCTGCATCTCGGGCTTATTGTCCCCGAACCCCGCGAACAGCTCGGCATCCGCGTCGACCAGCAGCTTTACCGCTGGAAGGAAGGCGAAGCCGTCATTTTCGACGACGCCTACGAGCATGAGGCCTGGAACAAGACCCAGCACACCCGCGTGGTGCTGTTTGTCGATTTCCGCAAACCGCTGCGGTTTCCGGGCAATTTCCTGAACTGGCTACTGCTCAATCTGGCGGTTTTCACGCCCTTCGTTCGCGAGGGTACGGATAACCACAAAGCCTGGGAAAAGAAGTTTTACGAGGAAGCCGAGGCCCTGCGAAATCAATAGCTTGGCCTTGCTATCGCCCTGGATCGCGGTTAGCTCCATGCCGCATGCAGGTTCCAGAGACGAAATCCGACGATAAATCGGCGCCGAAGGTGAGTTTTGTCTCGCTCGGCTGCCCGAAGGCCTTGGTCGACAGCGAGCGCATCATCACGCGCCTGCGCGCCGAGGGCTATGAGCTGTCGCGCGAGCACGCCGGCTCGGACCTCGTCATCGTCAATACTTGCGGCTTCCTCGACAGCGCCAAGGCGGAGTCGCTCGGCGCCATCGGTCAGGCGCTGAAGGAAAACGGCAAGGTCATCGTCACCGGCTGCATGGGCGCGGAGCCCGAGAATATTTCCGCCGCCTACCCTGACGTCTTCGCCATCACCGGTCCGCAGCAATACGAGAGCGTACTCGATGCCGTGCATCGCGCCGCGCCGCCGCAGCACAATCCGTTTCTCGATCTGGTGCCGCCGGAAGGCATCAAGCTGACGCCGCGCCACTATGCCTATTTGAAAATTTCCGAAGGCTGCAACAACCGTTGCACCTTCTGCATCATCCCGAAGCTGCGCGGCGATCTCGTTTCGCGGCCAGCCGCCGACGTGCTGCGCGAAGCAGAGAAACTCGCCGCTGCAGGCGTCAAGGAATTGCTGGTGATCTCGCAAGACACCTCGGCCTACGGCGTCGACATCAAATACGCGGCCAGCAAGTGGCGCGACAAGGAAGTGCGCGCCAAGTTCGTAGATCTCGCGGATGCGCTTGGCGAGCTCGGCATCTGGGTGCGAATGCACTACGTCTATCCATATCCGCACGTCGACGACGTCATTCCGCTGATGGCGGACCGCAAGATCCTGCCCTATCTCGACATGCCGTTGCAGCATGCCGCGCCCGACGTGCTCAAGCGCATGAAGCGTCCGGCGGCGCAGGAAAAGAGCCTGGCGCGCATCCAGCGCTGGCGCGACATATGCCCGGACATCACTTTGCGCTCGACCTTCATCGTCGGCTTCCCCGGCGAGACCGACGCAGATTTCGAACTGTTGCTCGAATGGCTCGATGAGGCGTCCCTCGATCGTGTTGGTTGCTTCAAGTACGAGCCGGTGCGCGGTGCGATCGCCAATGACCTCGGCGCCGACGTCGTGCCCGACGAAGTCAAAGAAGAGCGCTGGCACCGCTTCATGCAGGCGCAGCAGAAGATTTCAGCGCGCCGCCTGAAGCGCAAAGTTGGCAGCCGCCAGCAAGTCATCATCGACGAAGCCGGCCCGACCGTCGCCAAAGGCCGCTCGATGGCCGACGCGCCGGAAATTGATGGCACCGTTTATGTCGCCAGCCGCCGGCCGCTGCGCGTCGGCGAGATCGCGACCGTGAAGATCGAACGCGCCGACGAATACGACCTGCACGGCACGGCGGTTGGCTACTGAGCCCCAACTACTTTTACGACTGCATCTGTCAGCGTCTTCAGCTCATCAGCCGGGATGGTGAAGGCCGGCGTCAGATAGATGATATTGCCAAAGGGCCGCACGAACACGCCCTGCTCGACGAATTTCGTTCGCAAAGCATCGAGATCGCCCATCCGCTCCATCTCGATTACGCCAATGGCGCCTTTCACGCGCACGTCTTTGACGTTCGGAAAACCGCGGCATGGCTCAAGTCCTTGCGCCAGCGCAGTTGAAACCGCGGCGACTTGTTGCAAGCGCGGTTCGCTATCGAACAAGTCGAGCGAAGCATTGGCCGCGGCACAGGCCAACGCATTCGCCATATAACTTGGGCCATGCATCAGCGCCTTCTTCGGATCGTCCGACCAGAAGGCGTCGAACACCTTTTTGTTGGCAACCGTCGCCGCCAATCCGAGCGTCCCGCCGGTCAACGCCTTCGACAGCGTTATGATGTCCGGCACAACGCCTGCCGCCTCACACGCGAACATCGCCCCGGTGCGGCCGAAGCCAGTGAATATTTCATCGAAGATGAGAAGAATATCGTGCCTGTCAGCGAGCGCACGCAGGCGCTTGAGCACGGCCGCATCGTGGAATTTCATGCCGCCGGCGCCCTGCACCAATGGCTCGACGATGATGGCCGCAATGTCGCCGGCGCGTTGCGTCAGTAATTTGTCGAGCGCCGCTTCGTGCTCGTCGCTATTCGGCAGATCGACGATGTGATGGAGCGGCAGCAGCCCGGCAAACAGCGCGTGCATGCCGTCTTCGGTATCGCTCACCGCCATCGCGCCGGTGGTATCGCCGTGATAGCCGCCCTTGAAGGCGATGAATTGACTGCGGCCTTTCACGCCGCGGTTGATCCAGTATTGTACCGCCATCTTCATGGCGACTTCGACGGCGACCGAACCGGAATCGGAAAAGAACACGCGGGTCAGATCGCCCGGCAGCAACGCCGCAAGCCGCCTCGCCAGCGTCAGCGCCGGCTCATGCGCCAGACCGCCGAACATGACGTGCGGCATCGCCGCCAACTGACGCTCGACGGCCTGCTTGATATGCGGATGGTTGTAGCCGTGGCACGCCGTCCACCAGCTCGCCATGCCGTCGATGAATTCGCGGCCGTCAGCTAACACAATGCGCGAGCCATGTGTGCTCGCAACCGGCAGCGGCGGACTGGCCGTTTTCATCTGCGAATAAGGCCGCCAGATGTGCTCGATGCCACCCGCATACCAGCCGGCCAATCCGGTAACTTTGCCATTCTTTTTGCTGGTATCGTCCGCCATTTGGCGCTTCCCTACACCCAAATCTTCCTGATTCAAAAGGTTCTATACGATCAAATGTCCTCGCTCGACCGTTTCGCTCAAGGCAAAATCGACGATCTGAAAGGCCGCAATCTCTATCGGTCGATGGCGGAAACGTTGCGCGAGGACGGCATCTGGGTCGAGCGCGGCGGCCGCAGGCTGCTCTCGTTCTCGTGCAACGACTATCTCAATTTCACGCAGCACCCGGTGATCAAACAGGCGGCGATTGCCGCAGTGGAGAAATACGGCGCGGGTTCGGGTGCTTCCCGCCTCGTCACCGGCAATCACCCGCTTTACGCGGAGCTTGAGGCGCGGCTGGCTGCGGTGAAGCAGACCCAAGCCGCCTGCGTGTTCGGCTCGGGTTATCTTGCGAACGCCGGCATCATTCCGGTGCTCGCCGGGCCGAAAGATCTGGTGCTCGCGGATGAGCTGTCGCATGCCTGCCTGTTCGCCGGCGCGCAATTATCCCGCAGCCGAGTACTGACATTCAGACACAACGATCTCGATCATCTGCGCATGCTCATAGCCGAGCATAGGGCCTTCTACGAGCATGTCCTGATCGTTACCGACGGCGTGTTCTCGATGGACGGCGATCTCGCGCCTTTGGGCGAACTCAATGACATCGCGAATGAATTCGACGCATGGTTGATGTCGGACGACGCCCACGGGCTCGGCGTGGTCGGCGGCGGCCGCGGTTCCAGCTTCAATGCCAATAGTCACGTTCCGGTACCGCTACAGATGGGTACTTTGTCGAAAGCCGTGGGCGCATACGGTGGTTATATCTGCGCCTCGACGCCGGTGATCGACCTGATCCGCAACCGCGCCCGCACCGTGGTTTATTCCACCGGCCTCCCCCCCGCCTGCGTCGCCGCCAGCATCGCGGCGCTCGATTTGATCGAACGTGAGCCCGCTTACGCCGCGCTGCCGGTGAAAAAAGCCAAGGCTTTTACGCAGCGTTCTGGATTGCCGGACGCGCAAAGCCCGATCGTGCCTGTGATCATCGGTGACGAGCAGACAACGCTCGACGCTTCGCGCATGCTCGCTGACGAAGGCTATCTCGCTGCCGCGATCCGCCCGCCGACGGTGCCCAAAGGCACAGCGCGGCTGCGGCTGACGTTCACGGCGCAACATCCCGACGACGCCATTGAGCGGCTAGCCGATATCGTGCGCGACAAGATTTTGGTGCATTAAGTGGCCGCTTACTTCGTCACAGCAACCGGCACCGACATCGGCAAGACCTTCGTCACGGCCGGGCTGATCCGTTATTTGCGGAACGCCGGACAGCCTGTGAGTGCACTCAAGCCCGTGGTGAGCGGCTACGATTCTTCGGTGGTCGAAACCAGCGATCCGGCAGTGCTGCTCAAAGCGCTCGGCCGTCCGGTGAGCGCCGAAGAGGTCACCGCTATGGCGCCGTGGCGCTTCCGCGCCCCGCTATCACCCGACATCGCGGCGGCACGCGAAGACCGCAGTATCGACTTCGAGAAGCTGATCGACTTCAGCCGCGTCGCGATCAAGGCCACGACCGGCATGCTGTTCATCGAAGGCGTCGGCGGCATCATGGTGCCGCTTGAGGGCAAGCGCACAGTGCTCGACTGGATGGCAGCGCTGAACATTCCGTTGCTGCTGGTGGTCGGTGGCTATCTCGGCACCATCAGTCACACGCTGACCGCGCTTGATGTCATTGCCCAGCGCAAGCTCAAGGTCGCGGCCATCGTCGTCAGTGAAAGCGAGCGAGGCACCGTAGAATTGCACGACACTGTGGACAGTATCGCGCGATTCTCGAACGGTGTCGAAGTCATAGGCTTGCCGCGCCTGCCAGGCAGCATCAACGAACACCCGGCGTTCGCGCAGATTGCAGCACTACTCTGAGAGAAGCACGGAGCCGGTCGCGGCCGGGCTCACGTCGGCCATTGCGACGCCACCACGGTCTCAAACATGCCTTCAAGATTGATCATGGCATGCAGGAGTATCGTCAAAACGGTCGACCCTGTCGCCCAGCGCATCCAGCCGAGCATCAGACCGAACGCAAATATCTGGCCAGTTACATACCAATCATACTGCAAATGGATCAATGCCCATAGTCCGGCCGTGATAGCGATCACCGCCCAGGCATCGCCGGGCGAACGCAACCAGCCGCGAAAGGCGAAACCGCGAAACATGATTTCTTCGCCGATCGGCGTCACCACAATCACGGCGAGCCACAGAATGATCATCGCCAGCGGTCCAGCTTCGCCCGCCGTGCGATAAATATCAGCCTGGAACGACGTGACGATGTTCTTGCCGAGCAGCCAACTCACCAGGTTGAAAACGACAATCAGGACCGCTGTCACGACGGCACCGAAAATAACCTCGCTCCGGCTTGGCATGACCAGACCGAGGTAACCTAAAGCGTCATGGCCTCGGCGCTCGGCGAAGGCCGCCAGCACCAGCACTTGAATCGGGATCGAGATGAGAATGATGATCGCCACAGCGACGCCATCGCTGCCGATATCCGGCATCTGGCTGAAGTTCTTGCCCAGCCAGAGTGTCAGAGCCAGCAGTGCCGCGAATTGACTCGCAAGCATGACGACAAAGGCGATGCCGAACGTTGCGAAACGGCCCCAGGGTTGAATTTCGCCAGTCAACTGAGGCCAACTCCCTTAACAGCGCGAATCGTCGCCACGTTTGGCTACTTAAGCAAAATGGCCGGGACTCGTCTTCGACGAGTCATACCCGGCCATCGTAATTTTCAGATGTGACTACCGTTTGGTTACGGCAGCAGAATGACGGAGCCCGTCGTCTTGCGGCCTTCCAGATCCTTGTGCGCCTGGGCGGCATCCTTGAGCGCATATTTGTGGCTTGCCGGAATTTTCACCGCGCCTGAGCCAACCTTGTCGAACAGGTCGTTGGCGGTGGCAACGAGATCCTCGCGCTTGGCGGCGTAGTGATTGAGCGTCGGCCGCGTCGCGAACAGCGAGCCCTTGTGCTGCAACAGATTAATGTCGAAAGCCTTGATCGGACCGGACGCCGAACCGAAGCTGACGAACATGCCGAGCGGACGAATGCAGTCCAGCGACTTCGGGAACGTGTCGTTGCCGATGCCGTCATAGACCACGTCGCAAAGCTTGCCGTTGGTGATTTCTTTCACGCGCGCGGCAAAGTCCTCGTCGCGATACAGAATGGTGTGATGAGCGCCGGCGCTCTTCGCGAGTTCGGCCTTGTCCTTGGAGCCGACCGTGCCGATGACTGTTGCGCCGAGATGGTTCGCCCACTGGCACGCGATCAGGCCGACGCCGCCGGCGGCGGCGTGAACGAGACAGATGGTACCCTTGCCGACCTTGAAGGTGCGGTTGAGCAGATACTGCACGGTCATGCCCTTGAGCATCATCGCGGCAGCCTGCTCATAACTGATGTTGTCGGGCAGCTTCACGGCACGGTCGGCGGGCAACAGACGTTCCGCGGCATAGCCGCCGAGCGGCGCGACGTAAGCAACGCGATCGCCGATCTTGATGTCGGTGACGCCGGGGCCGACGGCGGTGACTTCGCCCGCGCCTTCATTGCCGGCGACAAACGGCATGCCGACGGGCGACGGATACATGCCCATGCGGAAATAGGTATCGATGAAATTGACGCCGCAAGCGTGCTGCTTGAGCTTGACCTGGCCCTGACCGGGCGCCCCGACTTCGATCTCCTCGAATGTCAGAACTTCCGGACCGCCGGCTTTGTGTACGCGCACTGCTGCGACCATGTTTCACCCCTTGAATTGCTCAGGTTTGTTGGTTGATAGCCGTTCCGGCCGGGATCATAGGGAGCCGAACGGCAAGCGCAAGGCGGGTTCCTTTTGCGGCCTATCGCGCGCCGGAGACCCGCAGGTTCGCACCGTTGACGTAGGACGCGCCGTCCGAGAGCAGGAACAAAATTGCCTCGGCGACCTCATCAGGCTGGCCTGCCCTGCCCATCGGCAACATGGGGGTAACTCGCTCGACACGGCCCGGCGGCTGGATGTCGGTGTCGATCACACCGGGCGTAATGGCGTTGACGCGGATGCCTTCCTTAGCGACTTCGCGCGACACGCCAATTACCATTGAATCGACGCCGGCCTTCGCGGCGGCATACCAGACGCACTCGTTGGCGCCGCCAAGCGGTGCAGCCATCGACGACATCATGACAATCGCGCCGCCCTTGCCGCTATATTTTGTCGACATGCGCTTCACGCAAGCGCGCAGGCACAGCAGCGCTCCGAACGTGTCCACATCGAGCACTTCGCGGATCGTCGAGGCGTCGGCCTCGTCGAGCCGCGAATAGCTGCCGCTAATGCCCGCCGAATGGAGGAAGTGCGTAATGGGGCCGAGTTTCTCAGTCGTTTCAGAAAAAACCCGTTCGAT
>DASYCM010000325.1:0-3540 GCA_036500165.1 Pseudolabrys sp.
CCGAACCGTTCCGACTGCACCGGTGTCAACGGCATCGCCCGCGATCTCGGCGCGACGCTCATTGGCGACTACAAGGACAACGCGCCGAAGCCGATCAAGGGTTCGTTCCCCTGCCCGGTGAAGGTGACGCTCGATTTCGGCGCGACGCATCCGCTGTGCCCGGCCTTCGGCCTGCGCCTGGTGCGCGGCGTCAAGAACGGCCCGTCGCCGAAGTGGCTGCAGGATAAGCTTGCAGCCATCGGCCTGCGTCCGATCAATGCCCTGGTCGACATCACCAACTTCATCACCTTCGACCGCGGCCGTCCGCTGCATGTGTTCGACGCCGCCAAGGTGAAGGGCAATCTCATCGTGCGCCGCGCGCAGAACGGCGAGAAGCTCACGGCGCTCGACGGCAAGACCTACGAACTCGACAACGCCATGTGCGTGATCGCCGACGATGCGGGTGTCGAATCGCTCGCCGGCATCATGGGCGGCGAAGCCTCGGGCTGCGACGAGAACACAACCAACGTGCTGATCGAGTCGGCGCTGTGGGACGAGATCAACATCGCGCAGACCGGACGCAAGCTCGGCATCAATACCGACGCGCGCTATCGCTTCGAGCGCGGCGTCGATCCGAATTTCATGATCCCGGGCCTCGACCTCGCCACGCAGATGGTGATCGAGCTGTGCGGCGGCGAAGCCTCCGAAGCCGTAACTGCCGGCACTCCCGTCGCGAAAGAAACCGTCGTCGACTTCCCCCTGAGCGAACTGCCACGTCTCGCCGGCATGAAGCTGACCGATCGGGAAGTCCGCCGCACCCTGGAGAAGCTCGGCTTCTTTATCGCCGGCCCTGCTGACCGCCTGAAGATCGCGGTGCCGTCATGGCGCCCGGACGTACATGGCCGGGCCGACATCGTCGAAGAATTGGTGCGCATCGCCGGCGTCGATCAGATACCGTCAACACCGTTCCCGCGCGGCGACAATCCGCGCAAAGCCGTGCTGACGCTAATCCAGACCCGCACCCGCAAGGCCAAGCGCACGCTCGCGGCGCGTGGCCTCGTCGAGGCCGTGACTTGGTCGTTCGTGTCGAAGCGCGAGGCCGAACACTTTGGCGGCGGTAAGCCGGAACTGGCGCTGGCCAATCCCATTGCCGCTGAACTCTCCGACATGCGTCCAAGCCTGATCGCCGGTCTCGTCATGGCGGCGCAGCGCAATGCCGACCGTGGCTTCGCCGATGTGGCGCTGTTCGAAGTTGGCCAGATTTTCAAAGGCGACAAGCCCGAGGATCAATTCACTGCCGCGAGCGGCCTGCGCCGCGCGCTGGCTAAGGGTTCGGGCATCGGCCGTCATTGGTCGGGCAAGCCGGAGCCGGTCGACGTGTTCGACGCCAAGGCCGACGCTTTCGCCGTGCTCGCTGCCGCGGGCGCACCGATGCAGGCGTTGCAGGTCGTGCCGGGCAGTCCGGCGTGGTTCCACCCCGGCCGCAGCGGCACCATTCAAATCGGCCCGCAGAACATCATCGGCCATTTCGGCGAACTGCATCCGCGCACGCTCGCCACGTTCAAGGCTGACGGCCCACTGGTGGCCTTCGAGGTCATTCTCGAGAATATTCCGCCGGCCAAGGCCAAGCCGACGCGCGCCAAGCCGCTGCTTGAGCTGTCGCCGTTCCAGCCGGTCGAGCGCGACTTTGCGTTCGTCGTCGACAGCAAGGTGAAGGCCGCCGATATCGTGCGCACCGCGCAAAGCATCGACAAGAAGCTCATCACTGCGATCGCAGTATTCGACGTTTACGAAGGCACCGGCATCGAGCCCGGCAAGAAGTCGATAGCTATCGCCGTGACCATGCAGCCGCGCGACAAAACCATGACCGACGCGGAAATCGACGCGCTTGGTCAGAAGATCGTCGCTGAGGTCTCGAAAAAAACCGGCGGCGTGCTGCGCGGCTAGCCCGGCAGCAAATCCGCGAACGCAAATCCTTCGCGCTCGACCGTCTCGCCGACGCTGACCGGAATTTTCCGCGACAGCATCGGCCCCGCCGACACGAACGAATGAAATTCGCCGTTCTCGCCGCAGGGATCGATACCGCCGGGAAGATCGCCGAGCAGCGACGCGTCGAAGCGGCGGCCAGCGAAATCCGCCGATAATTTCTTCAAATCGACGACCGCCAGATGCGCCTCGACGCCGGCCGCGATCATTTCACGCGCCAGCACATCGGTCGGCCGCATCCAGATCGGGAACACCGCCGTAAAGTTGATCGCGGCGAGCTTGGCCTCGCGCCAAGCTCGCAGGTCAGCGAGGAACAGGTCGCCGAAGATGACGTGCGTCACACCCTCGGCCACGGCATCCTGCATCGCCGCCGCCATCTTCGCTTCGTAGATGTCGTTGGTGCAGGGAAACGGGATGCGCACCGTGATCGACGGCAGCCCGGCGGCTTCGAGCTGAGCGCGCAGCAATTCCTCGCGCACGCCATGCATGCTGACGCGCTCGAACGTATCGGTGACTGTCGTCAGCGCGCCGACGATCTCGTAAGCGCCCTCGCGCCGAGCCTCATGCAAGGCCCAGGCGCTGTCCTTGCCGCTCGACCATGCGATCAGCGCCTTCGGCCTTTGCCTCATCGGCGACGACGCTTTTGCCTGGCCGGCTTCTCATCACGGTCGGTAGAAACACCGAGCCTGCGCAAGGCCGCTTCCGCGGCGCGCGTGCCGGAGTCCCACGCGCCGTTGACCGTGCCCCATTGCGTTTCGTGCACCGCCTCACCAGCGAAAAACACCTTGCCGCCGAGCGGCTCCATCAGGATCTTGCGCGCATCCGCGTTGCCCGGACCTGCCGCCGACATGGCGCCGAAAGATAACGGGTCAGCATTCCAGCGCGTGGCGTGGCTGCGCTTGATCGCCCGCCTGGCATTGTTGCCGAACAACGACGCCAGCCAGTCACCGGCAAAGGCGATCATCGCCGCCTCGCCCCGCGCCGAGAGTTCGCGGCCGAACGAACCGGCCACTTCGACCAGATGCAGATCGGTACCCGACACATTGGCCAGCAGCGCCGCAGTTTTAGTGCCGTCGGCGCGCTCGAACACCATGTCATCCTTCTGCAGGCCGAGCGGATTGCCCGGCATCTCCAGCGCGATGTGGTCATAACTGCCGAGCGAAAGCTTCGACGCTGCGTCAAGCTGCCGCTTGGGCAGCGGCGGAATGAACTCGATCTTGTCCGAGGTCAGCACGCCGGTCGATACCGTCACGATAATGGCCTTGCCGATGAAGTTTCCTTTTGGCGTATCGACCGCGAACTTGTTGCCCCACAGAATAGCCTCGACCGGCGTCGACAGTTGCGCACCAAAGCCGGTGCCGAGCTTCGTCAGCAGCGCACCATAGCCTTGATGGCAGAAGCTGCCATTGTCGCGCTCAACCGCGCGAGCCATGTCGAAAGCGGAAATCTCGCTGAGCTCCTTGCCGGTGGCGAACGGGCCGAGCATGAATTCGACGGTGCTCTGCCAATCGAACAGATCCTTGGGCAACAGGCGATTCGCCGGAAAATCCATTTTGGCCTTGTTGAGATCGGTCA
>DASYCM010000326.1:0-6521 GCA_036500165.1 Pseudolabrys sp.
GCCGGCGTCGGCGCGGTCAACGGTGTGCTCGGCGGCATGACCGGCTTGAGCGGCATTATCATCGTCATCTGGTGCCAGCTGCGGAATTGGTCGAAGGACCGGCAGCGCGGCATTTTCCAGCCGGTGCTGTTTTCGACGATGTTGATGACGACGGTGTCGCTGTCCGTCGCCGGCGCGGTGACGAGCGAATTCATCAAGCTCTATCTGCTCGGCCTGCCCTGCATGGCCGCCGGCACCTGGGTCGGCATCCAACTGTACGGCAAACTCGACGACTCGGCCTTCCGCAGGATCGTGCTGATCCTGTTGCTGATCTCCGGCGTTTCGCTAGTCGTGCCGTTCTCTTGGTTCAGCTGAGCTTGCTGAACGCTCCGCCGCGCGGTAAATGACTCGCGTGGGGTAGTCGCAGCCTCCCCGTCAGATGTGACCCTTGTCCATCCAAGCGCTGATCGCTTTCGCTTGGACGATATTTGGGGGGTACATCATGGACGGCATCACTCTCGGACTTTTTCTTCTCGCAACATTTCTTGGCGGTTTCACCAGCGGCCTCACCGGCTTCGCGGCCGGCCTCGTCGTATCGGGCATCTGGCTGCACATCATCTCGCCGCTGCAGGCGGCGGTGTTGATCGCCGCTTACGGAATGGTCAATCAGGCCTACGGCATCTGGAAAGTCCACACGGCACTGCAATGGCGGCGGATATTGCCGTTCGTCATCGGCGGCGCGGTTGGCGTGCCGTCCGGCGCTTATCTCGTCACGTATCTGAACCCTGCGTATGTGCGCATCGGCGTCGGTGTGCTGCTGGTCGCCTACAGCACGTATAATCTCGTGCGGCCGGCCTTCACGCCGGTCAAATCCAACCGCGCGATCGACACAAGCATCGGCGTCTTGAACGGATTGCTCGGCGGCCTTACCGGCCTTGGCGGCGTCATCAGCACAATCTGGGTCCAACTCGGCGGCGGCGCGAAAGATGCGCAGCGCGCAATCTTTCAGCCGGTGCTGTTCTTCACCATGACGATGGCGACGCTGACGTTCGCCGCGGGCGGACATCTATTCGAAGCCGCAACACTCAAGCTTTTCTTCATGGGCCTGCCGGCACTGCTTGCGGGCCTGTGGGTCGGCATCAAACTCTACGGCAGACTCGACGACGCGGCGTTTCGCAAGGTCATCCTCATCTTGCTGCTGATTTCCGGATGCTCGCTCGTTGTACCGGCGTTCTTTCATTGACGTGCACCCGACGGCAGCGTTAGCTGTCATGCGTGGGGCCAACGACGGTCGCCCCTTCAGGCTCAGGAGCCCAAGCACCGTCTCCTTCGTTTACGGAGGGGACCTATGCTGTCTCCAGCTTACGCGATCACACCACAACAGCTCTGGCATCTCATCGGCACTCCGGACACACCGCAGCTTATCGACGTGCGGCGGCGCGATATTGTCGACTCGCTTCCCGGCCTGCTGCCCGCATCGATCTGGCGCGAACCGACGGAATACGCGCAGTGGGTAACATCGCTCGACAAAACGCGGCCCATCGTCGTCGCCTGCAAGGCGGGTAAAGAACTGAGTCAGTTCATCACAGCCGAACTGCGCGGTGCCGGTTATGAAGCTTCGATGCTCGAAGGTGGCAGCTTCGCATGGACCAGCGCCGGGTTGCCTGAAGTTGACCGCGAGACCTTCAAGCGCTTCGCGCCACAACGACCGAGCGTTTGGGTAACGCGGCGGCGGCCGAAGATCGACCGTATCGCCTGCCCGTGGCTAATCCGGCGATTCATCGACCCACAAGCGAAGATCGTTTTTGTCGACCCAGACTACGTCGAAGCCGCCGCCAAAGAGTTCGGCGGCATCCCGTTCGACATTCCCAATGTCGAAATCTCGCACGAGGGCGAGCGCTGCTCGTTCGATACCATGCTCAAACTGTTCGGGCTGGAAAGCGAGCCGTCGCTGGCGCGGCTGGCCCTGATCGTGCGCGGCGCCGATACAGCGCGGCCCGACATCGCGCCGGAGGCCGCGGGACTGCATGCCATTTCGCTCGGCCTGTCCCAATTGGCTGGGGATGATGATCACGGCCTGCTCGAACGCGGTTTCATGGTCTACGATGCGCTGTTCGCGTGGCTGCGCTTTGCCGCCGACGAACGGCACAATTGGCCCGTAAAGGCGGCATGAGATGAACGAAAGCATCACCGAGGCGAAGCCAACCTTCGCCGAAGCCTTCAACGTCTGGCTTAAGATCGGCTGCATCAATTTCGGCGGGCCGGCGGCGCAGATTGCGTTGATGCATCGCGTCGTCGTCGATGAAAAGAAATGGGTCGACGAGGCGCGATTCCTGCACGCGCTGAATTTCTGCATGCTGCTGCCCGGCCCGGAGGCGCAAAAGCTCGCGACTTACCTCGGCTGGCTGCTGCACGGCGTGCGCGGCGGGCTTGCCGCCGGCATTCTGTTCGTGGTGCCCGGCGCGCTGGTGATGCTGGGCCTGAGCCTCTTGTACGCGCTCGGACGCGGCGTACCGCTGATCGACGGCGCGCTGTTCGGCATCAAGGCTGCGGTGCTGGTGATCGTTATTGAGGCGCTGGTCCGTATCGGCAAGCGCGCGCTCAAGACTCAAGTGCTGTTGGCGCTGGCGGCAGCCGCTTTCATCGGAATCTTCTTCCTTGAACTTCCGTTCCCATTGATCGTCGGCGGCGCCGCACTCATCGGCTATCTCGTGTCGCGCCGTGCGCCTGAACAACTTGGCGTCGGCGCCAAGATCGAAGATGTGCCGCCACCCGCCCCGGATCGCTGGCGGCAATTCGCCATTGCCTCGATCACCGGCGTGCTGGTGTGGTTCGCGCCCATCGCACTCGCGGCGCTTTTGCTCGGACCGCATCACGTGCTGGTCAGTGTTGGGCTTTTCTTCTCGAAGCTCGCCGTCGTCAGCTTTGGCGGCGCTTACGCATTGCTTGCCTACATGGCGCAACAAGCGGTCGAGACTTACGGCTGGATGACCGCACCGGAAATGGTCGACGGCCTTGGCCTTGCAGAGACGACGCCCGGCCCGCTGATCCTGGTGACGCAGTTCGTCGGCTTCCTTGCCACCTTCCGCGACGCCGCGCCGTTTTCACCGATCATGGCCGGCGTACTCGGCGCGGCGATGACGACCTGGGTGACGTTCGTCCCGTCAATGTTGTGGATTTTCGCCGGCGCACCTTTCGTCGAGCGGTTGCGCGCCAATCGCCAACTATCCGGCGCGCTGGCGGCGATCACCGCCGCGGTCGTCGGCGTCATCCTAAATCTGTCAGTCTGGTTCGCACTGCATGTGCTGTTCGGCACGGTGACCGAAAAGCACGCCGGGTGGCTGCGCTGGTTTGCCTTCGATCCCGCCGCACTCGACAAGCAAGCGGCATTACTGGCGGTGACGGCGGCGATTCTTACCTTCCGCTTTCATCGCGGCTTGATCGAGGTCGTCTGCGTGATGGCCCTGCTCGGCATGGTCTCGCGGTTTTAAAGGATGAATGGCGCATGAGAGTACTTGTCGACCAGTTCATGGGCACAGGCCTTGCCGCTGCGATCGTGCTCGCGCATGTCGCGGCGTTGGTTTGGGCGACGGTGCTGCGAAAGGGCATGACGCCGGCGCTCATCGTCAATCTGGTCTTGTCGGCCGCCGTCATCGGCTACAACGCCGATCACCTTGGCGTCATGCTGGAATTTGCCGACGCCGCACCGTTGGCGCTGACCGCCTATGCTGCGGCGGCTTTCCTGTGCGCTGCCTGCGCGCTGTATGGATTGCGTATCCCGGCCCGGATCAATTGGACCGTATTCGCCGTCAACTTCAGCATGAGCGTCCTGCTGCTGGTCTTTATCGTCACCTTCAAAATAACGCGGCTGATCTAGCGTTCGCGTTCCGCGGCGCTTTCGTGCCAGCGGCCGAGCAGGAAATTCGACAGCGCCGACAGCGCGAAGAAGATGGCGATGCCGGCGAGCGATAGCAGCAACAACGCCGCGAACATGCGCGGAATATTGAGCCGGTAACCGGACTCGACGATACGATAGGCAAGTCCTGAACCGGCGCCGGCCGAGCCCGCGGCGATTTCCGCGACTACCGCGCCGATCAGCGAAAGACCGCCGGCAATGCGCAAGCCCGTCAGAATCTGCGGCAGCGCCGCCGGTAATTTCAGTTGCCACAGCACCTGCCAGCGCGAGGCCTTGTACAACTCGAACAGTGCCAGCAGATTGTGGTCGACCGAATTGAGACCGAGCGTCGTGTTCGCCAGCACCGGGAAGAACGCCACAATCCAGGCGCAGGCCAGAATGGCGAGCGATTGCGGCAGATAGACTAGCAGCAACGGCGCGATGGCAACGACAGGCGTCACCTGCAGGATGACGGCATAGGGATAAAACGCGTGTTCGATAAGCCGCCATTGATTGAAGACGACGGCGAGCAGAATGCCGCCGACCGCCGCGAGCACAAATCCTTCGAACGTAATAGTGAGCGTCACCAGCAGCGACTGCATCAGCAATGCGAAGTCGGTGACAAGTGTGGTGACGACGAGCCCCGGCGCCGGCAGCACAAAGGGCGGAATGTCGAAGATGCGGACCACGAGATCCCACGCGAGCACCGTCGCGGCGAGCACGATGACCGGCAACGCGATGCTGAGCAAGCGAGCGTTCACGGCGCGCCCTCCATCGCCGCGGCGAGCGCGTCCGCGACCTGACGGCAATAGCCAGCATATTCAGGTGACATGCGATAGCGGTCTTCACGCGGATAAGGCGCGGACACTTCGATTTCGGCGAAGACGCGGCCGGGTCGCGGCGTCATCACCACGATGCGCTGCGACAGGTAGACCGACTCAAACACCGAATGCGTGACGAAGACGACAGTACGGCGAAGCTCCTGCCACACTTTCAGCAGGTCATTGTTGAGCCTGAAACGGGTGATCTCGTCGAGCGCCGCGAAGGGCTCGTCCATCAGCAGCAATTGCGGCTCGGTCGCCAGCGCCCGCGCAATCGAAACGCGCATCTTCATACCGCCGGACAATTCGCGCGGATAACTTTGCGCAAATTCGGTGAGGCCGACGCGCGCCAGCACCTGTGCAACTGCGGCCTTCGACCTTGCTTCGCCGGCATGCGCAAGCTTGAGCGGCAGCCGCACATTGTCGGCGACACTCGCCCACGGCATCAAGGTCGGCTCCTGAAACACGAAGCCGAGCTGTGCCGCGTTGCCGGCCCAGTCGACCGTACCCTCGCTCGGATCGGCAAGACTGGCGAGAACGCGCAGCGCCGTCGACTTGCCGCAGCCGGACGGGCCTAGCAATGAGACGAACTCACCTTCGCGCACGTTGAAATTAAAGCCGCTCAGCGCGAGCGTGCCGTTCTCGAACGTCTTGGAGACGTTGCGGAGACTGACAATCGGGCCGGTTATTGAGGGTTGCGCCATGACGAAAACTACTATTTCGGCCGCAACTCGATGCCGACGCGTTTGTTGACGAATTGCAGCGTGTAGCCACGCTTGATGTCGAGACCCGGCTTCACGACGCCGGCGCGTACCATCTTGTCGTAGAAGCTTTTCATGCGCGCGTCGGTCATGGCGCCGATGCCGAGGGTCGTCGAGTCGCCGGAATCGACAATACCGTATTCCTTCATCCTGGCGATGGAATAGGCGAGCAGCGCGTCGGTCATTTCCGGATTTTGTTTCTTGATGAGATCGTTGCCCGACTTGCTGTTGCCGTAAATGTAATTGTACCAGCCGATCGCCGAGGCATCGACGAAGCGCTGAACGAGATCGGGCTTTTTCTCGACCAGATCGCGCCGCGTCTCAATCAAGGTCGAGTACGTGTCGAAGCCGTGGTCGGCGAGCAGGAACACCTTGGGCTTGAAGCCGCCTTGCGTCTCGATCGCATAAGGTTCGGACGTCACGTAGCCCTGCATCGCGGAGGATTTGTCGGCGAGGAACGGCTGCGGATTGAAGGTGTAGGGCTTCACTTTCTTCTCGTCGAAGCCGAAGTCGGCCTTGAGCCACTGGAAATAGCTCGCCATGCCCTCCTGCGAGACGAACAAAGTGCGCGTCTTGAGGTCATCGAATTTCTGTACGTCTGGGTGCGCGACAAAGACCTGCGGATCTTTCTGGAAGCTCGCTGCGACGGCGACGGTCGGGATATTGTTCGCCACTGCGTCGAAGGATTGCAGCGTGTTGGCGCTCATGAAGAAGTCGAGTTTGCCGACCGGCAGTAGGATGCGGTTGTTCACGCTCGGACCGCCGGGGACGATGGTCACGTCGAGGCCGTATTTGGCGTAGGTACCGTCGGCGACCGCCTGATAGAAGCCGCCGTGTTCGGCTTCCGCCACCCAGTTGGTGCCGAAGCGCACGCGATCGGCCGCGTGAGCGGCCATGGCGGCAATGGCTGCCAATAGCCCCACCAGCAAAGACGTAAAGAAGGTATTCCCCGGCCTGGGAAAGCTGAAATAAGAGCGCATTCCGCTACACTACCGCGATTCAGAATTTGGGGGACAGATGGACACCGACGTCAAAACCGAAGGCGACGACAAAAAGCTTAACAAT
>DASYCM010000327.1:0-2519 GCA_036500165.1 Pseudolabrys sp.
CACGCGCTTGATGACGCTCGATTCACTCGGCGCCACCTGGCTGATGTAGGACGGGATCACCGCCTTCTTGCGATGCGTGATCGCGGTGACGCGCATCGGCATGTTGAATTCTTCGAGCGCGACGTGGCCGTGCGACTCGCCGAACGGTGCTTCCGGCTCAAGATTGACGGTGTCGATCAAGCCTTCGATCACCAATTCGGATTCCGCCGGTACCGTCAGATCGACCGTGCACGCTTTCGTGATGTTGATCGGACCGCCAGCGAGACCACCCGCCACCGTCAACTCATCAACGCCAACCGGCAGCTTCTGCGGGCCCATGAAGGCGACATAAGGCGGGCAGCCGAGCACGATGGCGCACGGCATCGGTTTTCCCATCTTCTGGTACTTCAGATAATGCTGATAGCCTCCGGCGCCGCCGACGCGCGTCGCCATGCGCACGACAAGACGATCCGGCGCTTTGAGCGCCGCGCGATACGTGCCCATGTTCTGCACGCCGGTTTCCGGATCCTTGGTGACGACATTGGTTGCGGTCAGCGTCGGTGCATTGTCGAAGCCCGGCGTCGAGATCGGGATCGGGATCATGTCGAGGCCGTGGCCCTCGCCTTTCAGCGCATCGCCCTCGATGACGACGTCATGACAGGGCGCGTTGTTGACCAGCCGCGGCTCGACCGGATTGGCGATAGCGTGATCCCACTTCGCCTGAATGTCGGAAAGTTCAGCGCGCATGCCGACGCTGTAGACTGCGGGATTGGCCGCCATGGCGCCGACGACGACCGGTATGTCGTACTTGCGGCCGAGCCCGTCGACGATGTTGGTGAACAGGAACGCCTTGCGCTCGTTTTCCGCCATGCCGCCGACGAACTGCCAGCGCACCAGCGGGTGCATTTCCGAGTCCTTGTCGATCTGCTTGTCGATCGTGCGCAGTAGGCCGCGCTTGTCGAGTTCGGCGAGATGTTCGTGCAGGTCGGGATAGGTACGCGGCGAGTCGGTCATTCTTCAGTCTTTCCCTTCGAGGGCGTCGGGGTTCCAACGCTTGACGAGGCCGCTGTCGATATCGAACAGATCGAGACAACGACCTACGGTCTGATTGATAATGTCGTCGATGGTCTTGGGCCTGTGATAAAAGGCCGGCACCGGCGGCATGATGATGGCACCGCTCTCGGTCGCGGCCGTGAGGGTACGCAGATGACCGAGATGCAACGGCGTCTCGCGCACCACCAGAACGAGACGGCGGCGTTCCTTCAGCACGACGTCAGCGGCGCGGCTGAGCAGTGTATCGGTCGTGCCGTAGGCGATATCGGAGACGGTGCGGATCGAGCATGGGATGATCACCATCCCCAGCGTCTTGAACGAGCCGCTCGATATCGCCGCGCCAATATCGCCGTTGGAATAGGTCACGTCCGCCATGTCACGGACCTGGTTGACCGTGAGGTCGCATTCTTCCTTGAGCGTCAGCGCCGCCGATTTGGATATGACCAGATGCGACGGCACCTTGGCCTTGCGCAGCGCCTCAATCAGCCGGACGCCATAGATTGCGCCGGAAGCTCCGCTGATACCGACAATGAGTGGAAGCGCCATGCCCGAGTTTCCCGGCCGGAACGGCCTAATCGCGGGATTGGTATAGGCACTTTCGGCGATGAATAGAAGCCCGCTAGGCCCGCGCTTTTCCGCTAGGCCTATGAGGGTATTGGCCTTTTCAGGCTCGCTGGCGTTGCAAAAGCTGCTTGAGCACCGCGCCTGCGGTCTCGACCGCACGGTCGATGATCTGTTGCCCGTATTCGGCCGAGGCCGTTTTGGGGTCGCCGATGACCCCGGTATCCGCGAGGCCCTTTTCGTCGCTGCTCCACGGCCACGTGACGCTGCGCTGCAGGATGGTCTTGCGGACCGTCTCACCGTCCGGCGGATTTTTGAGGCTCGCGATTTTGTCGTTGCGGACCAGATGCGGAGCTATGGCCAGCATCATCGAGGTTTCGTTCTTGCCGCCGTGAATTTCCGGCGCGGCAGTGCCGGCGGCGGTATCCGCGAGGGACGCCGGGTGAAAGACGCAGACGTTCAGCCCGTAATCGGCGCGCAAATCCAAAGCGAGCGCTTCCAGAATGCCGCGATTGCCGCCGTGACCGTTGACGATCATCAGATTGCGCGCCGGCAGCGACTTGGAAATCGTGCGGCCGAGATCGTGCAGATAGGCGGTCATGCCTGCGACCGACAGCGACAGCGTCCCCGGCGCCCATTCATGCTCGCGCGCGAGGCTGACCGAGATTGTCGGCAACTGCCACAGGTCGAGCGCTTCGCCCCAGCGCGCGACGATCAGGCGCGTGATGCCCTCCGCCAGCACCGCATCGGTGTTCAGCGGCAAATGCGGACCATGCTGCTCGATCGAGCCGATCGGCAGGCACAGGATCGACGTGGCGCTGAGACGCCCGGAGACTTCAGGAAAGGTAAGCTCGCCGATCAGCCGAGCCGAAGCGGCGCTTGTCATGCTCACGGCGCCAGGAGAGCGGCTTCGGCGTCCGGCGATT
>DASYCM010000328.1:0-4545 GCA_036500165.1 Pseudolabrys sp.
CGTCACGACGTCGGACGCACCGCCCGGTGGAAATGGATTGATCACGGTGATCGCATGCGCCGGATAGGTTTCCTGCGCGAAGGCCGGATGGATTGTCAGGCCTGTTGCAAGACCTGCCGCCGCAGCCGCGCTGCCGGCAACAAAATTGCGTCTATCCACGTGATCCTCCCAGGATGTTTGTAGCGGCCTTCTGCCGCCGTTTTTTGTTGAGAGGGATGCTACCTTTCGTTGCAGCGCGCCTCAAGCATCAATGCAAATCTTCTAATCAATGATTGCGACAGCCCGCGTCCAGCCGGCGGAACCGCCGCGGATCTTCACCGGGAAGCAGCTCACCATGAAACCGTTGGAGGGCAAACTTTCCAGGTTGTGCAGTTTCTCGATGTGGCAGTAGCCGATCTCGCGGCCGGCGCGGTGGCCTTCCCAGATGAGCTTCGGGTCGTGGGTTTCCATGTATTTTTTCACTGTGTGGACGAAGGGCGCGTCCCAGCTCCAGCCGTCGATGCCGGTGACGCGCACGCCGCGTTCGGTGAGGTATAGCGTGGCCTCGCGGCCCATGCCGCAGCCGCGCGAGACATAGTCGGGCTGGCCGTAGGCTTTGCCGGCGCTCGTGTTCACCACCACGATTTCAAGCGGTGAAAGCGTGTGGCCGATGCGCTTGAGTTCCGCCTCGACGTCGTTGGCGGTAGCGACATAGCCATCGGGGAAATGCCGGAAGTCGAGCTTCACCGCGGGTTGCAAGCACCATTCAAGTGGAACTTCATCGATCGTGAGCGCGCGCTTGCCATGGTCCATCGTGGAGGCGAAGTGGTACGGCGCATCGAGATGCGTGGTGCAGTGTGTCGATAGCTTGACCCACTCAAAGCCCCAGCCTTCACCGTCCGGCAAGTCTTCCTTCTTCAGGCCGGGGAAGAACTTGAGAATGTCCGGCGCCGTATCCTCATGATTGAGATACTGGATCGCCGGGCCGTATCCCGGCGGATCGGCGGCGACGTCGTTCTCCAGCGGGATCGAAATGTCGATGAGCTTGCGCGGCATTCCCAGTGTCTCCGTTTCCTCGTCGTTTGAGGCGCATAATGAAGACGCGGGCGAGGCGCACAAGTCCGCTGTCGCGAATTCCGGGGTTTCATTGCGATTGCACCGCAGCATGACGCCCAATTGCCGCTGGCACGCCTCGTCGCGATGGGCCTAAACTGGTCGTCAATAAAAATAAGAAGTCACATCCTGGGAGGGATAACCATGCTGCAAAACCTGAAGAAGGGAATGCTGGCGCTCGCCGTTTTGGCTGGCGTCATGACGGCTGCTGCCGTCGCGCAAGACAAGCAACAAGACAAGCAGCCGATCAAGATCGGCTTCGGCATGTCGCAGACCGGGCCGCTCGGACCGAATGGCAAGTCGGCACTGCTGGCGATGGAAATCTGGGTCGAGGAAATCAATGCGAAGGGCGGCTTGCTCGGCCGGCCGGTCGCGCTCGTCAACTACGACGACCAGAGCAATCCATCGACCGTACCTGGCATCTACACCAAGCTACTCGATGTCGACAAAGTCGACGTCATCGTCGGTGGCTACGGTACCAACATGATCGCGCCGGCGATGCCGATCGCCATGCAGCGCAAGAAAGCGTTCATTGCCCTCTACGGTCTCGGCGTGAACGACGATTTCAAATACGACCGCTACTTCGCCATGATCCCGTCGGGGCCTGAACCGAAGACATCCTTCACCAAGGGATTCTTCGATACTGCAATGGTGCAGAATCCGAAGCCGGTGACGGTTGCAATCGTCGCCGCCGACGCGGAGTTCTCCAAGAATGCTTCCGATGGCGCGCGTGAGAACGCCAAGAAGCACGGATTGAAAATCGTCTACGACAAGAGCTATCCGCCTTCGACCACCGATTTCGCGCCGATCGTGCGCGCGATCCAGGCGACCAATGCAGACCTCGTCGTCATCTGCTCTTACCCGCTCGACTCGGTCGGCATGGTTCTGGCGGCGAACGAAGCCAAGCTCAATCCGAAGATGATCGGCGGCGCCATGGTTGGCCTGCAATCGACCGTGTTCAAGACCAAGCTCGGCCCCGCGCTCAACGGCTACATGAACTACGACTTCTGGCTGCCGGCGAAATCGCTGATGTTCGACGGCACAGATGCGTTCCTGAAGAAATATCAGGAGCGCGCGGCGAAAGCCGGCGTCGATCCGCTCGGTTACTACATGGCGCCGTTCAGCTATGCCTATGTCGAGATTCTCGGGCAGGCGATTGTCGAAGCCAAAGGTACGGATGACGCCAAGCTGACCGAGGTGCTGCGCAAGACAACGTTCAAGACAATCGTTGGCGACATCAAGTTCGCGCCGAACGGGGAGTGGGCGAAGTCGCGGGTTTTCCAGGCTCAATTCCGCGGCATCAAAGGCAACGGTATCGAGCAGTTCAAGAATCCCGATACCTTGGCCATCATTACGCCGACCGAATACAAGTCAGGCAATGTGATCTATCCGTTCGAGAAGGCCCGGCAGTAGGCGGCCCACCGCCGCCCACTTTGGGTCGATTTGGGGAACGAACGGTGCGGCCCGGCCAGTCTGGCCGCGCCGTACCTTTTTGCCGTGCGGAACTGCCCAAAAGTCGGGCCTCACGGGCAATTTGGCGGATGGACCATTGGCCGCCACGCTGGCAATATCGGGAACCTATAAAAAACGAATTCCTCGGGAGGAAGCACGATGCTGAATAAACTGAAATCCCGGACTTTGGCCGGCATTGCGGGAGCGGTTGTCGCTCTCGCGGCCGTCGCCATCTCCGGTGGCCAAGCCAATGCCCAGAGCAAGGAGCCGATCAAGATCGGCTTCAGCATGGCGCTGACCGGCCCGCTTGCCGCCAACGGCAAGCAAACCTTGCTCGGCATGAAGATCTGGGAAGAAGAGACCAACGCCAAGGGCGGTGTGCTCGGCCGCCCGGTCAAGCTGGTCTACTACGACGATCAGTCGAACCCCTCGACCGTGCCCGGCATCTACACCAAGCTGCTCGACGTCGACAAAGTCGAACTCGTGGTCTCGGGCTATGCGACCAACATGATCGCGCCGGCGATGCCGATCGTGATGCAGAAGAAGAAGACTTTCGTCTCGCTGTTCGGGCTCGATGTGAACGGCGAGTTCAAATATCCGAACTATTTCTCGGTGATCCCGACCGGTCCGCAAACCAAGCCTTCCTTTACCGAAGGCTTGTTCCAGGTCGCGCTGGCGCAGACGCCGAAGCCGACCACGGTGGCGCTGGTGGCCGAAGACGCCGAGTTTTCGCGTAACGCCTGCGATGGCGCGCGCACGAACGCCAAGACCTTCAACCTGAAGATCGTCTACGACAAGACCTTCCCGCCGGGCACCGCCGACTTCTCGCCGATCGTGCGTGCGGTGCAGGCGACCAACGCCGACGTCGTCGTGGTGTGCTCGTACCCACTGTCGTCGGTCGGTATCGTGCTGGCGGTCAAGGAAGCCAACTACAACCCGAAGATCATCGGCGGCGCCATGGTTGGCCTGCAGGCGACCGTGTTCAAGCAGAAGCTCGGCTCCAAGCTCAACGGCATTGTGAATTACGAAACCTGGGTGCCGTCCGAGAAGATGATGGCGCCGGCAGCCGAGTTCTTCAAAAAGTATCAGTCGCGCGCGGGCGCCGAAGGCGTCGATCCGCTCGGCTATTATCTCGGTGGCTGGGGCTACGCCTATCTCGACGTCCTCAAACAGGGCATCGAAGGCGCCAAGAGCATCGAAGATGCGAAGATCGCCGACGCGCTGCGCAAGGCTTCGCTCAAGACCATCATGGGCGACTTCAAGTACGGCCCGGGCGGCGAGTGGACCACCTCCGGCATGATGCAGGTGCAGTATCATGACGTGAAGGACGGCAACGACATCGAGCAATGGCGCGGCATGGCGGTGCAGACCGTGCTGACCCCGCCGTCGCTGGCCACCGGCAAGGTGATCTATCCCTACGAGAAGGCGAAGTAAGGCTTCGCCCAACGGCTGAAATGCGGACGGCGCGGGAGCGATCCCGCGCCGTTTTGCTTTGCCGGAAAGACGCTACATCCCCAGATAAAACTGGCGGATCAGGTCGTTGTTGTTGAGTTCATCCGCCGAGCGGCCTTCGAAGGCGATCTTGCCGTGGACGATGACGTAGCCGCGGTCGGCGATGCGGATCGCCTGCGTGAAATTCTGCTCCGCCATCAGCACCGTGAGCTGGTAGTGCTCCTTGAGCTGCTTGATGGCGTCGATGGTGCGCGCGACCAGCAAAGGCGCGAGGCCGACCGAGGGCTCGTCGACCAGCAGGATTTTCGGCGCCAGCATCAGGGCGCGGGCCAGCGCCAGCATCTGCTGCTCACCGCCGCTCATCGAGCCGGCAAGCTGGCTACGCCGTTCGGCCAGGCGTGGAAAAGCCTCGAAGCTGAAGGCGAGGTTGTTCTTGATCGCGCTGCGGGCCTTGGGCCGCGACGCCCCGAGCAACAGGTTTTCCTCGACCGTCAGCTTCGGGAACAAGCGGCGGCCTTCCGGCACCAGTGCGATACCGAGGTCGACGAT